>DATHNM010000037.1:0-2458 GCA_035486095.1 Bryobacteraceae bacterium
CCAACAGCGCCACTCCGCAAGCCACCGAAAGCGCGCCCGCCCAGCGCAGCGCCGTGACGTTTTCACGCAGCACCAACCGGGCCAGCACGGTTTCGAGCGCCACGCTGGCGGCAGTCACCGGAACTGCGAAGCTCAAATCGGCAACCGACAGTAGCTTCATGAAGGCGAAGAAAGAAATGGCCATGAAGAATACAGCCAACACCAGCGGACCGCGCTGGGCGAGTCCGCGCAGCATCCCGGCCCATCGTCCGGGGCGTAAATCTTCGGCGGCAACCACATGGCGCTTCATCTCGAAACTCTGCAGCAGATCGGCCAGCACGGTAGACCCGACGATGATGGCCACCATCAGCCACTTCATTGCGAGGGCTCCCGTTTGGTGGTGTTGGCTGCCGTCAGCCCGACAAAAACGATGCCGATCACGATGAACGCGGTTCCCAGCCAGCGCTGCCAGGTGACCTGCTCGCCGAAAAACACCTTGCCCAATACGGCGCTCAAAACATAACCGATGGAGGTTACGGGCAGCACGTAGCTCAAGTCCGCCCAGCCCAGCAGCGTCATGCGCGAGAGCAGCCACAGAATCAGGAGCAGCGTTCCCAGCAGCACCCAGGGGGTGAAGATCAAGCGGATGTAGGCGAACGGAGAAAGACCCAGGTCGACGGCCTGGTGCTTCATGCCCCAGGACATCGCAAAGTTGCCGAGCACGTTGGTGCTCACCACGAAAGCCGTCAGGACCTTGGTTTTGAAATCTACTCGCCTGGCGTCAGGGCTGGTGACTTGGGCTTGATCCACCACGGCTCGGACCCCAGCGCGGCCGGCCATTCCTAGGAAGCGCCGCCCTCGGCTCCCCGCAGCGCCGCGGAAGCTTCCTTCTGTTCCTTGACGAACTTCTTGCGGCCTTTGCTGACGAACAAATATTCGCGCGCCTCTTTGTACAGGCGCGGAACATCATTGTTGCGAATCGCGCTCGATACCACGCGCCAGACAGCCTTGGGACGGAAGTAATATTCCGAGTAAAAGCGGTCTACCCATTCCACCAGTTCGCCGCGATCGAACCCCGGATAAACGGCGTTGGGAAGCTGATGGCCGCCCGTGTCCGTCATGCCCGCGATGCTCACCAGCCCGTTCTCTTTGGCGTGCTCGTAGAATTCGGTGCCGGGGAATGCATGGCCGAGCGAAACCTGAATGGTTTCCACATCCAGCTTCTTGGCGAATTCGATGGTCTTGCGCAAGGTCTGGCGCGTCTCGCCGGGCAGACCGACGATGAAGTCGCCATGAATGGTCAAGCCCAGCTTGTGGCAATTTTCGGTGAAGCGCTGCGCCATATCGATGGTGGCGCCCTTCTTGATGTTCTTCAGAATCTGCTCGTCCCCCGATTCGTAGCCCACAATCAGCAGACGGCAGCCGGCATCTTTCATCGCTTTCAGGGTGTCGTAGTCGGTGGTGACGCGCGAGGTGCAACTCCAGGTGAAATTCAGCGGCCCCAGCTTATTCGATAGCTCAATGGCGCGCGCCTTGCGATAGTTAAAGGTGTCGTCGTCGAAGAAGATTTCCTTCAGTCCGGGGAAGTTTTCGAGCGTATATTTGCACTCGGCAGCCACGTCGTCCGACGATCGTAAACGCCAGCGGTGTCCGGAGTGCGTCTGCGGCCACAGGCAGAAAGTGCACATGGCGGGACAGCCACGCGTCGTATAAAACGAGACGAACGGGTTCAGCAGAAACGGAACGTTGTAGCGCTTAAAATCCAGATCGCGCTTGTAAACCTTGGTCACCCACGGCAATTCGTCCAGATTCTCGATGACGCCGCCTTCCGGATTGTGCACCACGTCGCCGTCTTTCCAGTAGCTCACGCCGGGAAGATCTGACAGCGGGGTGCCCTTGGCGTATTGCGCAATCTGATGATCGAACTCGCGGCGCACCACGAAGTCGATGGCCTTGGACGCCCGCAGGGATTTCTCCGGCTCGATGGTCACCGGGGGACCGACGAAACCCACCTTCATTTTCGGGTTTACGTCTTTCATCATTTCCGCGATCCGCACGTCCACGTCGAATCCGGGGCTGGAGGTGAACAACACCAGCAGCTCGAAATCACTCGCCATCGCGACGGTCTGTTCGATGCTGAACTTGTGCGGCGGACCATCCACCAGCTTGCTGTCTTCCAGCATTCCGGCGGGATACGCCAGCCACACCGGATACCAGTAGGATTCAATTTCACGCGAGGCAGGCCAGCGCGAACCCGCACCGCCATCGAAGCCTTCAAAGGAAGGTGGATTCAGAAATAGCGTTCTCATGAGCCCTTTCAGTTATCCGCTAACAGCTGAGCGGTGTTAATCGGCGAACAAAAACGATCCACGACTTTTGGGCGATGCATCCGGCTAAAAGCCACCAAATCGGGTCCCGCCCTGTGCGTTCATTATTGCTGGTTACTCGCCCCGGTATCCACTCCGGCATCCGCGTCGTC
>DATHNM010000038.1:0-14131 GCA_035486095.1 Bryobacteraceae bacterium
GTCGCAGCGGGTCCCATCATGGCGATGCTGAGCGGTATTGGTGTGGGCGGCGTGCTGGGCGGCGTGGCGGGATCGTTGGTTGGTCTGGGAACGCCGGAGTACGAAGCCAAGCGCTATGAGGGCCGGATTCGCAAGGGCGGAATTTTGCTCTCAGTGCATTGCGACGATCGCGAGTGGGTGAAATCCGCGCGCGAAATTCTGGTGCAGACGGGCGCTGAAGACGTGTCGGCGACTACGGAAGCGAAGGCTGATTTTGCCACCAGCGACCGGCCGCGCAATCGGACTATTGCCACTAAGGCGTGAGGCTAGGGATTGGGGTTGGCTAGGTACAGGGATGCTGTGCATGCCGGCACGGTTTTCGAACCCGGAACATGGGGTTCGGTGCTGAAGGCTGGTTCGCAAGATTCGGTGGATGCGATTTCCGTGTTTGAGAAATTGCATATGAGTAGGGCGGTTGAGCCGCCGGGATCGCTTCGTTGCATGCGAAGCCAGCGTTCGGCATCACTGAATTCAACTTGTGTGAGATCTTTGCGGCCGTTGTTCAGGGGCGGCCAATGTTTGCGCAGGGATATGAGGTCCCGATATAGCTGGAGGACTTCGCGGTGCGCTGGTTCCTCCAGCAAATGCCAACTGATCTTCGATCGTTCGAAAGCTTCGGGCGATTGAGGATCCACGAAATCACCAGCCACGGTGAACTCTTCAAACTCCTTCCAGCGGCCTTCGCTGACTAATCGCGCCAGGCCAGGGTCCCCGTGGCTGGTGAAATAGAGGAACGGATTGGTCTCGGCGAATTCTTCGCCCATGAATAGCAGCGGCAGGCAGGGTGAACACAACAAGAGCGCGACGGCTATCTTGTATTGCTGAAGCGCCATGAGGTGGGACAAGCGTGCGCCCTGGCTGGTGTTGGCGATCTGATCGTGATTCTGAATGAAGGCGACAAAGCGCTGGCCCGGCAGATCGCGCGAGGAACTTCCGAAATGGCGCCTGCGGAAAGCCGAGTAATCCCCGTCATAAACAAAGCCTTCGGTAATGGCCTTTTGGATGTGCCGCAGCTCCCCAAATCCAGCCAGATATCCGCGATTCGCGCCAGTAAGATAAGTTCGTACGGAGTGATGGAATTCGTCCAGCCACTGGGCATCCAGCGCATAGCCGCCGGCTGAGTGTGGATGGAGAACGCGGACATCGTTCAGATCGCTTTCGGCGATGATCCAGGCCCGGCGTCCCAGTTGGGTGGCTTGCTCCTGAAACCGGTCGCGCAATTCAGCCAGAATGTGGCGGACGCCGAAGTCGAAAATTCCGTGGATGGCATCCAGGCGAAGCGCATCGATGTGGTATTCGGTCACCCAATAGAGCGCGTTGTCGATGACAAAGCGGCGGACTCCATCGCTGCCGGCGTTGTCGTAGTTTATCGCGCGTCCCCAAGGGGTGCGGTACTGATCTGTGAAATAAGGTCCGAACTCACCCAGGTAGTTGCCTTCCGGACCGGCATGGTTGTAAATAACGTCCAGCACAACGGCGAGGCCCGCTTGATGGCAAGCATTCACGAAGCGCTTCAGGCCCAGGGGGCCGCCGTAGGCCGAGTGGGGCGCGTATAGGTCCACTTGGTCGTAGCCCCAATTGCGCGTGCCTGGAAACTCGCCCACCGGCATCAATTCCACTGCCGTGATACCAAGTTCCTTCAAGTGAGCAAGCTTCGGGATGGCGCTGTCGAAGGTGCCTTCGGGCGTGAACGTTCCGATATGCAGCTCATACAAAATGTATTCCGACAGCGCGAGGCCCTTCCAACCCTGGTCGGACCAAGCGAAGGCATGCGGATCGATCACCTGTGACGGGCCGTGCACGCCGTTGGGTTGGAAGCGCGAAACTGGATCGGGGCGCTGGCGGCCATCTTCGAAAAGGAACGAATAGGCGTCACCTGGCTTGGCGTGGGGAACCAGCAGCAGGAAATCTTCGCCGGCTCGCTTCATGCTCAGCGCAGGGCCTTGCGATAACTGAACGGACAGCGAACTGACATCCGGAGCCCAGACGCGAAACTGCACACCCTGGTCCGGCAGCGGAGTTGCGCCATAAGACAGGCGCCAGGGTGTAGCTTGCTGCATTAACCCGCGCTCTCCGCGAACAGGAGTGCGACGGGGCAGCGTGAAAAGACCTTATTCAGCGGAAGGAATCTTCCCCCTTCACGCTCTTCGGCGGTTATAGTTTCGCCGGTGAAAACATCGCGAAACGCGTCATGGCGGGTCTTCTTGGGAAGCTCGATGGCGGTATCGCCCCAGGTGTCACCGATCGGTTTGCGGTGGGAGTTGCACAATTTGAGGAAGAAGCGGCCGGTTAAGGCGAACAGGGTCTGGTTGGCTATGGAGCGGGAGAAGGCCACCACGTGGCGCCCGCGAGCTCCGCTGATCCCCAGGGTTGCATAGCGGCCTTGGGCGAACAGATCGCGATGCTCGCGACGGAACCGTAAGGCCTCACTGGTGATGAATAGTTTGATGGCGCCGTCGCAGGGGTTCTCGCGCAGCCTGTCCACCAGCGCGGGCCGATCGCGTTCGGCCTGCTCGCGCAAACTGTTTAGCATTTGCCGGCGCACTTCGTAATTTACGGGGCGGCGGTTGTCGGGATCCACCAAATCAAAAGCCCAAAGGTCGTTGCCCTGATAAAAATCGGGCACACCGGGCGACGCGATTTTCACCACTAACTGGGCTATGGAATTGTACATTCCGGCTTTGGCAATGGGCGCTTGAAACTGGGCCAACTCCTGCAGAAAGACATTTCCGGGCGAAGGCTCCAGCACGCGCTCCACAAACCGGCTTACGGCCTGTTCGTACTCGCCGTGGGGATTCACCCAACTGGTGTGAAGCTTGGCCTCATGCAGGGCTTTCTGCATATATCCGTCGATTCTTTTAACGTAGGCGGCGTGCTCCTCGGGCTTCATGGGATACAAAGGCCAAGTGCCCACCAGGGTTTGATACAGCAGATACTCTTCGTTGGCGTCCGGGGCCTGGCGGTCATCCACGCGCGTTTTGGCGGAGCGATTCAGATCGCGCCAGCGGCGAATGGCACGATACCATTCGCCGGGCGCCTCAGACAGCACGTTGAGGCGCGCGCGAACGTCTTCACCGCGCTTGGTATCGTGCGTGGAACTGGCGCTCATGCTGTTGGGCCACAACTCGCGGCGGATCAGGTTCCGCCGATGGAAGGCGCTCGACGAAACGCCGAAATGCGCAGGGTCTCCACCCACTTCATTCAAAGACGCCAGGGGGTAATAGCGATAGAAGGCCGTGTCTTCCACGCCTTTGGCCATCACGGGCGAGGAGAGCTGCTGGAAGCGCATGGCGAACATTTTCCGTTCAGCGCGCTGGGCGTCGTCCACTCCGTTGGGATGCTCCAGCAGCAAAACGCTTTGGATAAAGTCGAACACCGATTCACTGAGCGCGGGGTTCCGCAGCTTGGCCTCGCGAATGGCAATGTTCACCTGCCGGCGATCCTGGGTGTCCACTTCGGTCTGATCGTTGGACACGTAAGTGCGATAGACCGGAAACGCGGCCAGCACTTCGCGCAACCCGTCACGCAGACTTTCCAGCGTAAAATCGCGCGACCAGCGATGCTGCTCGGAAATATGATCCAGTTTGCGAGCCAGCACATTCAACTCGCTTGACATGGCCACTTGCAGGATAAGCCGCTTGCTGTCGCACACCAGATCGTCGAAGGCCTGGGTCCATCCAGTGAACCGCCGGTACAGCTGCTGGAACGCCTTTTCCTTGGTACGATCCACAAAGAGCCCATTCACCAGATTCAGAAAACTATAACCGGTAGTGCCTTCCACGGCCCATTCCGCGTGCAGGGGTTCATTACCGGTGAGAATTTTCTCAGCCACGATATAGAACGTCCGGTTGGCGGCATTTTGCTTGCTGTTTCCGTTCTTGGCATGCCCGTTGGCAGCGGCGGTCCAGGCTTTGCAGCCGTCCTGCAGGAAGCGGAAATACTTTTCAGGCTCGAACAAGCCATCGGGATGATCCACGCGAAGCCCGCGGATCTGGCCCTGGCGCACCAGATCGAAAACCAGCGCGTGGACTGCCGAAAACACTTCGGGATCTTCCACGCGAATGGCCGCCAGATCGTTGATGTCGAAGAAGCGGCGATAGTTGATCTCATCCATCGCGACGCGCCAGAAGCTCAAGCGATAAGCTTCGCTTTCGAGCAGGCGCTCCAGGCGATCGAAGCTGTGCGGCTCGCCGCGACGGCCGTTTATTTCGAGTAACGATGCATCAATAGCTTCCCGGGCGTCGGGGCTCGCTTCGAGCAAACCGGACAACCTGCGCTTGACGATTTCCTTCTCCCTTTGGCGCTCCCGGATCTTGGCTTCGTCTGTTTCCGTGGGCCCGGGCAGGTGACCCAGAGCGGTGACGATGCTTTCCATTTCGGCCACGTGCTCGTTTTCGGAACCCTGGTGGTCGCGCAGCTTTTCGCGCAATCTGGCCACTGCCGGTTCCAGAATCATGGTCCAGGTGCGGGGCGCCAGCGGGAGCGGGGTGTCATAAACCGAAACGTGAAATTGGCCGTCGGCGTAAGCGATGTGGATTTCCTGGTTCTCCAGCACGCGGCCGTACTGATCTCCCAGCGTGGGCAGCAAAACTTTGTCGACCAGCTCTTCCTTGGGCGGGCGCCAATCGATATCGAAGTAGCGCGCAAAAGGACTGCTGGGCCCGTTCTCCAATACGTCCCACCACCACAAGTTGGAGGGATGCGAGATGCACATGTGGTTAGGAACCACGTCGGCGATCAAACCCATTTTACGGCTCTGCAACTCGGACGAAAGCCGCGCGAAGGACGCCGCATCGCCAATCTCGGGATTGAAGCGCGAATGATCTGTAACATCGTAGCCATGGACGCTTCCGGGGCGCGCCATCAGGAATGGCGAGGCGTAGATGTCGGTGATTCCGAGGGTATCCAAGTAATCCACCAGATTGGCGGCGTCCTCAAAGGTGAAGGATTTGTTGAACTGCAGGCGATAGGTGGCTAAGGGTGTGTAAACTGGCTGGGTTTCGCGGCGTTTCATAGACGTGCGGCCGTGGAATACAGAATCGAGGATTCAGGATTTCAGCGCCACTCCCAATATGGACTCTCACGGGCCGATAAGATTTCACATCGAGTTACGAAGCGGCGGGCATGGGGGATTCGAGAATCCGCAGGAGCATTCCGATGGAGACTCGAGCCCAATCGGGACGGTTGCGAAGTTCCCCGCTGGCGCCTTCCAGCGCTTGTTCCAAAAGGCAATGATCGAGCAGCAATCTGAGGTCCTCGTCATTGGATGGAACGAGCGGGCTGGGGCCCAATGCGTCCAGATATCCCTTCAAAAATGTTGCCGATACCCAATCGGACCAATAACGCGCCCAAAACTCCAGCGCATTCGTGGTTTCCGAGCGGAGCGTCACGCCGGGAAGCTGATCGAAGAAAACGGCCTGGGCTGCATACTGGAACGAGACCAGCATACTGGCGACATCGCGCAGGGGCGATCGTTTAATCCTGCGGCCGCCTAAAGTGCGATCGGACGGGCCATCGAATCCGATGAACACGAAATCCTTGCCGGTATGCAGCACGCGATTCAATCCCAGATCGTCGTGCAGGCGGGTGCGCAGCGAATAGATGCGGCGGTCTGAGATGAGGCGGGCGCGGGCGCGCAAATCCTCTCTTCGATCCAACACCTTTTGCGCGTCAGCCTGCACCGAAGGCGGCAGGGATTTCAGACGCTGCCGCATGAGCTGAAAAGCTTCGGCCGCCTGACCCATCAAGCCATGAAATATTGCATGCCGGTAATGGTCGGTAAATGGTTCGGGCGCGAACTGGGGATCCAACGGATCTGAACTTAACACCAGGTGCAGCTCCGCGACGCGGCGGCCCAGCAGCTGCGCTGAATCCAGATAGCTGCCGATGGATTCATGCGCGTGCGCTGGAATCTCGACATGGCGCAGGTCGAAGGGGTGATGGCTGCCTTCAGGACCCGTGAAATCGCTCTCCTTGCGCGTCAGCGCCGCTTCGAAAAACTGGCTCAGGGCATCCAGCGTGTAGGTCCAGGCGTCGCCCTGCTGATCTTGCACGAAGGCATGCAGGGAAGCGACCGTGATTTGGTCACCGTTGTTGGCGCGGTATTCGATGGCGCCGGTGAGGGGCGCGCTGTAGGGAAAGTTTCTATCCGTTAAGAACGTCCCGATTTCGATTTCCGGATGGATACCCGGCTCCACGCGGCGATAGATCTTCAGGATGAAACGATTCCCGAATGCGATGGACGTGTTGGACTGTTCAGCCTTCAACACGGCGGGTCCAAGATCGGGATGGCTTTCACCCCAAGCGGCGCGAAAGGCGCGTGTATGGGAGCCTACCAGTTCGCCGGCGCGTCCGCGAAAACGGCGGCGGCGGAGAATGGCGCTGAAGAGCGCATTGCCGAACGCAGGATCGAAGATCGCGCTATACAGAACGCCGCGCGTCCCGTCTTCGGCATGCAGCTGTGCGACCGAGACATCCAACAAATTAGCTTTCACCTGTTCAGAGGCATCGCCGGTGGCAACCGAACCTGGCAATACGTAAATCTGTGGATCGCCGTCGGTATATTCTATTTGGCCCAGGAGCAGATGAGCGGACGTGTCGGGGATGGGAACGGTGTCGAGAACATCGATGGTCCGGATGGTGCGGTCCTTACCTTGGAACCAGCGGCGCGTTTTGAGATAGGCGGGCAGGCGGCGCAACAAAATGGCGAGGCTGCGGCCTTGAAATACCTGCGCCCAGGATTCCACAACGATGAGCGGCAAGCCGGAGGGGGTGGCCGGGGTGTCGATGGATTCCTGATGCGCCTGCTTGGACTGGAACGCGAACCAATAGAAGCCCAGCGATCCCAGCGTCACCTGATACGGCTGATCGGTGACCGGGGGGAATTCCGCGCGCCCGAAAATTTCGATCGGGGTCATTCCCTTCACATCCGGCAGATCCAGCTCAACGTGCTGGGGAAAGCGGGAAAGATTCGCGATCACCAGCACAATCTCGTCCTCATAACGGCGAAAAAATGCGAGCACTTTACGATTGGAAGGCCGCAGAAATTCGAGCGCGCCCCGGCCCAGCGCCTTGAATTGCTTGCGCTGCTCGATCAGGTGCTTGGTCCACCACAAAAGAGAGTGCGGATTATTCTGCTGGCCTTCCACATTGATGGCTTCGTAGTGGTAAGCCGGGTCTATGGTGATGGGCATGTACAGCTTCTGCGGATTGGCGCGCGAGAATCCGGCATTGCGATCGGCGCTCCACTGCATGGGAGTGCGGACACCGTTGCGGTCGCCCAGATAAATGTTGTCGCCCATGCCGATCTCGTCGCCGTAGTAGAGCACCGGCGTGCCTGGCAAGGAAAACAGCAGGGCGTTCATCATTTCAATTTTGCGGCGGTCGTTTTCCAGCAGCGGCGCCAGGCGGCGGCGAATCCCCAGATTGATGCGCATGCGACGGTCATGCGCGTATACGCGGTACATATAGTCGCGCTCTTCGTCGGTGACCATTTCGAGCGTCAGCTCGTCGTGATTGCGCAGGAACAGCGCCCACTGGCAATTGGACGGAATGGCCGGGGTCTCCTGCAGGATCTCCATCACCGGAAAGCGATCTTCCATGCGGATGGCCATGAACAGGCGCGGCATTAAGGGGAAATGAAAGGCCATGTGGCATTCGGTGCCGTCGGCAAAATAGGCCACTGCGTCCTCGGGCCACTGGTTGGCTTCAGCCAGCAGGATACGATCTTTATACTTCGAATCCACGTGCTCGCGCAGTTGTTTCAGGAAGGCGTGCGTTTCGGGCAGGTTCTCGCAGTTGGTGTCCTGGCGTTCATAAAGATAGGGCACCGCGTCCAGCCGGAACCCGTCGACTCCCAGGTCGAACCAAAAGTCGATCACGTCCAGAACGGCTTGGCGAACGTGCGGATTATCGAAGTTGAGATCGGGCTGGTGGGAGTAAAAGCGATGCCAATAATATGCCTTGGCCACTGGATCCCAGGTCCAGTTGGAGGTTTCAAAATCCTTGAAGATGATGCGCGCGTCCTGATATTTTTCCGCGGTATCACTCCAGACATAGAAATCGCGCCAGCGTGTTCCGGGCGCCGCGCGGCGGGAGCGCTGGAACCAGGGATGCTGGTCCGACGTGTGGTTCAGCACCACTTCGGTGAGTACGCGGATGCCGCGGCGATGCGCCTGCTTCAGGAAATTCTGAAAATCCCGCAGCGTCCCGTAGGCAGGGTGAACGTCGTTGTAGTCGGAGATATCGTAGCCATCGTCGCGCCAGGGCGATGGAAAAAACGGCAGCAGCCAGATGGCTGTGATGCCGAGGTCCTGGAGGTAATCCAGTTTCTTGGTCAGGCCGCGGAAGTCACCCATTCCATCCTCGTCGCTGTCGTAAAACGCGCGGACGTGGACTTCATAGATAACTGCGTCTTTGTACCAAAGCGGGTCCGAATCAGGGATGGTGGTGGAATTGTTGGTCGCCACTTAGCTTTTAGTGTGACCGATGAGGGCGCAAGATGTTTCTTTTTATGCCACGCGCCCAGGCTTGCCGAGTTTCAGGGCGCGACGTTTACGTTGGCCGAATTGCTGGTTTGGCCGCCTACCGTAACCAGCAGCGGGGCATCGCCCTGCGGCAAACCGGCCGGCACCACGATATTCGCCTGCCACAGGCCCACGAAGCCGGGAGCCAAAGAGGTGGAAGATACCACGGCATTTTGGCCTCCGATGCTGGCGGTTACGGTGGCAGTGACGGTGGACAGATTGGACCCCGACCCGGCAGCGGCTCCATCGGCAGGTTGATGGGTGACGGCGCCCGCGCCGGTTAAATAAGCCAGGATGGTAGCGCCGCCTTTGGCTGGATTACTATCGTCGTTCAGCGTGAAATCGGAGTTCAGCGCCGCCGCATGCGTACCCTGAACAAACAGGCCGGGAGCGGCAGCCTGCACCGTGATGCTTACAGCGGAACTGGGAAGGCCATTGACGCTAACCAGCACACTGGCCGATCCCACTTTGGTCTCCCAGGGTATCTGGAAATTGATTTGGGTTGAGCTGGCGTACAGCACGGGTGCGGAAACGCCGTTCACTTGCACCGAGACTCCACCCAAACTGGGCGCGATGGGGAGGGTAGATGCAGTGGCCTCTAAACCCGTTCCAGTGAAATCGGCTCCAAACACTGTAGCGAGCGCGCCTGGAGAGAACTTCGGGGTGAAGCTGGCTGCGTTCCCCACACCGCCGCTGGCGATAGAGGGCGTCTGAGGTTTCAGTGATCGAACAATGTAGTTGTCGGTATCGGAGATGTACACATTCCCGGATGGATCCACGACAACGCCATGGGGAAAGAACAGCAGCGCACCCGTTGCGGGGCCGCCGTCGCCGAAGTAACCCGGGGTTCCCAAACCGGCGATGGTGGTGATAATTCCGCCAGGCGATATTTTACGGATGCGGCCGTTCAGGGTGTCGCAGATATAGAGATAGCCTTTGGAATCGAGTGCGATACCGGAGGGCTGAAAAAGCGAGGCACTGGTGGCTGGGCCATTGTCGCCAGAGAAGCCGCCTTGGCCGTTGCCGGCCAGGGTAGTCAAGGTTCCATTGGAGAACTTCGAGATGCGGTAACCACTCTGCTCGGAGATATAAAGATTGCCGGACGAATCCACCGCAACGGATTCGGGATCGTTCAGGAACTGTCCGGGAAAGCCTCCCACGATGGTGTTGATAATGCCGCCGGAAACTTCGCGGATGACGTTATTGCCGGAGTCGGCGATGTAGATGTTCCCGGCTCCATCGACCGCCACGCCGGTGGGGAATTCGAGTTCGGCGTCCACCGCGGCGCCGGTATCGCCGGCATAACCGCCGGTGTTATCGCCCGCGATGGTGGTGATGGTGCCGCTGGTGGAGACCATGCGAATGACGTGGTTGTTGGTATCGGCGATATAGAGATTGCCGGCCGAATCCACTGCCACGGCCGAGGGATCCAGCAGTTCGGCGGCGGTGGCCGCGGCGCCATCGCCTGAATAGCCGCCGGTTCCGTTTCCCGCGACGGTGGAGATATTGCCGCCGGATATTTTCCGGATGCGCTGGTTCGCGGAATCGACGATGTAGAGATTGTTAGAGGAATCGAGCGCCAGGCCGAGCGGCAGGTCCAGCTGCGCGCTGGTGGGAGCGCCGCCGTCGCCGGAGAATCCGGCGGTCCGGTTGCCGGCATACGTATTGATGACGTACTGCTGGCCCCATGCACAACTCAACGAAACAACCCCCAACGCGAGGGGCATAAAAAATTGCCTAATGATCATAATGCGAACTTGAAACAAACCCGCGCGAATCAAGTAAGTTCTGCGGATACCCTAGGATGCCATACTGGAGTGGCTGCTGGCACGTTTTCAAATGCGTGCGTTTTCGGCACAGTGGGCGCACAGATCAGTGGGCGCAAAGCGCTGATGCAATGGCGCGAAGATTCCGGCAGATAATTCTGGCGGATAATTCTGGAAGGAGAAGAGGCAAGATGATATCGAAACTTGTGATGTTGGCCGCGGCGGCCGGGTTGATGACCGCGGCGCTGGAGGCTGCCAAGCCGGTGACCGTGGAACTGAAGGACGCGAAGGGAGAGAGCGTCGGCAGCGCGGTGCTGAGCGGCGGAAAAGCGGGAGTGAAGATCAAGCTGGACGTCAAGAACCTGCCGCCGGGCGAGCACGCCATCCACATCCATCAGGTAGCGAAGTGCGAGGCGCCGTTTACTTCGGCGGGCGGCCACTTTAACCCCGATATGAAAAAGCATGGGCTGGATAATCCGGATGGGCCGCACGCCGGCGACATGAAGAATTTCACGGTGAAGGCGGACGGCACCGCTAAGACGACGGTGGTGGACGAACGCGTCAATCTGGATGACGACGCACACTCCGTATTCGCGAATGGCGGAACGGCGCTGGTGATCCATGAAAAGGCCGACGACATGAAGAGCGATCCGGCGGGAAACGCGGGCATGCGCATCGCCTGCGGCACCATCACGAAATAATTGAAATTCAATATTGACCTTCGCGCCACGCGATTGTAACGCGTGGGTGCCACTCTAATTGTTTCCTCGCGTCGACCCATGGAAAAGCGCACAGAACCGGCACGCTCGCGAAAACGCAAGAAGGTGGCGCAGATCCCGGCCGACGTTCCGGATCTGACCGACCCCAGCCTGTATATCAATCGAGAGCTGAGCCTGCTGGCTTTTCAGCGGCGGGTTTTGGAAGAAGCCGAGGACCGGCGCAATCCGCTATTGGAGCGCGTCAAATTCCTTTCTATCCTGGGCTCCAATCTCAACGAGTTTTTCATGGTGCGCGTGGCGGGGCTGATCAGCCAGATGGAGGCCGGCATCACGGACGCCGGTCCGGACGGAATGCCGCCGCGCGCACAGTTGATCGCCATTCGGCGCGAAATGAAGCGCCTGGTGGGGGACGCCTACAAGTGCCTGGCGGGCCTGCAACCGGAATTGAGCGAAGCGGGCATTCAAATCCTGGATTACTCCGATCTCAGCGAAGTGCAACGGCGGGTAGCCGCGAACTACTTTCTGGAGTCGGCATTCCCCGTTTTGACGCCGCTGGCGTTCGATCCCGGCCGTCCGTTCCCGCACATATCCAACCTGAGCTTGAACCTGGCCGCGCTGATCCGCGACACGCAGGGCAACGAGCGCTTTGCGCGCATCAAGGTTCCCGATTCGCTGCCTCCGCTGGTGCCCGTCAACCGCGCCGCGACGCCCAAGCAGAAGCGCCGCCGCTCGCAAGCCCACCTTGAGTTCGTGTGGCTGGAGCAGGTGATCGCGGCGCACTTAGAGTCGCTATTTCCAGGAATGCAGCTGGTGGAAACACATCCGTTCCACGTCACGCGCGACGCGGACATGGCCATCAAGGAACTGGAAGCGGAAGACCTGCTGGAAAGCATCGAGGCGGGGGTGCGGCAAAGGCGCTTTGGGAGCGTGGTGCGCCTGATGGTGGGCGAAGACATGCCGCCCCACATCCTGGAAATCCTGATGAACAATCTGGAAGTGGAGGCCAGCGAGATCTATCGCATCAACGGGCCATTGTCGCTGAACCGCTTGATGCATCTGTACAATCTGGACCGGCCCGATCTGAAGGATGTTCCGTTTGTCCCGGCTCTGCCGGCTCCGCTGGCGCAGGCCGGACCGGACGAGGATTTATTCGCGCTCATCAAGCAGCAGGACATTCTACTTCACCACCCCTACGAATCGTTCCAGCCGGTAATCGATTTCCTGAAAAAGGCCGCGCACGATCCCAGTGTGCTGGCGATTAAAACCTGCCTGTATCGCACCGGCCGCAATTCACCCATTGTGCAGGCGCTGCTGGAAGCCATCGAAGAAGAAAAGCAGGTGGCCACGCTGGTGGAACTGAAAGCGCGCTTCGATGAAGAGAGCAACATCGAGTGGGCACGGGCGCTGGAAGCGGAAGGCGTGCATGTCGTATATGGGCTCATCGGTCTGAAGATCCATTGCAAGGTGGCCATGGTGGTGCGGCGTGAAGGCGAGCGGATCGCACGTTATGTGCACCTTTCCACGGGCAATTACAACGCCGTCACGGCGCATCTGTACACCGACATCGGGATGTTTACGGCCAGCGAGGAAGTGGCCGACGACGTGACGCATCTGTTCAACTATCTGACGGGCTATTCGGCCAAGGCCGATTATCAGCGCTTGCTGGTTTCTCCGGTGAATCTGCGCGCGCGCATGGAAGCCATGATCGAACGGGAGATCGAACACCAGAAACAGGGGCGCAAAGGCCACCTCATTTTCAAGACCAACGCGCTGGTGGATCCGGCGGTAATCCGCTTGCTGTACCGCGCTTCGCAGGCCGGCGTGCGCGTGCAATTGCTGGTGCGCGGAATCTGTTCGCTGCGGCCGGGCCTGGCGGGCGTTAGCGAAAACATCGAAGTGATCAGCATTATCGGGCGGTTTCTGGAACACAGCCGGATTTACTATTTCCACAACGGTGGAGACGAGGAAGTCTACCTGGGCAGCGCGGACCTGATGCAGCGCAATCTGGATCATCGCGTGGAAATTCTATTTCCGCTGGCGGACGACAAACTGGTGGCCCGTGTTCGCGATGAATTGTTGAAGGGCTACTTGAGTGACACCGCGAACGCCCGCCGCATGCTTTCCGACGGCGCCTATGTAAGGAAGAAACCGGCTAACGGGAAAGCCGCGGTGAATTGCCAGGAAAGCTGGATACCAAGGCGGCGTTCGACGGAATTGCACGAGAGCGCGGAAACCCTGGCGGTAAAGCACCGGCCCGACGATTAATTGCGCGGGACGAAACATTCTGGTCTCGGAATGTCGTAGAATCCCTTGCTTTCGCAAGAACTTACGGGCTGCCGCCCGGGTGAGCATCCAATCAGCGTTAAAGACTTGTTCTGTTCCGGCTGATATAAGGTAACCGGTTCTGTCGATTGGTCGGAACGGAGACATGGTCACCACGCCCCTGGAAGACTCACGATCGGCACAGACACGATCAGCCCAAGCATCGACGCGCGCCCGCTTGGGAGCAAACCTGCGCACGCTCTTGTCCTGGTTCCGGGAGGACAATTTTTCCGCTTCTCCGCTACGCCGCGCTCCTTATTTTCTGGTTGCCGCAATCCTGGCCGCGGCGCACCTGGCTTGTACCAAGATCGGCTGGCTGTTAATCGCCGGCGGCGCACAGGTCACGCCGGTCTGGCCGGAGGCCGGATTCGACATCGTAGCCATCCTATTATTCGGAACTCGTTATTGGCCGGTTCTGCTGGCTGCCAACTTCGTCGGGATACTGCAGGACGGAATTCCCTGGCTGCCATCGGCGGGCGCGGCCGTGGCGGCGATGGGCCGGGCGATGGCGGGGGTATGGGTTTATTCAGCGGTTACGAAGCTAAGGTCCTGGGTGGGACATTTCCTGGATCTGGCGGCGGTTGCGCTGGCTTCGGTGATCGCGCCGATCGTGTCCACCATTATCGGCACAACAGTTTTCCTGCTCACCAACGTGTTCCCTCCGGGCGAGCACTGGCAGGATGTGGCAGGCCGCTATTGGGTGTCCGATTCGCTGGGGATTATCACCGTAATGCCAGTATTGCTGGCACTGGCGCGCGCG
>DATHNM010000039.1:0-12407 GCA_035486095.1 Bryobacteraceae bacterium
AGGGCGATCTGGATCAGGCAAGCTCGGTTCTGGGCAGCCTCTTGAGGCAGGTGCCGGAATCCGTGGACGTGCGGCTGGAGCTGGCCTATGTAGCTTTGAAACGCCGAAATTACGCCGAAGCGGAAGGGGCGTTTAACAAGATTCTGGCCGCCAATCCGGCCGAGTGGAGGGCTATGTCTGGTTTGGTGGATACAGACCTGGCTCAGAATCATCCGGAAAAAGCGTTCGGCCGCCTGGAAGCGGAACTGGCGCGTTCGCATGGCTCGCGCACCATTCGATATTTGATGGCGACCACCGCTTTGCGAGCCGGAAAATACAATATTGCGATCGAAAACTTTCGCGACCTGGCGAACCAAACGCCCAATTCCATCGATGCGCAGGTGCAACTGGCCAACGTCTATCAATTGAAGGGCGACGTTCACAACGCGATTGCGACTCTGCAAAAAGCGGCCGAGCTGCAGCCCAAGGATCCCAGGCCGGTGGCCTTGTTGCCCTTCCTGCTGGAAAAAGAGAACCGGGCGCAGGAAGCGAAGCAACTGGTGCGCCGTGCCCTGGCGCAGCGGCCCGATGATACCGACGCCATGAACAACCTGGCATTCCTGCTGGCGCAAACCGGCGACAGTCTGGAAGAAGCGGTCAAGCTGGCCCGGACGGCGGTGAGCAAATTTCCAAACAATCCGTCCTATCTGGATACGCTCGGTTATGTATACCTGAAGCGGGATCAGGACGACGACGCGCTGGACATCTTCAGCAAACTGATCCGCAGATATCCGGACGATCCGGCATGCGCGTACCACACCGGGATGGCCTGGTATCAAAAAGGCGACCGCGGCAAGGCCAAAACACTGCTGGCGCACGCCCTGGAACTGCGGCCCGGCAAAGATATCGAGTCCGGGGCCTCGGACCTACTCAGCCGTTTGAATTAAATATGCATAAGCCAAAAAGTACTGGTTAGTTCTGCCCTGAATTAATTGGTACCGCTAAGATTTCCACAGCGCCTTAAAGACTAGATTTTAGAACATTTATACTCTAAACTTGCTTTTACGCGATCTTGATTGGAATGACCCGGAGGAGGGGTCGTATTAAAATGAAGCACTTATTTTCTATTATTGGCGTGGCGGCGGGGCTATCCTTAGCTCCCTTCGCTAACGCCTCAGTCACTTGGAGTTTCGGCGGCAATCCAGGCCTGGTTTCGCAAGGTTCAACCTATTCGACCAGCTTGGGAAGCGTCTCTGTTTTCTCCGAGCAGATCAACAACAGCACTGGGAACATCGTTTCCACCATCCTGGGCGCTCCGTCGCATCCGACACTGGGCACCGGGTCCAACGCACTGTTCCAGACCAACGACAGTGTCTTTGACGAAGGCATCGGCATTGCGCCGTATAATCCGGCGGAAGGCAGCAGCAACAGCATGGCCAACCAGGACGGAATTACGGACACGGCCAATGGCAACAGCTCGTTCGGTAACATTCTTGAGATTGAGCTGGGCAGCAACATCGCCAAGGGAACCTCGCTCTCATTCCTGCTGCAAGCCGGCACGGGCGCTTCCACCGATCAGGTAGAAGTTTTCTACGCCGACGCTTCGACCCCGCAGAACGTCAACAGCAGTTCCATGACGTACGACTTAACCACGCCCAAGGGTGCAATCTCCACCAATGGCACCACTTCCCAATTCACCATCACCAAGAACACCAGCGGCAACGAGTTCATCGCCATCGAAGCCGACTGCCACTACCTGCTGTTGACCAGCATCACCGGCACTGCGCCAGCCGTTCCCGAGCCGCGTTTCTATGGCTTGCTGCTGGCTAGTTTCCTGGGTTTGGCCGGCATGGCCTACCAGAAACGCCGCGCCGCGCAATCCAACGCTTAATTCCTTCCTTGGGTAATTGAGGAGCATGCGATGCTCCTGGGTTTCGACCCAGGGCCGCATGCTTTTTTTATTTGCGGAGCACGCTCAAGGCGTGGCTCGTTGAGCTACCTGCGGCGGAAGGCTGAAGGGGATCTCGATTACCACATCGATATCCACCGGTGCTCCGTCGCGCGTGGCGGGCTTAAACTCCCACGATTGCACGTCCCGCAGCACCGCGCCTTCCAGCGCCGGATTCAAATTCCTGAGCAGCGCGCGCACCTCCAGCTTGCCTTCCTTGGAGATCACGCCCGCCAGCTGAACACGCAACTCCGTTCTTGCCCCGGGAGGCACCGGTTCCACCGATTCGAACTTGCGGAGTGGAATGGGCGCGCGCATGTTCAAGACCTCGGCGCCGGGCTTGGGCTCGCGCTCGGCGAACCATATGATCCAATCCGTACTGTACTCCGCCAGATTCTCGATCGGAATCACCATGGTGTATACGTTGCGGCCCCGGAATCTTCCTTCGATGGAAGCAGGGATACTGCGTGAAGCGGGCCGCAGGGGTACCGAAAGCGTGGAGATGGGCAGACTGCGCAGCCGATCGGCATACAGCACCACTTTGCGCGGTTCCTCCACAGGGGGAGGCGGTAACGGTTTGCGATCGTCGTGGATGGTGAGGTTCGGCACTCCGATGCCGCCTTTCACCTCGCCGGTGGCAAGTTCGCCCACCGTGGGAGCCTGGGCAAACTGGCCCGGCCGCGAGCCATCGGGTACCTGGCCCTTGTCGTTGGGATGCAAACCCACTACCGCGATATCCACCTTGCCGTTGCCGGCCGCGTTCACCGGCCCCGGCGGAGCAGTGGGTGGCGGAGGCGCGCCCTTAGAGAACGACGGAGCGCCGATGCCATCGGGCAATGCGGCGCGCGCGGCGGCGGTTCCCGTGATATTCGCATCGGGCAGCGGGACATCCGCCGTTTGCACGGGAATCGTCAAGTGCGCTGGACGCTCAGTGGGAGGCGGTGGAACGAACGCTTTGCGCGGCTTCGGGATCTCCACCGGCTGCTTGTTGAGTTGCTCGGCTTTGTTCACGTCTCCATTTGGCGTGGGCGGCGAGATATTCGGCTGCGGAGATTTCACGCCTTGCGTGTCTGGCTTGTCGATCTTCGGTTTGGGCTCCGGAGGCGGAGGAGGCGCGGGGATGGCCATGGCCGCCCGCGCGATCAGATTGGGCGCCGGCAGATCCTCATGGATCTCAACCTTGGGGATCGGTTGCCAGATGAATTGCTTCACCGACTTGGGCTTGGGCGCCGTGGCGATGATGGCAACGTTCGATTTCTGGGGCGCCCGCGGGATGGGAAACGTCCCTATTCGCTCCTGCGCTGTAACATCCGGCAACTTCTTCTTGGGCGGGCTGTACCAGATGATTTTCTTCTCTTCCGGCTTGATCAGCAGATCATAAATCGGCTTACTGGTGTGCGCCTGCTCCTGGGATTCGACGTGCGGCATCAGGAGCAAAGCGCTGACCACAACGACATGGAAACCAATGGAAAGAATGAAGGAAGTGGGGTGAATGCGGTAGCCGCGGGCGATGGCTGGACGGGTGGGACCACGAGAGGTCCGAACTTTTATTCTTAGGGACTTTGGCGATTGGTCCTGCATTAGAATGCTCGCTGCATGGTCCCGTACATCGCATGGCCCGTGCCGGCGGTAGGGGACAGACCGGGCAGCCAATACTGCGCGCCGCCAAAACTGAAGGATATCAGACTCGGCGTCGCCCCAGCCACCGATACTAGTACTGACCGGCTTTCGTCAGTATGCCGTCTCTACAGCCAGGACTCCGGCCGATTGCAGTTCGTGTCGCGCTTGTTCCACCTCAGCGTGGTTGGAATAAGGACCGATGAGGATTCGTGCCCGCTCGTCGCGAATGCCGTCCCCATTCTGGATCTGGCGCGTTTGGACCTGCGCCTTAAGTCCTTTGGCCTGTACGCTTCTTACAAAGTCGGCGTCCTGCTGAGGACCCAGCCCTGCTACTTCTAAATAGAGATTGGCTTGGGGAACCGTGTGCCAAGCCTCTGAGGCCACCGAATTATCTTTGGCCGCGAGCGGAGACGCCGGTGGCGTGCTGGTACGCGGCGCCAATTCATTGGCGGCAACGATGCGAATGCCAACGTACCAACTGGCCAGCGCGAGCCCGACGGTCATGGTGGCGGCGAATCCAAATAACAGGCGTTTGAGTAGTTTTGAAGCTCCATCGGCCGGCCGCAAGGGGGCCACGCTCGGTGAGTCTTCGGTTTGTAGATCAGGCGGTGCTACTTCGATTGCGGAGTCAGCAGGCATACGGCCCCTTCCGTACTCTTCCTAAGTTGGACACCTTATTGATCGGCGGGCGCTGAAAAAAGCAATAGAGACCCCGGCTGCGGATCATCTAGAATAGATCATTGGCATGGGAACAGATCTAGTTAAAGCGCCTAAAATCAACGAAAAGTTCGCCTGTTTCAAGCTTCTGATCAGGCGCTCCAAGATTCACCGGTATGGAGTTTTCGCCGGGCAGCGTATTCCGTCGAATCGTAAGGTGATTGAATACACCGGTAAGCGCCTGAATCGCAAGGAAGCCAAAATTCGGGGAGACGGCGACTATACCTATCTGTTTGCCGTAGATCCCTATTGGACGCTGGATGGCTCGGTGGGTGGCAGCGGCGCCGAGATTATCAATCACAGCTGCGATCCCAACCTGGTTAGCCGGATCCAGAAGGGACATGTCCTTTATATGAGTTTGCGCACCATCAAGCCGGGCGAGGAACTGACTGTGAACTATAACTTCGATAAGGACGTGAGGACTTTCCCATGCTCCTGCGGAGCGGCTTCGTGCGGTGGCGCGATCGGGAAGAACAAGTAAGGCAGCACAGCTTTCAGTGGCCTTTCATCGCCTGACGGAAATGTCTTCCACTAAACTGAGTACTTGAGCAACGGCGCGGCGGAGTCCGGAGTAGTGGCTGTGTTAGCCGAAAAGCCTTCGGTGGCGCGCGACATCGCGAAGGTGCTGGGAGCGGCTACGAAGGGTGAAGGCTATTTACATGGCAATGGGTACGTTGTCACCTGGGCCATTGGGCATCTGGCATCGCTGGCGCAGCCGCATGAGATCCACGCGCAATGGAAGACCTGGCGGCGCGACACACTGCCGATGCTGCCGGAAGCCTGGCCGCTGGTGGTCTACGAAAAGACCAAGGATCAGTTCGAAGTAGTACGAAAGATTCTGTCTTCGCCGCGCGTGGGGCGCGTGATCTGCGCCACGGACGCGGGGCGCGAAGGCGAATTGATTTTCCGCTACATATACGAAGCAGTGGGGTGCTCGAAGCCCATTAGCCGGCTGTGGATCTCGTCGTTGACGCCGGAGGCTATCCGGAAGGGATTCGACGCCATAAAGCCGGGCGCCGACTACGAACCCCTGGCGGATGCGGCGCGCGGACGCAGCCGGGCAGACTGGCTGGTGGGCATGAATCTTTCGCGCGCCTACACGCTCACCTACGGCGATGAACTGAGCGTGGGGCGCGTACAGACTCCGACTCTGGCGATGGTGGTGGAGCGTGAACTGGCGGTGCGGCGCTTCGTGCCCGAAGATTATCTGGAAGTGATCGCGACGTTTCGACCTGCGGCGCGGCCAGAAGCCGAGTCATACAAGGGAACCTGGGTTCGTGACGTGGAAGAGATCCAGAAATCGGCTCGCCTTGCGGCGGATGGCTTGGAAGCCGGCCAGATCGCCGCGCGCGCCAAGACCGGGATAGCCGCCATTGAATCGGTAAAGGCCGAGACGCAGCGCATGGGACCGCCGCTTTTGTACGACCTCACCGAGTTGCAGCGCCATGCGAACCGCATCTTCGGGTTCAGCGCGCAGCACACGCTGGACACTGCGCAGGCGCTCTATGAGCGGCACAAGCTGATCAGCTATCCGCGCACCGACAGCCGGCATCTTTCGCAGGATGTGGCGCAGACGCTGCCGGCGATTGTGCGGACGGTGTCAGGACCTTATCGCGAACATCTGGCGCCGGGCACTGGCGAAAAACCGCTGGGGCGCAGGTACGTGGACGATGCGAAAGTGAGCGACCATCACGCCATCATCCCCACCGTGACTTCGCCGGAGCGCGCGAATCTGTCTGTGGACGAGGGCAAGCTTTACGATTTGGTGTGCCGCCGGCTGCTGAGCTGCTGGCATGAAGATCATGTGTGGTCAGTGACCACGGTGATTACAACGATTACCAACGCCGCTCTCATCGATCGCTACCACTCCTCCGGCAAGGCGATTCAGCAGGTGGGTTGGAAAGTGCTGGATTTCCAGACCGAGAAGAAGAAATCGAATAACCGCGCAGCAAAAACCGGTGAAGAAAGTGCGCAGGAAGAGCAGCAGGCTTTGCCGGCTGGACTGGCGCGTGGACAGGCTCAGGATGTGCTGGATGCAGAGGCCATGCGTAAGAAGACGCGGGCGCCGAAGCGATTCACCGAGGCCATGCTGCTGACCGCCATGGAAACGGCCGGCAAAACCCTGGACGAAAAAGAGCTTTCAGACGCCATGAAGGAATCCGGGTTGGGCACGCCCGCCACGCGCGCTTCCATTATTGAAGTGCTCTTGAAGCGCGAATATATTGTTCGCAACGCCAAGAATCTGGAAGCCACCGACAAGGGTATGCACCTGATTGAAGTGGTGCATCCGGAAGTAAAGAGTCCCGCGATGACGGGCCAGTGGGAAGCCAATCTGAAGCGAATAGAGCGTGGCGAGGCGCAGCTGGAGCCTTTTCTGCACGGGATTGAAGATTATGTGCGGGACGTGATTGGCAAGGTGGGACGGATTCCGGCCACGCCCCGCACGAACAACGGAAATGGCAGCGCACCGGCGCCAGCCGTCCAGGCTCCGCCGGCGACGACAGCTCAAGCCAATCGGCCCGCCGACGGGCCCGCTGATGAGACCTTAGACGCGCTGCTGCACCGGGCGTTCGGATTTGCGGCTTTCCGTGCGAATCAGGAAGAAGTCTGCCGCACTGTGATCCAGGGGCGCGACGCGCTGCTGGTGATGCCCACCGGAGCGGGAAAATCACTTTGCTACCAATTGCCGGGGCTGGCGCGCGGCGGCACAACGCTTGTGATCAGTCCCCTGATCGCATTGATGGAAGATCAGTTTCGAAAACTGCGGGACCGCGGCTTCGCGGTGGAATGCATCCATTCCGGACGCGACCGCGCGGCGTCCCGCCAGGTGTGTATCGATTACCTGAATGGCAAACTGCAGTTCCTGTTCATCGCGCCGGAACGCCTGCGGGTGCGCGGTTTTCCAGAGATGCTGGCGAAGCGAAAACCAGCGCTGATCGCGATCGATGAAGCGCACTGCATTTCACAATGGGGGCACGATTTCAGGCCCGATTACCGGCTTTTGGGCGGCTATCTTCCAACGCTGCGCCCGGCGCCGGTGATTGCTCTCACGGCAACCGCCACGGTGGTGGTTCAGCATGACATCTGCAAGCAGCTGGGGCTGGACCATCAGGCCAGCTTTATTCATGGCTTCCGGCGATCGAACATTGCCATCGAAGTTGTGGAAACCAGTCCATCGCAACGTGCCGGCCTGGCGCGCGAGTTACTCTTGGACCCCGATCGCCGTCCAGCGATCATCTACACGCCCAGCCGCAAACAGGCGGAGAGCGTGGCCGCGCTGCTGGCCGTGGACTTTCCCAGCGCGGCGTATCATGCCGGTCTCGATGCCGACCGGCGAGCGCGCGTACAGGACGGATTCCTCAACGGTAAGCTCGAAGTGATTGTTGCGACCATCGCGTTCGGCATGGGGATCGATAAAGCGAATATCCGGTCCGTGATGCATACCGCGCTGCCGGGAAGTATCGAGGCGTATTACCAGGAAATTGGGCGCGCGGGCCGCGATGGAGAGCCCAGCCGCGCGATCCTGATGCACTCCTACGCGGACCGCCATACGCACGATTTCTTTTTCGAGCGGGATTATCCCGACGTGAAGTTTCTCGACCAGATTTATGGGCGGCTGGGCGCGGAGCCCCGGCCGCGGGAGTGGATTGAAAAGCAGTGCAGGATTCCACCCGATGTCTTCGAGAAAGCGCTGGAGAAGCTTTGGACGCATAGCGGCGTGATCATCGATGCGGACGAAAACTTGACGCGCGGGGCCGGCGACTGGCGCGATTCCTACAGCGCGCAGGGCGAACAGAAACAATCGCAAATCGAAGCCATGATCCGGTATTCGCAAAGCAATCAGTGCCGGATGTCGAGCCTGGTGCGGCACTTTGGGGACGCCGCGGACAGCCAGAAGCCGTGCGGCATATGCGATTTTTGCGCGCCCGAAGGCACCGTGGCCCAGCGTTTCCGCGATGCCACGCCGCAGGAGCAGAATGTCGCGCGCAACGTCATCAATGCGCTTCGAACGAATCGCAAGTCGGTTGGAAAGCTGCACACCGAGTTGTGTGGAAAGAACGGCATGGACCGCGACTGGTTCGAGGAACTGATAGGAGCAATGGCGCGCACGGGGCTGGTTCGCCTGGAGGATTCAGTTTTCGAGAAGGATGGGAAGCAGATTCCATTTCGCTACGCCAGCCTCGCCGGCCACGCCAATGAGTTGGATGAAGACACGCCGCTGGAGCTGAGGATCCGCGAGACTGCTTCGCTCGCAGAGAGACTGCCGGGAAGGAAGGGTGGAAAGAAGAAGACAAAGAAGCCCGCAGCGGCAGCGAAGCAAGGTGAGGATCGACTGGCGGTGAAGCTGAAAGCCTGGCGGCGCGCCGTGGCAACGAAGCAGAGCGTGCCGGCGTTCCGCATCATGTCCGACAAGGTGCTGCTGGCGATTGCGGAGCGCGAGCCGAAGACTGCGGCGGAGCTGCTGGCTATTCCCGGCATCGGAATCAAGCTGGTGGAAAAATACGCGTCGCAGATTTACCGGATCTTGGACGAACCGCGAGCTTGATACAAGATTTACTTGCCCTGCATGTGCCGCACGTCTTTTTCGTTCTCGGCGCAGATAAACTCGATCATCTGCGTATCCAGCTCGATGGTTTGCCTCACTGTTACGGTCCAGGGCTTGGTATACGCCTTCGGATCGTCCACCGATATGGTGATTTCCAGATGCCCATAATCCACTCGCCGGAATCGTTCGGTGATCTTCGCGGCCTCAGTGAGCGGGCTGCCGTTGATGTCGAGCCAGCCATCGGGGCGGAAGCCAGTGGTTTCCACCACCAGGGTGTCTCCGTCCCACTTTCCTATTGAATAGCCGTACCACCATGGATCGGGATCGTTGTTGGGCAGGGGCCGGCCGTCCAGGAAAATCTGGCGGATCCCGTCATTGGCTTCGTACAGGATCACGATCAAGTCGGGCGTCTGGACAATTTTTCGAGGCTGGGGATGCGTCATGAATTGCATGTTGCCCATCGGAAGACAATGCGCGTCGGGATTGTCCTTGCTGAAACTCGCCATGCGCTGCTTCTTCAGCTCAGCGGCCCAGGGCTGAAGCGGCAAACCGTCCTTGAAATCGATGCCGATATCGCGAAATTGATCGAGCCCGGTGGGAGGGTCGGCGGGATTGCGCTGGGGCGCGCCCTCGCCAAACGCGCCGAGGCGAACCGGCTGAGAATTTCGCCAGATCCCAGAAAGATTCGGCTTGCCATCGAAAGTTCTGGGCGCTGGAGCGGTGAGGTTGGGTGCGCCCGTGGCTGTTTTGGGCACTCCGGCGGTTGGATAAGCCGGCCACTGCGCGCAGAGCGCGCAAGGAAAAGCGGCCAGAACGATCATCGAAAGGCGATGGAACATGCCGTCAATTCTTTGCGACGCTCAACCCGCTGACCAAGACCTCGGTGTTGTGCGCGAATCGAATTCCATAAACGCCGTCGGTGGATTTCAGCTTTCCAGCGGTTACCAGCGCAGCCTTGTCGAAACCCGCCACTACCGCGCCATTGATGGAACATTCCACGCGGTTGCCCTTTACTGAAATGGCGATATCCTGCGTCACCGGCTCTCCGCGACCAGCGGCCTTGTGCACCGCCGGATTCTCTTCGCCGGGCCCATTCATCTGAAACGGCCCGGGACCGAATCCCCGGACAATGAAATTGCCATTGCCGTATGCCGCGCAATAAAGGTAGCTTTGCTGCGCCGTACCCAGATCGTTGCCCGCGATAAAAATGCCGTAGGGATGGGGATGGCTGTTCAGGTTCATGTATTTCGGCTCCTTGAACGTGGCCTTCACGGTGTAGTTGCCAGACGCCTTGTTCGCGGCATTCCAATAGGTGACGGCGGGGCCCGTGATCACCCGCATGGCGTCGCCCTCCTGGGCCAGCTTGGCATCATTCAATGTCTGGCCGGAGCGCTCCTCCCTGGCATCGATCTTTCCAGTCCAGCCAGGGACCGAAACTCCGCCGCCCGCAACGGAGCGGGAAGCCTCAGATTGATCCTGCGCCTGGCTCATGGCGGGAATGAGCATCAGGATCGAAACTACGAGGGTTGAACCTTTTATGAGACGCATGGGGTGTCCTTTCGCAAGTTGGTTCGTGAACACATTGTTAGTATCCCTCAGCAGCAGTCTGCTCAGCGCGAAACCGGGAGCCCGGAAACGCCCGGATCGCGGAGCCTGATCGCCTGGTATCGCTTGAACAGAGCCCACCCGAGCAGCGCGAAAAAGACGCTTCCGCCCACCACTTTGGCCTCAAACATGGCGGTGGATGCGGCTTCATGCGGAGGGACGGCCGCCAGTGCAATGGCGATCAACGTCACCGCCAGTCCGGATACGGCCGCGATCCGGCTGGCGAATCGGAATCCTGCACAGAATATGTACACGAAGGGGATGAACGTCACGATCAGCATCATGTCCACCATTATTTGGTAGGCTGCGCGAACCGTTTCGCCCAGTTGAGCCATGAGCAGGAAAAGCGTGGCCGCCAGCGCCTGCACCAGGAGCGACACGTAGGGAGTGCCCCAGCGTGGATGAACGCGGCCGAACGCGGGTGGGAGATAGCGATCCAGCCCGAT
This sequence comes from Bryobacteraceae bacterium, assembly GCA_035486095.1. Lineage (GTDB taxonomy): Bacteria > Acidobacteriota > Terriglobia > Bryobacterales > Bryobacteraceae > Palsa-89. Next base: position 10,862 of record DATHNM010000039.1, read on the forward strand.
GGCATAGGGCAGCCGGGTATTTCCAGCGATCCAGGTGTCCAGCTGTCCGGCCAAAGCGATTCCAATCAGGGCCGCCAGCAAAATGGACAGGATGGGCGCTCCCAATTTCTGAGCGGCGGCGGCGCCGGCTTGGGCCAGACCTGTCATGGGACTGATGGCTTCCGGAGTTAAAAGCACAAGCAGCGCCGCCGTCATGCTTATATAAAAGGCCGCGGAAATGACGCCGCTAATGAGAGCAGCCCGCGGGAGATCGCGACCAGGGTTGCGGATCTCGCCACTCACGATGGGCGCAAGCTCAAGCCCGACAAACGCAAATGCGATCTGAGACCAGAAATTCACCGTGTCGAAATTTGCCTTGGGCAGCAGTTCGAATTTCGTCGCGATGCCGAAACGCAGCCCTGCACCAATCGCCAATGCTGCCAGCACCGCGCCGATAATGAATGTCGAACTTCCGCCCAAGGCCGAGATCCACTTTGCCACTTTCATCCCGAAGAAATTGGCGGCAAACGCAGCCCACAGAACAGCCAGCGTGATGGACAGGGCGAATCCGCGATCTTCTGCCAGGCGCTGACCCAGCCCGCCAAAAGCGTAGGCCGTCATGCCGATGCCCGCCAGCAGCAGAGACGGGAGATAGAGCACCGTGGAGATGAAATAAAACCAGCCGCACAGAAAGGCGTGTTGATCGCCAAAGGCGTGCTTGGTCCAAATGTACAAGCCGCCTTCTTCCGGAAACCGGCGCGCAAGACCCGATACTGTGATGGCCGAAGGAAGAAAGAAGCAGACGGCGGCAATTATCCAAAGAACAAAAGAGCCCGGGCCTGCGTGGGCGGCCGCGGCCACCCATCTGAGGCTCACGATGGCGCAGACATCAAAAAACACCAGATCTCTGAGACGCAGCTCGCGGCGCAGGGTAGCGGTGGGACGATCGGCTGAATCCACTAGGGAAGACCCGCGTCGCGCTGGATAACGATCTGATCGAAGGCAGCGAGCAGCTCTTCCCGGCCGGAATAGGGACCAGGAGTGTAAGCGCGCGATTGAATACCGGCCTGCGAGAGTTCGACAATCTGCCAGTCCTGCCGGTTCGTAAGGTCCCAGAACTGGATCGCGTCGTCCGCCACGAAATCCGGTTTGGCGAGTTCGGCTGGATGGAAATACCATTCGCAGACGATTTCAGTACGGTCCACTGCGCGGGGCCAAAGCGTGTGAGTCATCATGTAATCCGGATGCAGGCTCAACAGCAGATTGGGATAAACCACATAGTAGGAGACCTTGCTGCGTTCGTTCTCGCCCAGGCCAGGCAAATATTCACGCCGTCGCTTTCCATCCATGCTCATGGTTTCGGCGGCTCCGCGAAATCCCATTGAGCCGCCGATGTAAGTGGGCTGTGGCGCTTCGTTATCGGACCCCATGTAATCAGTCAATCGATTCAGGGCGGGGTGCAACACCGGGCAATGCAGGCACTCATTGTAGTTTGCGACGATGAGCTTCCAGTTGGCGTGAACGTCGTAAGTGATGCGCCGGTGCAACCGCAGCTCCGCCATGCGCC
>DATHNM010000040.1:0-8508 GCA_035486095.1 Bryobacteraceae bacterium
AGCGTCGATGATTATGGGACCGATCACCACCGGGCCGCAGCAGCCCGATCCGGAACCCGGGCCGCCGCCGCCCGTATGGCCGCCGGAATTTCCCGGTGAATTCGCCCCGTGCGAACCACTGTTCGAGCCCCCCTGGCCCCCGCCGCCCCCCGTGTGACCGCCCGAATTGCCAGGCGAATTTCCCCCGGCGTGAGCGGTGCTAGCGCCGCTGGTCTGGCCGCCCCCCACAATGATCTTGATTGCGCCGTTCCGGACCTGGATGTCAAACTCTATCGCCATTGGGCTTGTCTCCTTATTGTTTTCCCTTGCGTGAAGCTATCAAATGCTGAAAGCGAGAATCTTTGTGCAATTCCGCCAAGTCCGGCCAACGGGCTGCGTCCAGCAGGACGTCGTCAGCCGAGGTTTCCAAAATAGCCAGGGATTTTTCGCGCTGGCCCAGTGCCTCGTAAGTCCACACCGCCGCTCCTTGGGTGAAGTTGGATTCCGGAGACAATTGCAATGCCTGGGCGATTTCCGACTCTGCCCTTTTCGTATCGCCCCGGCGTGCGTACAGGTACGCCAGACGCGACCTTGCCACGCCATCGCGGGGATCGCGCGCCATCGCTGTCTCGGCTTGTTCCAGTCCCTGCTGAAAAGCCCTTTGAGATTCGGCAGGCATGCTTGCCCGCGCGTACGCAGTCCCCAGATCCATCCACCACAGGCTCTCGCGCGATGATTGGCTGGTGGCGCGAACCAGAAAAGGAATCGCTTCTTGATCTTTACCCTGATACATCAAAACCACCGCCAGGTTTCCCAAAGCCCCGGGAGTTGGCGCTAATCCGGCCGCCGTGCGCAACTCGCGCTCCGCGTCAGTGTAACGGGCCACATTCTGATAGGCCGTGCCCAGCACCCGATGGGCGTCCGGTTCGTCCGGGGCCAGTTGCACGCACTTTTCATATTGATGAACCGCTTCGCGATCATTTCCGCGCGCCGAATAATAAGCTCCCAGATCCTGGTAGACCTTGAAATAATTCGGATCCACTTCCGCCGCTTTCTCAAACGCCGTCTGCGCCTGATCCAGCCGGTTATTGCGCTCGTAAACCTGTCCCAACCGCCGGTAAGCATCTCCGTTGGATGGGTCAAGGTCAATGGCCCGTTGGTATTCGGCCTCCGCCTGCTCGTAAAAACCCGCATTAGCCCGCAGCAATCCCGCTACCCGATGCACGGGCGCCAGATCCAGATCGCGATCCTGGGCCTGCCGCAGCGCTTCCGTTGCTCGATCCAGCCACACCGGATCGCTGCTGATGAAGTACTGGAACCATTGCGCCTCGGCCAGCGCGGCCCACGTGAGCGGCGAATCGGGATCGGCGGCCACGGCGCTTTCCAGCAGCGGCAGGGCTTTGCCAACCGTGGAATTGCGGCGCGTAAACGCCACGCCCGCCAGATAATCCTGTTTGGCTTTGGCGTTCACTTCAGCCGTCCCGAGCGGTGGCAGCCGCAGCGACGCAGTAACCATTCCGGCCAGCGCCGCCGCCGCATAGCGCACCTCGCCCGGTGCGTATTCGGCCTTCCAATCGCCGGAATTGGCCTGGGTTCGTGTATCCGTCAGGAAAGCGTGCAGCACCACGCGGCCGTCCACGCTGGCGATGCTCCCGCGCAACACATGTGTGGCGTGCAGGGCGGCTCGCGCCTTGGAAGGCGAATCGACCTGTCGCCCAGCCACCTCAGCGGTGGGGATGACCGATAGACGGGCGCGCTTGCCGCCCTTCAGTTGCGCCAGTTCCGCGGCCGTATCGCGCGACACTAGTCCCGCCAGTGCGGATGCATCCGGTCCGGCTTCGAAAGGAAGCATGGCCAGGCTTACCGATTCCTGTGGCGCCGTGGCGCGCTGGAAAGTCACCAGGCCAGAGACGGCTGCCAGCACCACAGCGGCCGCGGCCGCCAGCCACCATCGAAGAGCGCGCGACGGTTCCAGGGCCGTCGCGACTTCAGCGGCGTCCAGATAGCGCTTGGCCGCATCCGGGTCCAGGCACTTTTGCAGAATGGAATCCCATCCGTGTCCGACTGAAGATGGCTTGTGCTTCAGGCGATCCTGCCAAGTCATTGCCCGCGGATAAGGGCGCTCACCGGCGGCCAACTCGTATAGCATCACGCCCAGGGCGTAAACGTCTGAAGCGGCCGACCCCTTTTCGCCCTTCCACAACTCCGGCGCCATATAATCCGGCGTCCCACCGGCCTGGCTGGATCCCGCGGTTTTGGACGCCCATTTACCGGGATTGTCTCCAGCCGGTCCCAGTGGCCTGCGCGCCAGCCCGAAATCGGTAATCACTGCGCGCACACCGCCGTTCGCATCCTCTGTCAGGATTACGTTGTTACTTTTCAGATCGCCATGCACCACCCGGTTGCGATGCGCTTCGGCCAATCCGGCGCAGATCTGCCGTGCGATGGCACGAGCCTCGGCTTCAGGCAGCCGGCCGCGGCTCAGGCGCTCGGCCAGCGTCTCACCATCCAGGAACTCCATGGTGAGAAAATCAATCTCTCCGCCGCGGATGGGCGCGGTGTGGATCTCATAAATCTTGCACACATTCGGATGGCTGATCTCGCTGGCGTGGCGCACTTCCGGGGGCAGCCGCTGGTGGAATCCGCTCTTGGCGCACTTTAGCGCAATGCGGCGCCCCAGTTTTTCGTCCTGTGCCTCATAAACAATGCCCATGCCGCCCTGCGCCACTTCACGGACGATACGGAAGCGTTCGAGCAGCATTTCGCCCGGTTGGAACTGATGCTGGCGCAAGCCCGGGAACAGAGGTTCCAACAGGAAATCCTGCATGCGATGGTTCCAGCGCACGTAATCCCATACCTGGCTGAATAATTCCGTGTCGCCGGCGCAAGCTTTGCGCACGTAGGCCTCGCGCGTATCCAGCGGCTGGCTTAAAGCCAGTTCCACCAATGTCATTACTTGATCGTCATCCTGTGCTTTGGGCATGGCCGGGCTCCATTCGCGTATATAACCAGCGGCGCGCATCGCTCCAGGTTCGTTGCATGGTTCGAAGTTTTACACCCATGGCCTCGGCGGCTTCCTCGTCGGTTAGGCCCAGGAAAAACTTCATTTCCACCAGCATGCTCCATTCCGGCTTGGTTTCCGATAACTCGTCCAGCAGACGGTCTACCGAGATGGCCAGCTCAATTTTGACCCCCTCCACCGGTAGAATATTTTCGAATCCTTCCAGCTCCACAAACTCCGCCGAGGGGCGTCCGCGGGCATGATCGATCAGATATCTGCGCATCGCTCTAGCTGCTATAGCGAAAAAATGCTTCCTGTTCTGCCAATCTCTTTCTTTGGCCGCCACCATGCGGAAATATATCTGGTCCACCAGCTCGGTGGCTTGTAGCGAGTGATCCTTGCGCTCGCGCTGCATCAAATAGTGAGCCAGCCGGCGCAAATTCGGCAGGACGAGCGTGAAAAGCTGGTTCTCGGCCTCCCGGCTCCCAGCCCGCCATTCGTGCAGAAGATGCGTGATATCTCCTATGGGCTCTTCCATATAGCTCAACCAGGCGTGGGCGAATTGTACCACACGGAGTTGTACCCGGCGATCAAACATTGGCGGACTTTTTCGCTTTTTACGCTAATCACAGTGAGAGTCAGTAACTGGGTTCTACGAACCCGGGGAAAAAGGAGCAGAGTATGAAGAGTCTGAAGCATTTAGTGGTGGTGACGATTTTTGCCGCCTTGGCAAGCACTGGCCTGCATTCGCAGACCGTCAATTTGCTGGCGACCATCCCGTTTGAGTTCCAGGTTGGCGATAAACTGATGCCGGCGGGCGAATACCAGATTCAAGAGCACGGCGCAACGATCTGGCTGCGTAATGAAGCGAGTGGCAAGCCGTCCTGTGCTTTGTTGACGGTGGGCGGCCACCGTGACAGGTCCCACAAGGCCCGGCTGGACTTTAACGTTTACGGCAGCGAGTACTTCCTGGCAACGGTTTGGAGCCCGTACAGCGAAGACGCACGAAAAGTGCTGCCCACGGCGCGCCAAAAGGAACTGTCAGCGCGAGGCGTTGTTCCGGCACAAGCCGAGATCATTCTCGCCAGCAAGTAGTCCTTGGAATTCGCGCGGTGCGGAAAGCCGCACCGCGCCTTTCCTCTATTTGTCCGGCTTGAACCGGAGTGCCATTTTACCCGCCGGTCCCTTGTAGTGCAGCTCCAGATCCTTTGGTTTCACCTTGCCCACCACCTGGAAAAACAAAAGCCCGGAAGTTGGTTCCGTGATTTCCTTTTCGGGCAGGATTTTTTCGTTCAACGCCGCCAGCAGGGGATTCTCTTTCTCGTCGCGCGATTCCTCCACTTTCACGTCCGGTACCGCGGGCGCCCCGCCATTTCCTCCGGCCCCGATGCCGATGCCGCCGATCCCCAACGTGGGCCGGTGGGGATGATCTCCCAATCCACTCCTGCGCACTCCGTTGGGCGTCACGGCCAAACTATCCGATCCAGCCAGTTGCCCCGGCGCATAAGGTTCAGAGCGTTGCCCATCCTTGGACGAGATCAGCAGGAAATCGTCCAGGCTCAGTTGAACCGGTTTGTCGCTCACTGGGCGCGCCGTGACCCGGATCGCCACGATGTCATCGCCCAAAGCGGATCCCAGCTCCTGCTTGATCTGATCTTTATCCAGCGGGGCTGAAACCGATATCGCGAGCAGATCGTTGGAAGTCTCGTCGATGGGAAGCTTTTTATCGGCGGCGCTGAGCATCGCCAGCGAAAGGCAAAAGATGACTGCGCACTTCATGACACACCACCTTTTTGAATTATACGGCGGCAAACTATTGGACGGACACCGTTACGGTTCGCGTGGTGGCGATTCCGCCGACAGAAACAGTGATCGGCACGTCGCCCGGTGTGACGCCTGCAGGTACGGTCGCGTCGATCTGGAACACGCCCGTCGGCAATGACGGAGCAGCTCCGGCATATTGGATTGCGGCAGTTTGATCGCCGAATTTCACGGTTACGGGCGCCTGCGTTGTGGAATATGGCGTCGAGATAACCAGTGCGCCGTCAGGAAGCGCGGGTGTGGTGACGCCTTCGCCTGTGCCAAACAGCGTGACAATTGAACCGCGCGCAGCCGGATTCGAGCGGCTGTTATAGGAGCCGTCCTGGTTGAAGATCGCGCCCTGTCCCGTTCCACTGGCGTCTGCGGTCGAGAGCCCGAAGGCGGATGGCGCGATAGGAACCGTAACGGGAGCGGATGTGACGCCGTCGACATCCACGAACACTTGCACAGAGGTTTCGCTTGCAATCTCGTAGGGAACGAAAACGTTGATTTGATTCCCGGTGCGCGCGGTGAGTCTACCGGGATAGCCTCCGAAATAAACGCGCACATTGCTTAGCGCGCCTGGAAGCAAATTATTCTGCGGCGCGGCAACATCCAGCGCCGCCGGGCCGAAGTTGGAACCGAAGATAGTGATCAATTCTCCAGGCGCGATTGTTCCTCCCGCCAGGCTGGCTGCGTTCACAATCCCGCCAGAAGAAATTGCAGGCGGCACACTCGGCGGGGACCCATGAATCCGGCGAACCCGGCCCGCATCTGCGTCCAGCACGTACAAATCGCCGTTCGGTGCGAAGGCGAGTGCAGAAGGGGAAATATACGCAGACTCAGCATATCCGCCGTCTCCATAAAAACAGCAACCATTACCGAAGGCAACGTCTCCTTTAAATAGCCCCGGGTAAGGTCCGCTTTTGTCACCCTGCCAGATGTTGGAGGACGAATCTATAGCCATCCCATAACCGGTGCCGCCGACGTCTGAAACGTAGATGAAAGAAAGGATTAGATCTTGCGTATAGCGTTCAAATGCCCCATTTCGACAACAGACATACACATTATCCGCGGCATCGACTGCAATCCCTTGTGCCCCACCCCCAACGATACTGGTGAAGTCCTTGGGTGGCGATCCCGAAGTGAGCCGGTACAAAAGACCAAAGGAGCTGGCGAAGTACACACGATCTTGAGAATCGATCGCCAGCTTGGGAAATACTCCCAGCTGTCCGGAACTTAGGTCCGCTACTTCGCTGATGACGGGCTTCGACACGAGATACACAACGCCACCGGTGTCCGCGAAGTAGACCCCGTCATTGCTGTCAACGACTAGACTGTTGACATTGGTAAGTTCGGTTGTCAACGCTGGGCCGCTCGGCCGCGTGCCTGCGGAGCATTCACCAGTGCCGGCGACAGTTGCAAGAATTCCATGGGAATCGATCTTTTGAATGATGCAAGCCTGTCCAATATAGAGTTCTCCCGCACGATTGAAAGCTATCGAGATGGGCGAGTTAAACCACGCGTCGAGCGCTGCTGTGCCATCGGGCGCCGACTGCGGATGAGCGGGAGCCAGCGTTTGTATGGTTGATTTAGTTGTCACCTGGCGGATTCTGTAACCTTCCGCGAAGGTGACTGTACCACTTGAATCGGCAATCAAGCCGGCCCCATAGTTAGTAGCAAAAAAGGTCTGCAACGCGGGACCGTCGGCATCGGAACCGCCGGTGAATGTGCCGGCCACAACATTGACGATGCCGTCGGTTCCGATCCGCCGGATGACGAATCCGCCATTTCCACCCAGGGTGGCGCTCTCCTCTTCGGTATAAACATTTCCCGCCGAATCGGCGGCAAGCCCAATGAAATCGCTTGGAGGAGCACTCAGCGCAGGTCCGCCATTGCCCGTGCTGGTGGTCGATGCAACGCCAAACCCGGCGAAATGGTGAATCACTCCGTCGGACGAAACACGAAACAGGTGCGAGCCATCCGATATATATATGTTCCCAGCCTGATCGGAAGCCAGCGCCGTAACAAACGTAAGCGCGGATTGCGTGGCAGGAACGTTATCCACTTCCTGTGGACAGGTGGCGCAGCCTGCATACATTTCGATCTGCCCCGAGGGCGTGATTCTGCGAACCTCCGATGGGTTACCCTGCCCGTTGACAGAGTAGCTTTGCTCGGCGAAGTAAACGTTGCCAGGCTGGTCGATGGCCAGGCCTGCCACGTAGGCGATTTGAGCTTGAGTGGGAGGGCCGTCAGCTCCCAGGGTACCCTGGATTCCCGTGCCTGCAACAGTGGTGATAATGCCGGAAGAATCGATGCGCCGGATTCGAAAATTCCTGTTATCGGCGAAATATAGATTTCCTTTCGAATCGTAAGCGGGGAAGCCAGGAACATTCAGGAGAGCGTTCACCGCGGGCTGACCGTCGCCGCCATAACCTGGGATCCCCATTCCTGCGATCGTCTGTATGGTTCCATCGGCGTTGATCCGCCGGATCACATTCGTCGAGCTGTCGCAGAAAACCAGGTTGCCCTTCGGGTCTCTTGTGATTCCGGTAATGATGCCGAACGCGACGTTCTGCGCGGAAACACCCGACGGAACAACGCCGCCCGCGAAAGTGTCGATCATGATCTGGCCATGCGCGGAAATATTAGTCGCGATTAGGCAGGAAAGAAGTGTGAGTAAATGCAGGGTGGGGCGAGTCAAGCTCCCAATTGTATCTAATCCAGCGGCAAACCCACGTAATTCTCCGCCAGGCTGGTCATCCCCGCGCGCGAGCTGGTGACGTAATCAAGTTCGGCGATTTGCCGCCGATGATCGAAACCGTCGTGGCCCGGGAATAAATGCAACATGGATGTCATCCACCACGAAAAACGCTGCACTTTCCAGACGCGCCGCAGGCACCTGGCGGAATATTGGTCGAGCAGTTCGTGCCGGCCTGACTTATAGAAGGCCTCCAGACCTTGCGCCAGTATGCACACGTCGGAGATGGCGAGATTCAGCCCCTTGGCTCCGGTGGGCGGCACGATGTGCGCGGCATCGCCCGCCAGAAACAGACGCCCAAACTGCATCGGCTCAATCACGAAGCTGCGCATTCCAGTGACGCCTTTCTGAATCACCGGGCCAATAGCGGGCGTCCACCCATCTTCGGTCCGCATGCGCGCGGTTAGCTCTTCCCACACGCGATCGTCAGGCCATTCGGTGAGATCTTCCTCGGGCGTGCATTGCAGATAAAGCCGGGTGATCTGCGGCGAGCGCATGCTGAACAGTGCGAACCCCCGCGGATTGTAGGTGTAAACCAGTTCCTCCGATGTGGGCGCGGCTTCCGCCAGAATGCCCAGCCACGCGAATGGATAAATGCGCTCATAGATCTGGATGACGCCTTCGGGCACAGATGGACGGCAGATGCCATGAAAACCGTCGCAGCCGGCGATGAAATCGCAAACCAGTTCCTGCACGGCGCCGTCTTTGGTGTAGCGAATCTTTGGAAGCGGCGAATCCAGATCGTGAACCGAGAGTTCCTGGACGTCAAATACGATCTGCCCACCCACGTTCAGGCGCGCCTGAACCAGATCCTTCACCACCTCCTGCTGCGCGTAAACGGTGATGGCGCGTCCACCGGTCAGCTCCGACATGTCGATGCGGTGCCGCCGGCCGCCGAAGCTGAACCAGACTCCGTCGTGCCGCAGCCCTTCACGCCGTAAACGCGCGCCCACGCCGGTCTCCATCA
>DATHNM010000041.1:0-8524 GCA_035486095.1 Bryobacteraceae bacterium
ACGCGTGCAATCCGCCGCAGCCGCCGAAAGCTACCAGTGCGAAGTCGCGCGGATCGTAACCCCGCTCCACCGATACCAAACGGATGGCCCGCTCCATGTTCGCGTTGGCAACTCGCAGGATGCCCTGAGCGGCACGAACGCGGCTGATGCCGAGCCGCCGTGCGACTGAATCCACTGCCGTGGCGGATCGAGCCGTATCCAGATGCATCTCACCGCCCACCAGTTGGTCCGCCGCGATGCGCCCCAGCACAACGTGCGCGTCCGTCACCGTGGGGCGAGTGCCTTTGCCGTAACACGCCGGGCCCGGGTCGGCACCCGCGCTCTGGGGACCCACGCGCAACAAACCACCTTCATCCACGCGCGCAATAGAGCCGCCGCCCGCGCCCACGGTGTGGATGTCGAGCATCGGTACCCGAACCGGAAAGCCGTCAAGCGAGGCTTCCAGCGTTTCGCGCGGCTGGCCGTCACAAAGACTGACATCGGTGGAAGTACCGCCCATATCGAAGCCAACAATCCGCGAGAAGCCGGAAAGCTTAGCCACGTCGAGCGCGCCAACTACGCCCCCGGCAGGCCCAGAGAGCAAAGTGCGGACGGCGTGGCGCCGCGCTTCTTTAGTCGACATGAAGCCGCCGTTCGATTGCATAATCGCGATGCGATACCGGCTCCCGCGTTGTAATTCGGCAAGGTATTGGTCCATGAGCGGGCCGACATATGCATTAATCAGCGTGGTGGAGGTGCGCTCGTATTCGCGGAACTCCGGGCTCACATCGTGCGACGTGCACAGATAGCCCAGGTCCTTGAGCGCGGTGGCGACGCGCTTCTCATTGGCGGGGTTGCGATACGCGTGCAGAAAACAGATGGCGATGGAGTCCACGCGGGCGCGGCGCAGGCGAGCCTTCAAACGCGTGAGTTCGGCGGCCGAGGGCACTTGAGCGATGACGCCGTCGAAATACGCCCGTTCGCGCACGCCAAAACACAACGAGCGAGGAACAAGCGGCGTTCGCAGGATCGGCGTGAGATTGTAGAGCTCGGCGCGGTTCTGGCGGCCGATATGGATCACGTCCTCGAAGCCCGCCGTGGTTACCAGTGCGGTTCGGGCGCCTTTGCGCTCCAGCAGCGCATTGGTTGCCACCGTGGATCCGTGAATCACGTCTGGGATCGCCCCGGCGCGCTGCCCGGCCGCCGCCTGTTTCAGGCCAGCCAGGATTACGCTGGCCGGAGATCGCGGATTCGAGCGCAGCTTGAATGTCTGAAGACTGCCGTCGTCGCGGCAGACTATGAAATCGGTGAAGGTTCCTCCGGCGTCGATTCCGATGCGCATTGATTTTCGGTCATGATAGCAGTAGGGTGATTGGGCTAGCGAACGTCAGCAAGGTATTTCAGGGCAAGCGCGAGGTTACAGCTCTCGAAAATATCGACCTGTTCATTGCGCGCGGCGAGATGGTGTCTATTGTGGGGCCGTCCGGGTCCGGCAAATCGACGCTGCTGAATCTGATCGGCGGATTGGATAGCGCATCCTCGGGCGAAATCGAAATCGACGGCCGGCGGCTGAGCGGGCTCTCGGACGACGAATTGACGCGCCTGCGCCGCGACAAGATCGGATTCATCTTCCAGTTCTTCAATTTGCTGCCGACCTTGAGTTGTTTTGAAAATGTTGCTATCCCGCTGCACTTACGCGGCTGGCCCAAGAAGAAAATTGAGGAACGCGCGAGCGAGCTGTTGAACCTGGTGGGGCTGTCCCGGCGCCGCGATCATCTGCCGGACGAGCTTTCTGGGGGCGAGCGCCAGCGTTGCGCCATTGCGCGCGCCTTGTCTGTCTATCCACCGGTACTGCTGGCCGATGAACCCACCGGCAATCTGGACACGCACACCGGCGCCGAGATTCTGGCGCTGATTCGCGATCTGCATGAGCGCTTGGGTTCCACGGTCCTGATTGTCACCCACGATATTCAGGTGGCCGAGAGCTGTGCCCGCCTGGTGGCCCTGCGCGATGGGCGCATTGAAGAAGACCGCGCCGGCAAGGTGTTCGTACCCGCTCATGATTCTGCTGAAACTCATTAGCTGGCCATACGTCCGCCAGCATCTGCCCCGCTGGTTGCTGACCATTGCGGGAATCGTGCTGGGAGTGGCCGTGTTTGTCGGCATCCACACCGCCAATCAGTCGGTGGTCTATGCGTTTCATCAGACCGTGGATCGCATCGCCGGATCCACGCAATTGCAGATCTCCGCCGGTGAGACAGGCTTCGATGAAAATGTTCTGGACCGCGTGCAGGCCATGCCGCAGGTGCGCGTGGCGGTGCCGGTGATCGAAGCGGTGGTGAGCACGGGCGTGCAAGGGCAGGGCAATCTGCTGATCCTGGGCGTGGATATGACCGGCGATCGCAGCCTGCGCGATTACGACCTGGAGTCGAGTGGTCAGGGAACCGATGATGACATCGACGATCCGCTGGTGTTCCTGGCCCAACCCGATTCGCTGATGGTCAGCGACACCTACGCGCGCGAGAATCACCTGGGCCTGGGCGCCAAGGTGCCCATGAGCACCATGGACGGCCGCAAGCTGTTTACCATTCGAGGCATCATGAAAGCGGGCGGATTGACCAGCGCCTTCGGCGGGAATCTGGCGGTGATGGACGTTTACGCGGCGCAAAAGGTCTTTGGCCGCGGCCGCAAATTCGATCGCATCGATCTGGCGATCAAGGACGGATCGAATCTCGGCGACGTGCAGGCGAAGCTGGAAGCGCTGCTCGGAACGGGGTTCCAGGTGCAAGAGCCGTCCGCGCGCGCGCAGCAGTTCGATTCCATCTCGCGCGTCTACACATTGACCGCGAACGTTACCAGCGTGTTTGCGCTGTTCATCGGAATGTTCATCATCTACAACACATTTCAGATCGCGGTTACGCAACGGAGGACTGAGATAGGCATCTTGCGAGCGCTGGGAGCCACGCGGCGGCAGATTCGCACGCTGTTCCTGGGCGAGAGTGTGGTGGCCGGATTGTTCGGATCGGTCCTGGGGCTGTTAGTGGGGATTTTGATCGCGCGCGGCATGACGGGTTACATCGGATCGCTGCTGGGCGAGATTTATGGGATCGCGCAAAAGGCCGACGAGATATCCACCAATCCGACACTGATGACGTTCGCGGTGGTGCTGGGCGTTATCACCAGCGTGGTGGCGGCCGTTGTTCCGGCGCGCAGCGCGGCGCGCGTGGATCCTGTGCAGGCCTTGCAGAAAGGCAGGTATCAGCAGTTGAGCGCGGGCGAGAATCGGTTTCGCAGAATTGCCGCCCTGCTGGTAGCGCTTGCTGCGGCGGCATGTTTGTTGTTCGAGCGATACCGCATCTTCTTTTATGCCGGCGATGCATTGGCTGTTCTGGCGGCGCTGCTGCTAACGCCCACCTTTGCGGTGCTGCTGGCGCGCGCGCTGCGTCCGCTGTTGCGCTGGCTGCGCCCGGTTGAAGGAACGCTGGCCGCGGACAGCCTGCTGCAAGCGCCCCGGCGAACATCGGGCGCGGTGGCGGCGTTAATGTTGTCGCTCGCGTTGGTGGTGGCCTTGGGCGGCCTTACACGGGCGAGTTACGATTCCATTTTCGGCTGGCTTACCGTGGCCCTGAACCCGGACTTGTTTGTCTCGCCCTCGCAAAGCCTCACCCAGCGCGACTTTCGTTTTCCTGAATCGATGGGCGCCCAGTTGCGCGCCATCCCCGGCATTGGCGACGTCCAGCTGGTGCGCGACGCGCGCATCGATATCCAAGGCAAGCCCACCATGTTTGTGGCTGCCGACATCAACGATCTCCGCAAACATGCCACACTGCCGCCGGTAGCCGGTAACACCGAAGAAATGTTTCGGCTGGCGGCGCTAGGCAAAGCCGTGCTGGCCTCTGAAAACTTTGCATTGCTGCGCGGATTCAAACTGGGCGACGTGGTGGATATTCCCAGCCCCAGCGGCGCGCTGCATCTTCCCATCGCCGGCATCGTGACCGATTATTCCGATGAGCAAGGCAGCTTGCTGGTGGATCGCTCGCTATACAAGCGCTATTGGAGCGACAGCACTGTGAATATATTCCGCATTTATCTCGCGCCTGGCGCGTCAGAGGCCGATGTGAAGCGGCGCATACTGGAGCAGTTCGGTAATCAGCGCCGGCTTTTTGTGCTTACCAATCGGGAAGTGCGCCGCTACATTTTGCGCCTGACCGATCAGTGGTTCGGCATCACATATGTGCAGATCGCGGTTGCGGTGTTCGTCGCGATACTGGGCATCGTAAACACGCTCACTGTTTCCATCACCGATCGGCGCCGCGAACTGGGTGTGCTGCAAGCCGTGGGCGGGCTGCGTAATCAGATCCGCGGAACCATCTGGCTGGAGGCGCTGGCGGTGGGAACCATCGGTTTGATACTAGGATTGGCGCTGGGCGCGCTGCAGCTCTATTACAGCCTGCACATCTCGGCCGAAGACATGGCCGGATTGCGGCTCAGTTACGAATATCCATATACCATCGCGCTGTTGCTGCTGCCGGGGATTCTTTTGGTGGCATTCCTGTCTGCGATCGCACCAGCCGAGACAGCCGTCCGTGGCTCGCTGGTGGAGGCTCTTGAATATGAATAGATTCGCGGTGGCCCTTGGCCTCGTGCTTTCCGCGAGCGGCACGCTGGCTCAAGACAATGCCGCGCGACAAATCGTGGCCGAGTCCGAAAATCGTTCGCGATCGAAATCGCAGCAGTACGAAGGGACGCTCGAAGTGATCGGCGCGTCCAATAAAGTCAGTGTGAAACGCTGGGTGTACCAGCGCATAGGATCGTTTGGAACGAGCAAAGCGATTTTGCGATTCACCGCGCCGGCTGAGGTAAAAGGCGTCGCGCTGCTGATTGTGAACCACACGGACCGCGCTTCGGACCAATGGATGTGGACGCCCGCCATCGAACGCGACCGGCGCATCGCCATGCAGGACCGTTCCACGCGATTTTTCGGCACCGACTTCAGCTTTGAAGATCTGGAGGAGCGCGACGTGGATCAGTTCGACTATAAACTCGCCGGCGACGACACCATCGACGGCGCAGCTTGCTGGAAAATCGAATCGAAGCCCAAGGAATCGAAATCGTCCCAGTACACTTCATCGATGGTCTGGGTTCGCAAGGATAACTATGTGGCCGCGCAGATCGAAGGCTACTCCAAGGACAAACTGATCCGCCGCATCCACTACAGCGACATTCAAAACGTCAACGGAATCTGGACGCCGCGCACAGTGGAAGTGTTCGATGCCAATCGCAAGAGCCGCACCGTGTTGAAGCTCGAGAAGCTGGAATACAACCTGCTTATGAAGGACGAAGATTTTACGCTCGAAGCGTTGCGCCGGGGATGAAGTCCTCAGGCGTGGCTAAGTTGGTGTGGGCGCTGTGGCCCGCCATTCTATGTGCGCAGGATTTCAGCCAGCGCGGATTTATCGAAAGCGATCTCACGCTGTATCCGGAAACCGCGCCCAACGATAGCGGTCACGCCGTCGACAGCAGCCTGTTTCGCTACGAAGCGTCTTACAAAGCGCTCCCCTGGCTGCGATTTGCCGGTTCGCTGGACGCGCGTTTCGATACCCACGAAGAGGTGGAACGGACCGCGCATCTGGACTGGCAGGATCGTTCCCTTGAGCGTCCCGCACTCTCGCTCCGCGAGTTCAACGCGACCATCGCGAAAGGAAAGCTGACAGCCGTGTTCGGCAAGCAGTTCATCCGCTGGGGCAAGGCCGACATTCTCAATCCCACAGACCGGTTCGCGCCCAAGGATTTTCTCACCGTCACCGATCCGGATTTTCTGGCCGTCCTGGCGGCGCGCGTCACCTACGATACCGGCACGGATTCATTGGATTTCGTGTGGCAGCCGCGCTTCACCCCCAGCCGCACGCCGCTGATCGATCAACGCTGGACTGTTCTGCCCCAAGCGGTGGCGGGCATCGCGCTGGTGGATCTGGGTGCGGAATATCCAGGCCGCTCGGCTTTTGGCGCGCGCTGGAATCATGTTGGAGCGGGCTATGAATTCTCGGCCAGCTTCTATGACGGGTTCAACTATCTGCCGGTATTTCAAGGCGCTTTGAGTCCGCTGGGAAACGCGATCGAATATCTGCGCACCTATCCGGCGCTGCGCTTGTATGGCGCCGATGCGGCCGTTCCCTTGCGCTGGTTCACCGTGAAAGCGGAAGCCGCTTACTACACCTCGCCCGATCGGCAACAGGACAATTACGTGATTTATGTGCTCCAGTTTGAGCGGCAAATCAAGGAGCTCTCTATTGTGGCTGGCTACGCGGGTGACGCCATCACGGCGCGCACTCCCACCCTGCAGTTTTCACCCGAGCTTGGTTTTGCGCGAGCGGTGCTGGCGCATGCCCAGTACACCATCGATTCCAACCGCGGCGTGGCGGTGGATGCCGCGGTCCGCCAGAACGGGCAGGGAAGCTGGCTGCGCGCCGAATATTCGCAAGCCTTCGGACAGCATTGGCGCGCCACCGCAGGCTACAGTTGGATTCGCGGCCAGGACAACGATTTCCTGGGCCAGTATCATCGCAATTCTTTTGCGCTGCTGGCCCTCCGATACAGTTTCTGAGCCGCGACCGCAGGGAGCGTAGTCTATGCCGCCTGCAAAGCCTCATACACCTGTTCGGCGTGACCCTCGGGCTTCACTTTGTGAAAAATCGTTTTGATCTTTCCGTCCTTGCCGATCAGAAACGTAGTGCGTTCGATGCCCATGTACTTGCGCCCGTACATGCTCTTCTCCACCCAGGTTCCGTAAGCTTCGGCCACTTTGTGTTCCACGTCGGCCAGCAGCGTGAACGGCAGATCGAACTTGTCCTTGAATTTGGATTGCGCGGCCGCTTTATCCGGCGAGACGCCCACAATCACGGTGTCGGCCTTGCTGAACTTCTTCGAATGATCGCGAAACTCGCAGGATTCCTTGGTGCACCCCGGTGTGTCGGCCTTGGGGTAAAAATACAGCACCACGTTCTTGCCTTTTAGACTGGCGAGGGAGAACGGCTGTCCCTTATCATCCTCCACCTGTATCGCAGGCGCGGCGTCGCCTTCCTTCAGAGCTTTAGCCATAGGAACATTCTAACGGCGGATCCCGGCTGCGTGGAAATCTAAATGCGCTACATGTAGTGCATGAAGACAGAGGTATACAGCTGGCGTGTCTCCACGGAACTGAAGACAGGCCTGGATAGCGAAGCGCGGCGCCGCAAGATTTCGCTCTCCAAAGCTCTGGATTTGGCCGCGGAGGAATGGCTCAAGAAGGGCGGTGCCGACAAGGATGACGATCATGAACAAAAACGTCTTCACGAAGCCGCCTCAAAGGCCTTTGGCGTCATCACCGGTGGGGACTCTCACAGGTCGGAGAACGTGCGCCAGCTAGTTCGGGAGCGCTTGCGGCGGCGCTATGGCCGCTGATGCGCTCGTCGATACCGGTGCGATTATCGCAATGTTGGACGAAAGGGATCCTTGGAGCCGGATCTGTCGTGAGACCTTTCAAAGCCTCCGCCTCCCTCTGTTAACTTCCCAAGCCGTGCTGACGGAACTGTTCCATCTGGTTGGCAGCGACCGCCGGGAGATGGAAGGCGTTTGGACGTTCGTTCGCTCGGGCGCTCTGAAATTAGCAGACATCCAGGATTCGGAACTGGGCGAGATACACACTTTGATGTCGCGCTATTGGGACCGTCCAATGGATTTCGCGCATGCCACTTTGGTGTACCTCGCAAAGCGCGAATCGCTCTCGACGATCTTTACCGTAGACCACGACGATTTCGAAACATATCGCATCCAAGGCCGCCGGCGGTTTCGAGTGTTGCCTGTCGCCCGGCCGTAGGTCCCCTGCCAGCCAGGCTGTTGCTGACTCACCCGCCTGGAAGATTGTAGACTGGGTTTGTGACATGTCCACGGGAGGACTCCGAATGCGGAATTGGATGATCGCCTGCGCCTCTGGCGCGGTATTGGTGGCCGGATTGACGGCCGGGTTAAATGCACAGGATAAGGCGAAGCCGGGCAACGCCGCCAAGGGCAAGGAAGTTTTCGATCAATGCTCGGTCTGTCACAACGCGGACAGCACCGAGACCAAGGTAGGGCCAGGGCTAAAAGGGCTCTTCAAGATGGACAAACTGGTCAACGGCAAGCCAGTGACCGAGGCCACGGTGCGCGATCTGATTAACACCGGTGGCAATGGAATGCCGGCTTACTCGGATCAGTTGTCCGAGCAGGACAAGAACGACGTTATCGCATATTTGAAAACGCTATAAACGCCGAAGCCAGCGCGGAACGCGGGTCAGGCGCCCGTGTTACATTAGTTTCTGCAGGCTCCTTCCCGGAAAGTCCCCATCGTCTAGCCCGGCCTAGGACACCGCCCTTTCACGGCGATAACAGGGGTTCGAATCCCCTTGGGGACGCCACTTTAGCCCGCGCGCTGCACAGACGCCCGAGTATTCGATAAACTTGTGAGCCGAGGTGCGCTATGAGCAATCCGATTCGCGGTCCTTGGCTGCTGGCTTGCACACTTTGTCTC
>DATHNM010000042.1:0-2244 GCA_035486095.1 Bryobacteraceae bacterium
CATCGGCAACGCAACGGGCGGCTTTGGCAGTCATGAAAAGCGCGATCCCATTGCCGTGCTGGTCCCGCCGGACGCGGGCTTCCTCGCCGACGAACTGATCCGCCGGCTGGAGCAGCGCAACTTTCAGGTTATCCACGTTGAGAATTTCTTCCGTGAGCTGCGCATTCCGGCGGGCTTTACTTCGACGGTGCTGGCGGGCAAGCCGGTGAAGTTGCAGCTCACTCGATATGGCGCTGGAATCGATACTGACTACGATCGGACCCGGGCGGAGCGCGCCGTCTATGGGGTATTGGCTGATCTGGTGGCTATTTCTTTCCGGAATGGCACACCCAGCTCCCTGACGTTCGCGGACCTCGCCCGGCAGCCGCGACTCATAACGCTAGCTGTCACCTCAGCCGGAAAGCGCAAGGATCCGCCGGTGGGTTTCGAGCAGGCCGTGCCCGGCACGCTGGTGATGTTCACATTGTTGGTGATGTTCACCAGCGGCGGCGTATCGTTGCTAGTGGAACGGCGGCAGGGCATATTGCGGCGCTTGGCATCCTCACCGATGTCGCGCGGTGGAGTGGTACTGGGAAAGTGGGGCGCGCGCGTAACACTCGGATTCATCCAGATTCTATTTGCGATGGCGGCCGGCACGATTCTGTTTAAGGTGAATTGGGGCGATCATCTGGGCGCGATTCTCGCGCTGTTGGGCGCCTACGCAAGTTTGGCGGCGCTGCTGGGCATGCTACTGGGGAATTTTTCGCGCAGCGATGGGCAAGTGATCGGCCTGGGCGTTATCGCAAGTAACGTGATGGCGGCTCTGGGGGGCTGCTGGTGGCCGATCGAGATTACGCCGCGCTGGACTCAGAATCTGGCGCTGGTATTTCCCACCGGGTGGGCCATGGACGCGCTTCACAAACTGATGAGCTTCGGCGATTCTTGGGGGGCCGTGGTACCGCACATGGTGGCATTGGTTGCGAGTGCGTTGATCGCTGGGTATGTGTTAGCACGAAGTTTCCGCTTTCAGTAGGGGCCAGCGAAAGTTTCTACGAACTGGACAGCGGCGGTAAGCAACCGCCGCGCAAGCTGGCAGTCTGGCTCACGTCACGTCCAGCTATTTTCGTGGGCGGAGCGAAATAGGGCTTCGATCACCTGCATGTTTCCTAGCGAGTCTTCGAGCGGCGTGGGGACTTCCCCGCCCTCTCGTACCGCTTTCGAAAACGCGTCGCCCTGAATGGTGTATTGATCGCAGATCGGAAACTCCTCGGTGTGGATCCCGCTACCGAATACGTCCGCGCCCTTGTCTACGAAGAGGCGGCAGGGCCGGTCCGGCGGAGCGTTGAAGGGAATCTCGATCTCCACGCGTCCCTTGGTGCCGAAAATCTGGACGCGTTGGTACGGCACCAATTGGGTGCTGCAGGTGAATACAGATTGGCCGGCGGGAAAATCGAGAATCGCGGAGCTGAGGCGGTCCGTCTGAAACTCTGGATCGCGCTCCAGCCTGCCAACCACGCGGACGGGCTCCTGCTCGAACAGGAAACGCGAAATCTGAATTGGATAGCAGCCGATGTCCATTAAGCCGCCACCACCCCATTCCTCGACATTGCGGACGTTGGCGGGGTCGCGATTAAAATAGCTGAAAGCGCACACTATGGCGCGGAGGCCGCCGATTTGGCCGGAGCGCACAATATCACGGGCGCGCAGCCACTGCGGATGAGTCCGGACCATGAACGCTTCGCCGATTTTTACGCCGGTGCGGTCGCGAACGTGCATCAGGTTGCGGCATTCGGCGACGGTCAGCGAGATCGGTTTTTCGCACAACACGTGCTTGCCGGCCTCGGCCGCGCGAATAGACCAGGGCACGTGCAGGTGATTCGGCAGAGGATTGTAAATAGCTTCAATTTCGGGGTCGGCTAACAGGTCTTCGTATGACCCATATGATTTCGGGATCTTCAGATCGGCCGCAGCGCGTTGCGCCTTCGCGATATCGCGAGATGCGATACCCGTTATTTCAGACAATTCGCCTTGCTGCATGGCTGGGATCACCTTCTGGGTCGCGATCTTGGCGACACCCAGAACGCCCCAGCGAACTTTTTTGGACATAGCGCAAGTTTCGCATACTATGTCCCCTTGCTGACGCGCGGGGCTACCCATACATCATCCATCGACGTTTGCTTAGGCGGAATTGTAGCCCCGCGCGTTTGGGCTTGAGAAAAAATCGGCTCGCAGGCGAAAGCGCCTACGCCACCGAATCGCAAATCC
>DATHNM010000043.1:0-5655 GCA_035486095.1 Bryobacteraceae bacterium
TTGACTCACGACAAGATGGCGGCATTGCCGAATTCCTTCTTGACCATAGCGCTGGCCTCCAATTTCGGCACCTTCCTGCTGTACATGCTGAGTTGCATCACTTGTATAGTTGCCTATCACAATCACCCCAGTTACAACTTCCTGAAGCACATGGCGATTCCGGTGTTCGGGTTGCTGGCGAACCTGGCCTGCATGGCGTTCTATCTGATCGGCCCCTTCATGGGCTTCGGAACCAAGCTGGAACCGCTCTGCGCGCTGGGCATCGCGGCCGTATGGGGCATTTACGGCGGTATCTATTTCATTCGTTCCAGCAAATCCAAGGGACGAACCACACTGGTCAACAAGCGGTTCATGGCCGCGCAATAGCCGTATCCTGAAGGACGGATACACGAAGATGATCCATTCGGGCGGGCTACTCAGTCCGCCCGTTTTTATGTTTGCAGTCATAAATAATATCCATGAACAATTTGAGCGCTTTGCCAGGCGGTAGCGGTTCCCCGTCCCACGGACAGCCATCCAATCTGGCCCTGGACGTGGAATTCGCACAACTCTCCGACACGGGGAAACAACGGGAGCACAACGAGGATTATCTGGGCCATGCGGCTCCGGCATCACCGGCGCGCGCTCGCTCACACGGCTGGCTCTTTGTGCTGGCCGATGGAGTAGGCGGCACGGAGAAAGGCGAAGTGGCATCGCGCGCCGCCGTGGAATACCTCACCGCCGGCTTTCGAGAAGCTCCCGCAGCCGAAGGGTTGAGCGCTCTGCTGATGCGCCTGGCCCAAGAGGCCAACGTACACATCTATGAGACTGGCCGTTCGCACAGCCCGGGTGGAACTTCCATGGCCACCACGCTGGTGGCCTGCGCCTTCCGCTACGATCGGCTGGTGGTGGCCCACGCCGGGGATTCGCGCTGCTATCTGATTCGCCAGCGCCAGGCCAGCTTGCTCACGCGCGATCATACCGTGGCGCAGGATCAGGCCCGCATCGGGCTGCTCACCGACAAGGAAGCATCGGAATCCTCCACGCGCCACGTGTTAAGCCGGTCGCTCGGCTCGGAACTATTCGTCAATGTCGAAACCAGCGATATCCAGGTGTTTCCCGGCGATGTCTTGCTGCTGTGCTGCGACGGACTGTATCATTCCGTGCAATCCTCCGAGATGGCGGCAGTGGCCGGCAACGGTGGGGATCTCAGCGCCGCGGCCCAGCGACTGGTGGACATTGCGAACGACCGGGATGGCAGTGATAATATAAGCGTTCAACTGATCCGAGTTCGCAGCGTGGAACGGGTGGGAATGTATCGCGGACGTCCTTATAAGCTACGCTAGATCCGCTGCTGGCCCGCACTAGCGCGTTCCCGCGCACCACATGACACTTCATCCCGGCGAGCAGCTCGATCACTACCGCATAGAAGGCTTGGTCGCTCGCAGCGGCATGGCATCCATTTTTCGCGCCACTGATATGCGAACCGGCCGCGAAGTGGCCATCAAGATTCCGCATCCGGAAATGGAGGCCGATCCCGTGCTTTACGACCGTTTTCAGCGCGAGGGCGAAATTGGCGTGAAACTCGATCACCCCGGAGTGATGAAGGTGCTGGCCGACAACGATCGCAGCCAGCTCTACATGGTGATGGAGTGGGTCAAGGGACGCTTGCTCCGGCAGGTTCTGCACGACAGCGGCAAGCTTCCCATCGAGCGCGCCACTAAAATCGCCGTCAATATCGCGGACGCCCTGGATTACATTCACCGCAACGGCGTGGTGCACCGCGACCTGAAACCGGAAAACATCATGCTGGACGGCGACGATAACATCAAGCTGATCGACTTCGGTATCGCGGGCAAGGAAGGCGCGCGCCGGCTGACGTTCGCCAAGCTGTCACAGGTGATGGGAACTCCCGACTACATCTCACCGGAACAAGTGAAGGGCAAGCGTGGCGACGGACGCAGCGACATCTACGCGCTGGGCGTCATGCTATACGAAATGCTCACCGGAAAAACTCCGTTCCAGGGGCCGAATCCATTCGCTATCATGAACGACCGGCTGATGAACAATCCCATTCCGCCGCGCGAAGTGAATCCGGAAATCTCGCCGGAAGTGCAAGAGGTCATCTATCGGGCGCTGGAGCGCGAGCCGCAAAACCGCTATTCGACGGCCAATGAATTCGCCTGGGATTTGGAACACCTGGATCAGGTGGGCGTTGCCGATCGCCCGGAATTGCGCGATTGGAAGGTTCGCAAAACGCCGCTGGTAAAGCAGATCCTGTTTTATGTGGCGATGGCGCTGATACCGGTGGTGATCTTCGGTCTTTTGCTATTAATCGCAAAGCACTGATCGAGGAGCATTCGTCTTGCAGTTTGGAAAGCACAGCGCCTGGCACTGGGTCAGTGATCTACCTCTGCCAGAAATCTTCGTTATGCGTCATGAAATCCGGATAGGCGCCCGCGCCCAGCTCATATAAATCCAGCCCTTGGCGTTCCCCCTCCACCGCGACGCGTTGCGGTGACACCCGATTGAGCAGCCAATTTAATCCATACGTCAGCGGCAAAATACAGCCGAGCAGCGTGGCGATCCCAACCAATTGCGCCAGCCAAGGGCCTGGGCCGACGGCCGCCAACGGACCAGCCGCCAGTAAACCCCACAGACCTGCCACGGCATGCACCGAGACCGAACCGCCCGGGTCGTCCACGGCAAGGTGCAGTTCCAACCACTCCACGGAGTAGACGACCAATGCGCCCGCCACCAACCCGATAATCACCGCCGCGGCTGGACGCACCACTGCGCACCCGGCGCTCACCGCCACCAGGCCCGCCACCCAGCCATTGGCGCACAAAGAAGCGTCGGTCTTACCAAAGCGTGCGCGGGTGATCGCAGCCACGGAAAGCGCCGCCGATCCGGCAGACAGCGTAGTGTTCACGGCGATCAAAACCGCGCGGCTTGCTTCCACGCCTGTAAAAAGAATCGCGCCCGCGCCATCCAGCCCCAGCCATCCCAACCAGGCAAGAAAACAGCCCAGTAAAACCAAAACAGCGTTGTGACCAGGCAGCGCCGATGGCATGCCCTCTGAACTGAACTTGCCTCTCCGCGGCCCCAATATCCAGGTGATCGAAAGCGCCGTCAGTCCGCCCACCACTTGAATCACGCCCGCGCCTCCGCTATCGACAAAGCCCAACTGCGCGAGCCATCCGCCTCCCCAGGCCCAGTGCGCGAAGAGAGGAAAGGTCCAGCCGGCCAGCAACACAGTGGATGCAAAACAAGCGCCCAGCCGCCAGCGGTCTGCTCCGCCGCCCAACGGTATGATCGCGGCCAACCCGACGCCCATCAATCCGAAGAGCATGGGGAGCGACGACCATCCCCCCAATTCCAGGCCGCGCAGGAAAAAACGTCCTGCGCCAATCCAGTTCCAGTCCTGGCCGGCCACATGCAAGGCGAAAGCGGGCTGCCCGGCCGAGCCCTGCCAGGCCGCTCCGATGGCGAAGTAAACCAGTGCAGCGGTAGCGATGACGCCCAGCGCGCTCAGCATGGAGTGAGCCGCGTTTCTGAATCGCCCCAGGCCAGCGTTGATGAGCGCCAGACCGGCTGCGGCGCACGGAATCAGCAGGATGAAAAGGAGACTGAGCGCGGCTGAGGTTTCCGAAAGCGCTGGAGCGCGTACCGGCGTCACCTGCGTTCCCTGCCTGGAATCAGATGCGCGCGAAAAACCAGCGTCAAGCCCAGCGCTTCAACTCCCAGCGCCAGCAGCACAAAGCTGATTTGGGACGCTCCGGAGGGCAACAATACCATGGCAGCCAGGACAATGATCCAGCCGCCGGCCAGCAACAAGAACCCTGTAAGCTTCATGAAAAATTTGGTTCATTATAGCAGCGCCGGCCTCGCTCCCGGCTGGCGTGTGCGTTAATGAAGAGATGGCCGAAGCAGCCGAACACCCGTTCCATAGCATCGAGAGCGCGTACGAGTTCATGCTGATATTGGAAAACGTGATTACCGAAACGCAAGGCGAGCTCCAAACCATGCTGGGTGATGCCAGCACCGCCAGCGACGAGCGACGAACCGAGGCCCTGCGCCTGGCGCTGTTCAAGATCTCTCAGCTCGAAACCCACACGCACAAAAGCCGGCGCATTTTGAACGATCTGGGACTCATCCGATCGCTGCTGGTCCGCGGCTAGGCGAGTCGATTAAACACTGGTTGTTTCAGCGACGCGTTCGGCATAGCGGCGATCCACGTATTTATTCAGGATCTCGATGAATTCGGCGACGATGCGGTCGCCGCGCAGCGTGGTGGAGAGCTTGCCGTCCACGTAGACCGGCGCGACCGGCTCTTCGAACGTCCCAGGGAGCGAAATGCCGATGTGCGAATGCTTGGACTCGCCGGGGCCATTGACCACACAGCCCATCACCGCCACCTTCATCTCTTCGACGCCGGCGTAGCGCTCCTTCCAGTTGGGCATTTGCTCGCGCAGGTAGGTCTGGATCTGATCAGCCATGTCCTGGAAGAACGTGCTGGTGGTGCGGCCGCAGCCCGGGCATGCGGTCACTTGCGGCGTGAAGTGGCGCAAGCCGAGCACCTGCAGAATCTGCTGGGAGACGATGACTTCATCGGTGCGGTCGCCATTCGGCAGCGGGGTGAGCGAGGCGCGAATGGTGTCGCCGATGCCTTCCTGCAAAAGCACCGACAGCGCGGCGGTGGTGGCGACAATGCCTTTTGATCCCAGGCCCGCTTCGGTGAGCCCCAGATGCAATGCGTAGTCGCACTGAGCGGCGAGCTTGCGGTAGACCATGATGAGATCCTGCACGCCGCTGACCTTGGCGCTGAGGATGATTTTGTCGCGGCCCAGTCCGTATTGCTCGGCGGCCTGGGCGGCGAGAAGGCCGCTGGCCACGATCGCGTTCATGGTGACTTCCATCGCATCCAGCGGTTCGGGCAGGAGCGAGTTTTCATCCATCATGCGCGTGAGCAGCGCTCCATCGAGCGAACCCCAATTGACGCCGATGCGCACCGGACGGTTGTGCTCAATGGCCACTTCGATCATGGTGCGGAAATTGTCGTCGTGCTTCTTGCCGATGTTGACGTTGCCGGGATTGATGCGGTACTTAGCCAGGGCGCGGGCGCATTCGGGATATTTCTTAAGGAGCAGATGGCCGTTGTAGTGGAAGTCGCCGATGATGGGGACGCGAACGCCGAATTTGTAGAGCGTTTCGACGATTTTGGGTACAGCTTGGGCGGCAGCCTCGGTGTTGACGGTGACCCGCACCAACTCAGAGCCGGCCTGGGCCAGTGCCATCACCTGATTAACGGTAGAGGCGGTATCGGCCGTGTCGGTGTTGGTCATGGACTGGACCACGATGGGGTGGTCGCCGCCCACCCAAACATCGCCGATTTTGACGGGCACGGAAGTGCGCCGGGGAAGTGCAGCCATTAAGCCTCCGTTGAAAATTACATTGTAGCGTGTAGGATTCGGAGATGGCAGTGAAACTAAGGAGGAGACGTGGGCAAGGGAACGGAAAACCCCGGGCGATCCAACTCAGCAACGCGCTTTCTATAGAATCGCTTCAGATTAACTCCGCACCATGGGCAGAACGCGAGCCCAGTTTCGGTCACAAGAGCGACGGCCACATCGGCAGACGCAATTTTCAGGCGGTCCTCATCCTGCTTAGCAACAG
>DATHNM010000044.1:0-3501 GCA_035486095.1 Bryobacteraceae bacterium
ATCCGGCATTCACGAACCGGGCCTCGAGCCCTTCCCGCCGAGCCGCCCCGCGGTCACCGATCAGGCCAAGGAAACCGGCAGCGCGCTCGGCATCCAGGTGAAGCCCGCCGGAAATCGCCGCATGCAGCCTATAGTCAACGAATTTTTCTATTGGCTGCGTGCCAGCGCGCTCGAAACCAACCGCGTGGCTTATTGGTGGACGAACCGTATGCTGGCCAGCCCGCAGCCGCTGCGGGAAAACATGGCGCTGTTCTGGCATGGTCACTTCGCCGTGAACGAAGCCAAGGTACGCGATTATCGCAAGCTTCTGGATCAGCTGGAACTGTTCCAGAACCAGGGAACCGGCAACTTTCGGGATTTGATGGTGGCTGTGGCGCAGGATCCAGCCATGCTGACGTTCCTGGACGCGGGCGTCAACGTGAAGGGCGCGGCGAATGAAAACTTCGCGCGCGAAATCATGGAGATGTTCACCATGGGGGTGGGCCATTACACGGAAAAGGACATTCGCGAAGCGGCGCGCGCCTTCACCGGCTGGAATTACGTCGACCTCAAATTTGTGGTGAACAAAGACCAGCACGACGACGGCGAAAAGACTTTTCTGGGCAAGACCGGGCGCTTTGACGGCGTCAACGTGATCGACATTATTTTGCAGCAGCCCGCCACGGCCGATTTCATCGCGGGGAAAATTTATCGTTACTTTGTGCGTGAGGATCTGTCGCCCCAGCTGCAGAAGCAACTGGGCGCGGTGCTGCGCGATCACGATTATCAGATTGCGCCGCTGCTGGAGACGATTTTCCTGTCGCGCGATTTTTACAGTCCCGCGTCGGTGGGAACGCAGATCAAGAGCCCGGTGCGGCTGGCGGTTTCCACTTATCGCAAGCTGGGGCTGGGGAGTGTTCCCGGTGTGCCCGATTTCAACGTGGCCACTGGCACGCTGGGCCAGCGTCTTTTCGCGCCGCCCACGGTGGCCGGTTGGGCCGGCGGCACCAGTTGGATCACACCCGGCCTGTTGCTGGAGCGCGCCAATTTTGGCCGCGACGTTTTGTTTCCCGACATCAATTTCCTTCCTCCCGACCGGTTCACTGGCGATCCGGAGGTGCGGCGCGTGGCCGACCGCGTGCGCCAGGGCATGGATATCAGCTCCGCCACGAAACCCGATGGCAAGAGTGGCGACCTGGCGGAATCCAACATGGCCGCCGACCGCGATGAGGATTTCAACACGCGCTACGGCAGTTTTCGCGGCTGGCAGATGGCCATTGAGCGAGTAAAGCCGATTCCGCGCGATACGGCGCAGTTTAATTTGTCGCGCATGGTGCTGGATCAGCATCTGAGCAACACCACGCAGGTGGTGGATTACATGATCCACCGCTTCATGCGTGTGCCGCCGGGCGAGGAAGCGCGCCAGAAGATGATCGTGTTTCTCAATAAGGAATTGGGCACCACGGACATTGCCGCGGCGCAGACCTATCTTGAAGATCCATTGAGGCTGGTGCTGCACCTGATCATGAGCCAGCCCGAATACCAGTTGGGTTAGTTTCGGAGCCTACGAATGAAGAAGAGCCATTTCTCGTTTTCCGATGCCAGCCGGCGCGATCTGATGCGCCTGGGCATGTTAGGCATTGGGGTGAGCGCGGCGGCGCTTCCCATGCCTCTGTTCGCGCAGGCCGCCGCGGCGCTGGAGGGGCAAGCCAGGTCGAAAGGCAAGATCCTGGTGGTATTGGAACTTTCAGGCGGGAACGACGGGCTGAATACGCTGATCCCCTATGGCGACGATGCCTATTATCATCAGCGGCCCAATATCGGCATTCCGCGCAAGGACGTGCGGCCCATCGACGATCACTTCGGATTCAGCCGCGGCATGGCCGGCTTCGAGCGTCTGTACAAGAGCGGCAAGCTGGCTATCGTGCATGGCTGCGGATACGAGAACCCGTCGTTCTCGCACTTCACATCGATGGCTTACTGGCACACCGCCGCGCCCAACAGTGGCGAACAGTACGGATGGGTGGGGCGCCTGGCCGACGCGATGGCGCCCGAGGCGCCGCCGAATTTTCTGGTGAATATCGATGCGCGGCAATCGCTGGCCGTGCGCAGCCGCCGCCACGTGCCGGTGGTCTTCGACGATCCCAACAAGTTTTCGCAAGAGGTGTTCTTCGACGAGCGCGAGGCGCTGCCCCCTACCGCCGCTGCCAACCAACAGATCGCAAATCCATCGCGGCGATTTCTTCTGGATACCGCACAGAGCGCCAAGCAGGCATCGGCATTGGTGCGCGAAGCGTGGTCGAAATATCATTCGCCGGTGGATTACGGCGTGGTGGGGCTGGACTTGCCAAAGGTGGCCGCGTTGATTGATGCGGGCATGCCCACGCGTCTTTATTACACGGCCTATCGCAATAATGCTTTCGACACGCATGTCTTCCAGAACGACACGCACAAACGCTTATTGACGTATGCCTCCGATGCCGTGGCGGCCTTCCTGCAAGACCTGGAGCGGATTGGGCGCGCCGACGACGTGGTGGTGATGGTGTTTTCCGAATTCGGCCGCCGGGTGCCGGAAAACGTAAACCTTGGAACGGATCATGGCGCGGCCAACCTGATGTTCGTCGCGGGAAAACGGGTAAAGGGCGGTCAATATGGGACCATCCCGAGCCTCTCCAAGTTGGACCCCGGCGACAATCTGATTTACACCACCGATTTCCGGCGAGTCTATGCGACCATGATCGCGGGATGGCTGGGATTGAATGATACGCGCGAGCTGCTGAACGGCGAGTTCGAGCCGTTCGATATGTTTCAGCGCGCCTAAAGACCGCTCGTGTCTTCTGTTATGCCTTCAGCAGCTCGAGTAATGCTGTAGAAACGGCTTCCGGCTTTTCACGCGGCAGAAAATGCCCGGCGCCTGGAATTACGCGGCGCGCCACCAGGGCAGGGAACACCGCGCGTTCGGCCGGCGTCACGTCAGCCGCCGGACGAGCCAGAACATCATTGGCACCGTATAACAATATCGACGGCGCCGCAATCTTCGGGCGCTGCGCGAGTTGCCGTTCGGTCTCTTGAAAACGCGCTTCACCGGGCGCGTTGGCGTTTCGATGCCGGTAAGAATGAATCACCAGGTCCACGAAATCGGGATTGTCGAACGATGGCGCGGTGCGATTATATTCTTCGTCGCTGAAGTGCCAACCGGGCGACCAGGTCTGCCACAAAAGCTTGCATAGGCTGTGCCGATTGGCCGCCAATCCGGCTCGTCCGCGCTCGGTGTTGAAATACCACTGATACCAAAGCTCGCGTTCCACTTCGGGCGCGGCAGGCTGCTGCCCGGCGAAAACATTCTGGATGGTGTAGCCGCCGATGATGACCGTGGCACGCACCCGTTCCGGATGCAGAGCCGCCGCGATGGCGGCCGCGCGTCCGCCCCAATCGTAACCGGCCAGCACCATTTGTTTCAGGCCCAGAGCGTCGGCAAAATCGATCAAATCCTGCCCGATGGCAGCCTGCTCGGCCATGCGG
>DATHNM010000045.1:0-6437 GCA_035486095.1 Bryobacteraceae bacterium
GTCCTGGGGCGGCTGTTCACCCAGATGTGATCGTGCGAATCCACGAAGATGCCGCCCACCTGGCCCAGCATCCAGTTGTTCGGCAGTGGCTTCGGCCAATATGGATCGGGTTCAAACTTCGGTACGCTCTGCGCCGCGGCCGTAAAGCTGACGGCGAAAAAAACAATTCCGGCAAAACCTGGCGTGTTCATAAGCGGCCTCTTTATTTGGGGAACGGCGTTAATGCTGGTTTGATGCCCGGGGCCAGCGGTGAACGCGCGGTATTCATAATCATCGAAAGGTACGTGTAATAACCTTCCAGGCTTGCAGCCTCTACGATGCCGGGCTCGCCGAATTTCGCCAGCATGCTGGCGTAGGTGGCATCGCTGACGCTTTGGTTATGCAACAGCTCGTTGCAGAAGTCGTAGATCAGTTCTTCATCGCTGGCCATTTGTTCGGGACGCCGCCCGTCCGCCACGGCGGCCAGAATCGCCGGGCTCAGGCCGGCCTTTGCGGCCAGACTGCTGTGGGCGTTCCACTCAAAGTTATTGGTCCACTGGCGCGCCGCGATCATGATCGCAAACTCGGTAAGCTTCGGGCTGAGAGAGCTGTTATTCAGGTTGTGCAGGCGCAGTTGCAGCGATGGAACGATAAGATCTGGAACCCGCAGAATTACAGACCAGGGAGGTCCCGTCAGATCTTGCTTACGCAGGTCTTTATAATCCTGCACGGCTTTCTTTTGCGCTTGCGTCATCTTTTCCGGGGGAATCACCGGCATTCTATCTTGAGCGCCCAAGTTTAGACTCAGCGCGAAACCGAAAACCAGAAAGCCTGCAATCAGTTTGCTCATGCCCACGATGCTCCTTAATCGTTCCAACAATTCTATTACGCTGTGAGGTGTATCTTAGTAGCACGCCAAAAATGCCGCAGCCGAAAATCTCCCCCGCCATCCTACGAATTGCCGCGCTCATCCTAGCCGGCGGAACTCTCTACCCTGTGGCGCGCGCCCAGGCGCAAGGGGCTTCCGTACGCCCCGCCTCTATGCGGATGTATGTGTTCGATTGCGCGACTCTGAAGGACCGCGATCCTGCCGCCTACGGCCTCACGCGCGAACAAGTCGGCTCCGTCGACATGTCCGATCCGTGTTTTCTGATCGTTCATCCGAAGGGGACATTATTATGGGAAACCGGGCTCAACGATGCGATTTACGATCGGCCGGAGGGCGGCGGCGCGAAACACGACAAGATCGATAAATCTTTGCGAAGCCAATTGGCGGCGATAGGGTATGGGCCTGCCGACATTACATATCTGGCAATATCGCATGCCCATGGAGACCATTCCGGAAACGGAAACGATTACGCCGGATCCACCTGGATCGCTCAGAAGGCCGAGCTCGAATTCATGTTCCGCGAGGATGTGGCCGCAACCACGTCGGTGCGCCCGGACCAGTTCATAAAGTTGAAGGATAGTAAGAAGATCGTCATCGACGGGGATTATGATGTGTTCGGCGATGGAGCTGTCACGCTGGTTTCCACACCGGGACACACGCCGGGCCATCAATGCTTGCTGGTAAAGCTTCCTAAGACGGGTCCGGTGCTGTTGAGCGGCGACCTTTATCATTTTCCCGGGGAACGGGAATTTCACACCTTTCCGCCGAACAGCAGCGCGCAATATGCCGCTTCCAGAGCCAAGGTGGAAGCTCTGATCAAAAGCACTGGCGCGCAACTCTGGATCCAGCACGACATGATCGGCAATCGCAAATTGAAGAAGTCGCCGGAATATTACGAATAGGAGCAAGCACCCCGATGCAACTGCGTTACTGTCTCGCATTTGTGCTGTTCGGTGTGGGCATCGCGTTCAGCCAACCGGCCGCTGATTACCGCCAGCCGGCTTCCGCGGAATGGCCGTTAGTGGGCGGCGATTGGGGCAACACGCGCTTCTCTGGACTTTCGCAAATTAACCGCTCGAATGTGAAGACCCTCAAAGGCGCTTGGATGGCGCGCTTGAATTCCGGCTTCGGCGCAGGCTTCTCGCAGCAAGCCACGCCGGTGATCAAGGACGGCGTGATGTACATCACCACGGGCCAGCAGGACATTTTCGCGCTGGACGCCAAGAGCGGTGCAATTATCTGGGAATTTCGTCCACAGGCCGATCCGAAAACGCCCGATAACAAGGCCAAGCGAGGCGTGGGGCTGGGCGATGGAATGGTGTTCGGCGTTCTTGCCGACATCCGCAGACCAGTGCCCGAGACCGGGCGTCCAGAGCCCGTCACTTATTTGCTGGCTCTCGATCAGAAAACGGGAAAGCTGCTGTGGAAGCACGAGCTGGGCGAAGACGTTCCCAAGACCTTCCGCAAATACATCACTGCGCCGCCCCTCTATTACAAGGGCCTGGTGTACATGAGCATTTCAGGTGGAGATGGCGGCCTGCGCGGACGCTTGACTGCGCACAATGCTAAAACCGGAAACGAAGTTTGGCGCTGGTGGGCCACGCCCGGTCCGGGCGAGTTCGGCAACGACACTTGGGAGGGCGACTCCTGGAAGACCGGCGGCGGCGCCATGTGGGTGCAGCCGGCTCTGGATCCAGACCTGGGGCTCATTTATGTGAACACAGGAAATCCCTGGCCGGATTACAACGGTTCCACGCGCGGCGGAAATAATCTGTTCACATGCTCGGTTGTTGCGCTGGACGCCGCCACCGGAAGCTATCGCTGGCACTATCAATCGGTTCATCACGATCTCTGGGATTTCGATATGCCCACGCCGCTCATCTTGTTCGACCAGACTTACAACGGAGAAATGCGCCATGCGCTCGCGGCCCATTCCAAGCAAGGCTGGGTTTACATCCTGGATCGTGTTTCGGGCAAACCTCTGATCGACATCGAGGAAAAACCAGTGCCGCAGGAGCCACGCCAGAAAACAGTGGCGACGCAGCCCATCCCAGCCGGCGATCCAACCGCTCCGCAATGCGGCGAGCCCGTCAAAGGTTACCAGCAAGGCTGTATGTTCACGCCGCATTGGAGCGATACCAAGATCGCGCAACCGTCGGCATCAGGCGACTGGGCGCCCGGCGCTTATGACCCGCAGTCCGGATATTTATTCTTTGCCACCGAAGTGGCGACGCGCCAGTTCAATCTGGCCACACGACTGCAAATCGAGGGGACGCGCGAGTATGGCCTCATCACCGCGCTGGATTCGCGAACCAACAAGCGCGTGTGGCAGAACGAAGTCCCGTACCCGGCCGGCTTCGGCAGCGGATTAATGGCTACCGCCGGCGGATTGATTTTCCATGGCGGCTCGGATGGTTTCTTTCGCGCCTTCGATTCTAAAACGGGCGAAGAGTTGTGGCGTTTTCAAACAGGCTTTGGCGCGGACGCACCCGCTGCGACGTACGAAATGGATGGCGAGCAATACGTCACCATAGCGGCTGGCGGAAGCCGGGACGGGAGCAGGGAAGCGCGGGGCGATGTGGTCTGGAGTTTTAAGATCGGCGGCCGCTTGAATCCGCTGAATGGACCGCCCGCTCCCAAGACCATCGTGGGACCGGGAGGGACCCGCGTGGGCGGCGAGCCGCAGTGAAGCCAAGTGGATATAATATCGCGGTAGGCGTGCGGCTTCGCGCAGCCAAGGCTTGATAAGGAGCGAATATGTGTGATCAGGATCATTTTGAGAAAGACCGTGAGGAGTTCGAGGCTCTCGGTCTGGTGACACGAAAGCAATTCGGCATCATGTTGGGAGCAGGCATGGCCATGATGCTGCCGCAAGTGGTGAACGCGGTTACCGTCACCGAGTCGGAAGTGAATATCACGACGCCCGACGGCACCGCGGACTGCTACTTCGCGCATCCAGCGAGCGGCACCGGCGCGGGCGTTCTGGTGTGGCCGGACATCTTCGGGCTGCGGCCGGCGTTCCGCCAGATGGGCAAGCGGCTGGCCGAATCGGGTTATTCGGTGCTGGTAATCAATCCGTTCTACCGTGTCAAGAAAGCTCCCACGGCGGATGCCGGCGCGGCCACCCCGATCCCGCAGTTGATACCGCTGGCGCAAGCTCTGAATGAGACCACGCACATGACTGACGCGAAGGCGTTCATCGCTTGGCTGGATCAGCAATCATCGGTGGCGAAAAACCGCAAAATTGGAACGCAGGGTTACTGCATGGGCGGCCCAATGGCGTTTCGTGCCTCCGCTGCCGTGCCGGAGCGCGTCGGAGCAGTGGCAACATTCCATGGCGGCGGACTGGTGACGGATATGCCGAACAGTCCACATCTGCAGGCTGCCAAGACCAAGGCGCAGTTTCTGATCGCGATTGCAGCTAACGACGATATGCGGTCGCCCAACGAGAAGAACGTTCTTAAGGACACGTTCGCCAAGGCGAACCTGCCCGCCGAAATCGAAGTGTACACAGGCGCCGCGCATGGCTGGTGCCCTCCGGACACGCAAGTCTACAACGAGGCGCAGGCCGAAAAGGCATGGAGCCGCTTGCTGGCGCTGTACGGAAAAGCTTTGGCCTAGATTATTCCGGGCGAGGAAGCTAACCTCACATGTTGACCGATGCTTTGTCGGACAGCGCCGGCGCCCCAAGGAAAGCTTCCCCGCGCAGGATTGCCAATCCCGTCGCCAGATCGGATGCCGCCGGAATTATCGTGCTTAGCCGCGTGAGATCCAACACGTGCTGTACGTGCGGGCTTGCGCCGGTTAGCAGGAATCGTCCGCCCGGCTTCCGGATGACGGAAGTGTAAATGCCTACGATGAAGGTAACGCCCATTGATCCAATGGAGGTGACATCCTGAAAATCGGCGAGCACCGTGGTGCATGCCAGTTTCTTGATGTCATCCAATTGGGTTTGCAGGTACTCCATTTCTGGACCTGCAACTAAACGCCCTTTGCAGTGCAGAATGCAAACGCGATCGTGTTGTTCAATTTCAATCAGCATGGAATCTACCCTCAAATCTTACGGTCTCACTTCAGATAGCGAGACCTGGACTAAAAGTCCGCCTACCCTCCATATCCGGACGCCATTGATAACATGCTGGCGGCCAACGGCCGGATGATCGCTAAGAACGTCACCATCTTGTACGGGTTCACCCCCATCAAAGTCGGTATGGGCTGGGCAGTGGCCGCCGGAAATGGGATAACCAGGTCCGCTGTAGCCGGGCTCTGCGCCACCAGCCAGAATGCTTCCAGATTTAGTCCTGGAACCGCCAGTACACGTAATACATAGTCACTTTTCGTTACCGCCGGTAAAACACCCAGATTCTGCGACGCGTCCAGCGCTTGCGCTACGCGTACGCCGTAAAAAACCCCGGTCAATTTCCAGGTTAGGGAAGGCGGTATTTGCATCATTCTCCCCATTACGGTTGAATTCTGTCCGCTGCCGGCGAAGATTCGCCAGCCGGCAGCCGGCGGATCTATCCTGCCTGGGTTATGCGCCGCCTCGTTCAGATCCAGGACGAAGACCTGCTGCGGGCGCGGCGGCGCAATCCCGATCTGTGATTGGTCCGGAACAGGCGGTTTAACGCCCAGGTAACTTTCTTTTATCAGTCCGGCAGCCCCGGTCAGGAACTGCGGCAGTGTGGCGGAAAAGGCCGCTGTGCAGTCGGAGGGTGGAGCGGGTTCTATGAGCGACATAAGGGATCTCCTTGGACCGGGTTTATGGTTGCACCAGATACGTGTCCTGCCAGGTGCCGTAGTGTACGTATTGCCCCAGCAGGGAGCTGTAATCCTGCAGGCTGGTCCCGTAGAGCGGATCCTCCACCATCACCTTTTGCTCGCCATTCGCAAACGTCTGATAGCCGGACAGTGCAATGAAATGTGCGCCGCCGTTGGGCCACACGATTCTTGCACCAATCGGGAGCTGCAGGTCCAGCCATTTTTGAATGGATGCGAAGTCCAGATACTCGTTAAACCTGGCTCCGCCATCCATCAAATTTTTCGTGATGGTGAGTGCGACATCCAACGCCGCGGTCTTGTCGCAACGCAAGTTTGGATCCACGCTGCAATCCACCGGAGGGTCCCATTGCATCTCCTGTGCCAGCAGTTGGGTTGCGAGTTGACCCTGGGTCCAGGTGGGTGCGGCTCCAACTGTCGTCGCGTTAGGCTGGGGATCCAGGAAATTGTTTATGGACACCGCCACCGCCGCCCAGCACCAATCGCTTTCACCTTGGTTTTGCATCAAGAAAGCCCGGGCTCGGGGCGTGGCTTCCACATCGGCGGGCGGAATGAGAGAGATTTGCTGCGCGGGTGGATCGGGCGGATCCCCGGACGGATCGGCGGACGATGAGCAGCAGTTGCTGATTACGATGGGGCCGATCACCACCGGACAGCAGCATCCCGATCCGGGTCCATCTCCGCCGGTATGCCCACCACTGTTGGCGGGCGAGTTTCCTCCTCGCGGTCCGGCCGCCTCCTGCCCACCGGTATGGCCGCCCGTGTTCCCCGGAGAATTCCCCCCCTGTCCACT
>DATHNM010000046.1:0-18519 GCA_035486095.1 Bryobacteraceae bacterium
GGAAAATCCTCATGGAACGAGTCCAGAATCCGGTACCAATATTGCCGGTGATAAATATTCAGGCGTTCGGTAGCCGTCAGGCGATCGTTCGGCTTAACCAACCGCTTAGCCTCCGCGCTGATTGAGGAGTCCAGAGGACTCATCACGGCCCCCGCCAAGCGCCGTTGAAACTCCAGCAGTCCCGCATTTTCCGTCGTCACCCGGCCACCGCCGGAGCTTCCATGAACTGCCCAGCCTTGCGCGCTTCGGCATGCACCTCGTCAAAAGATGGTATCTGGTCGTCCCATTCCAGCAGCGTCGCAGTGGGCCCAATCCGTTCGATGGCATGCTGGTACAGCTTCCATACCACGTCAAGCACCGGATGATCGTGCGTATCGAGAATATACTTTTCGAATTTCGAGTGGCCGGCGATATGAATCTGCGTCACCCGTTCTGGCGGGACGCTATTCAGATAATCGTAGGCATCAAAGTTGTGGTTCTGGGACGATACGTAGATGTTGTTCACATCCAGAAGAATCCCGCAGTCGGCCCGTTCCACCACCTCGTTCAAAAACTCCCACTCAGTCATTTCCGAGACGTGGAATTCCGCGTAGCTGCTCACGTTCTCCACAGCAATGGGAACTTCCAGAAAATCGCGCGCCTCGCGAATTTTTCGCGCCGTCAACTGGGCCGCTTCAAACGTGTACGGCATCGGCAGCAGATCGTGAGTGTAGCGGCCGTCCACGCTGCCCCAGCACAGATGGTCGGTCAGCCACGGCGTTTTAGTTCGTTTCACCAGAGCCTTCAGCCGGCGCAAATGCTCGCGATTGAGCGGCTCAGCCGAGCCGAAATACATGGACACACCGTGCTGCACCACGCGGTATTGCTCGAGAATACGCTCGAGAATGGCGAGCGGACGCCCGCCATCGATCATATAGTTTTCCGAAATAATCTCGAACCAATCCACCACCGGCCGCCGTTCCAGGATGTGCTGATAGTGAGGGACGCGCAGGCCGATCCCGATGCCGTAGCCGGTGTGGCCGTTGAATCGATTGGCTGGCATGAAATTTGATGCAGCTCAAGAAGGGGACGTTTTGGCGCACCCGGCTGGCTTCCGCTATTTGCCGTCGGTGGCGCAACCGCCCTTGCCCTTGCAGGAGTTCTTACCTTTGCAACCGTTGTCGCTCGATTTGCAACCGCCCTTGCCCTTGCAGGAATTCAGGCCCTTACACCCATGCTTTTCAACCGGGTCGGCGGCCGCCTGTCCGGCCGTAGCGTTGACAAAAGAACTGGTGGAACTCACTCCGGCTCCGGACCCGCTGGTGTTTCCCTGCGTGGCCGCGCGAGCCACCGTGCCGCCCAGCAAACCGGTGAGGGCCGCGGTGAGCACCACGGAACTCTTGGGAACTTTCATGTCGTTGCTCTCCTTTGTGAAGCTCTTGTTTCGTCTCTTTCTAGTTTAGCCGAGCCTTCAGGCCGCCTTGCGGCTACGGCGGACCCACTGCAGCACCTGGAACGCGCTCCCCACCGCGCACAGTACGATGAAGCCCAGCATGATCCAGGTGGTTTCGGGGGCTCTGGCGATCCTGAGAACATCGGGGCCAAAGCGGATCGCCAGCAGCCCGATGATGGTGAATCGAACAGCGCGGGCCAGCAATACCAGGCCCAGCAGCCGCTGGCGGGGATAGGCAAACGCGCTGGCGCTCGCGATAACCAGAGTGAAGGGAAACGGCGGCGGGGCCAGACAAGCCAGCCCGATGGCGACTCCGGCCTGGTTGGACATGCGTCGTTTAAAATACTCCAGTCGGCGCGGTTTCATCATTTTCTTCAGCCCCTCTTCGCCGCCCTTGCGGCAAACGGCATCCAGCAGGAAAACTCCAACAGACGAGCCGATGGCCGCGGTGAGCACATACAGCGGCAGATGTGCGTGGTCGCGCGCCACCAGGATCACGATCAGAAGATCGTTCCCGAACGGCAGGAAGAGGAAGGAAGAATCGGCAATGCCCAGCAGTAACGGCCCAAAGACGCCGAGATGGAGCAGCCAGGCCAACAACTGCCTGAGAAGGCTATGCACGCCCGTTGGATGCCTGAATTAGGGGAATGTGACCAGAGGTTTCATGGGGCAGACAAGGACTTCTGCCCCCTTTACAAAAATCTACGAGCCCTGCTGGGCCGCCTGCGCACGCATGGCATTCATCATCTCGCGCGCCCCCGCAACCCGCTTGCGCCCCTCCGGCATGGCATCGATCAGCTTTTCCAGATTGATCGCGAATCCCGGTCCGTAAGACTTGCGGATCTCCGCCAGCAACGGTTCGATCTTGGCGAAAACCACCACTTGTTCGCCGTTGGTATCACTGAACAGCTCCAGGCTGATAGCTCCCCGATGGACAAAAGCCGCAGCCATGTCCCAATAGCTCACCACCATCCGCAGATGGCCGCTGTGCGGACCCATCAGAACGGCTGAGTAGTCCGCAACCGTTTGTGGATTGAACTCGCGAAAGAACCAATCGCGAGCCTCGCGCATCGTCTCTTCACGACGCAATTCGTACAGCTTCAGAATAAGACCAGCTTCTTCTTGAATCGACATTCAGAAATCGCTCCTTTGCGAAACAGGCGCTACGGCGCGCCTTTCCACAACGAGTTTAGCAAACGTCCGCGGCTATTCCGCCGGAACGAACGGCGACTTGGCGCCATAAGGCAGCGCCGTCATCAAAGCTTCCACCTTGAGAATCTTGCTGTTCTTGATACGGAAGGCTTCGCCCACGTCCACGCTGAAGGGACGTTTCGCGGCGCCCATCATGTCGTGTTTGCCTTCGCCCGGCGAATTGACCCACAACACATCGCCCCGGTGATTGAACATGAAGAAACCGAACACCACCTGCCGTTCGGAATCCACCACCAGGAAGCGCCGCGGAAAAATCCGGCTGATGTAATTGAAGACCTGCGTATCCAGTTGCGCCGAACACCCCAATGCGCCGCTGGTCTTCATGCCGTTCTCAAAGCGATTGCAATCCGCGTCGAACGGCGCCACCTGGCCATTGCCCTGCTCAATGGCTTCGAAATACTGGTTGGCGATAGCGGTGAGTTGCGCGCGCGGCAGCCTCTCGGATTCCGGAACGGTTTCGAGCAGCACCGGATCGGGCGCACCGGCCTTCTCCATCAGCTCGAAGGTGCGCGGGCTGCGCACCACCACGCTTTCAGATTCACTGATGCGGCGGTTTTCAATCTTCAGGCGCAGCGCCAGCGCAATGCCGTGCCCATTCTCCAGCATGCTGCCGAAGAACGCCACTTGCCCCGCGGCGGGATCATCGAAATACTCCCTGTAAGCGCCGCGGCCGCTTGCGGTGCCCCAAAGCCCGTCGCCCAGCTTCAACACCACGTCGTCCTCGCTAAACTTCAGCATGGACGTGACGGGCAAGCGCGCCGGATCGTGCGCCACCATCGCGTCCAGGTATTGATTCATGAAGCCTTCCAGGCACGCGCGATCGCAGGCCGGCTCAGCGGCCGGCGCCCTCATTGCACCCAGCATCGCCGCTGCAACACCCGCGATAAAACATGATTTTCGCATTTTGCCCCTAGCTTACTTCTCGCTCAGGAACGGGCTCGGCGTGCCATAGGGCACGTTGGTTTGCAGCGCTTCCACTTTGAGAATCTTTCCGTTCCTGATCTTGTACAGCTCGGCGATGTCGAGCGTCGTAGGCGCCTGATAGGGCAGCGGAATGCCGATAGCGCCGTGGCCCGGAATCTCGACCGATGTAACGGTCCCTGGAATATGAAATAGAAACCAGCCCAGAACCAGGCCGCGCTCTTCATCAATCACCAGGAAGCGGCGCGGATAAATCTTGCGCACGAAGCTAAAAAACTTGCTGTTGATCTGATCCTTGCAGCCCAGTTGCATGGGCGTCCACGTGGCGTTTGGATCCAGCTTGAGATTCGGATTGTTGGTGGTCTGGGTGCCATTCTGTACGCGGTTACAACCGGGATCGAAGGCCACCAGATCGCCGCTGCTTTGCTCCACGCCGTCGGAATACTTATTAGCGATGGCGATCAACGCATCGCGGGAGCGGCGCTCGCCGGCAGGCAGCGCGCTGAGGAACAACGGATCGGGCTGGCCCATGGCTTCCACGGCATTGCCGGCTCCCGGGTCACGGACCACAATGGTTTCCACTTCGCGGATCAGGCGATGGTCTATCTTCAGCCGCAGCGCGAAGGCCACCGGCGCATCGTTTTCGCGCAAGGTTCCGAGAAAACCTACCTCACCGGATTGCGCATCGGCGACAATCAGCTTATAGGTTCCCAAGCCGCTGGCGGTGCCCCAAATACCTTCGCCCAGCGGAATCACTTGTTCGTTTTCGGTGAACTTCACCTTGGGCGCCAGCGGCAGGCTGTATGGATTGCGCGCTACCAGCGCATCCAGATACTGATTGACGAAGCCTTCCAGACAAGCACGATCACAAGCTGGGGCGGTCTTCGCCGTCTGAGCGTTCCCAGCGATTGCCGTAACCAGGCACGCCAGGGCAAGCAATTGAGGCCTCGAAAAACCGCTCATATCGGGCAATGATATCGAATCCTGGCAACCCAGGCACCCTAAAGGTGACGTAAAAGATACGCGCTTGGATTATTCCTGCGTTTTGTCACCAGTTGTCATTGACCTGACTCTTCAGCGGATGCTATAAAGATGCTATTCAATTTCTCTTTGGAGGAGTAGTGTATGTCTGTCGCAACCATTGCGGCGTTGCCATTTGACGACCTTTCATTGGAACGGCGGTCGCGCCAGCGTTTCCCCCTTAGCT
Source organism: Bryobacteraceae bacterium (assembly GCA_035486095.1). GTDB lineage: Bacteria > Acidobacteriota > Terriglobia > Bryobacterales > Bryobacteraceae > Palsa-89. The sequence goes on from DATHNM010000046.1 coordinate 4,773, forward strand.
TGGCGGTGGAATACAGATTGATGGGAAAAGATGAGCGCTGGAGATCGGGCCGGACCTGCAACATCAGCAGTACCGGCGCGTTGTTCGAAGTCGCCGAGCGGCGTTCCTTCTCCGGTTCCATTGAACTGATGGTAAGCTGGCCTTGCTTGTTGGACGGCGTCTGCGCTTTGAAGCTGGTGATGAAGGGGCGCGTGGTTCGCAACGAAGGCCGCGGAGTGGCCATCGAAACCAGGCATCATGAATTTCGCACGGCCGGCCTGCGCACAGCACGAAAACGGTAAGATTGATCTTGCCATCCTCTAAGCCGTGACTGCGCGCCCCGCTTCTCCCCTTGCCCTCATTGTCGATCACGACTTGGGATTTGTAATGTGGCTGGGCGAAGTACTCACCGAATTGGGATGGCAGACAGTTCCAGCGCTGCATTGCCGGCAAGCACTGGCATTGTCCAAGCGGTTGCAGTTGCCGATAAAAACCTTGCTGCTGGATCCGGATCTGCCCGGCGCGGCACGCGCCATCAAGACACTCGTCACGGCGAATCCCGGCCTGCGAGTGGTATTGATACGCGATTCACCGGCTCAGCCGGCCTGCGGTAAACCGATACTCGCCTGCCGTGAAGCGATTCTGGCCCGGCCGGCCCCCTGGCAATCGATTTCCCGCCCGGAATGGATTGACAAGGTCCGGCGCGTGCTAACCGCCGGCTAAGTCGCGCGAATGTTGAAGTCTCGCGCGTACTAGTACGGGTGATCCACGCTTTTTAGCCATTTCGGCTCTTTCATTACCAGTCCAACGCTTCAACAATAGAAGAAGCATTATCATGAGGATATAGCGTCAGACCAAACCTGGCTCGACCCGCGCGGGTGCGCGGATTCCGAGGCATGTCATGAAGCAATGCCGAAGGAGCAAAACATGAAAAAAGCGGCTGGAGTGTGCATCCTGTTGCTGGCCATCAGCGCTTGCACCACCAAGAGCGGCTACGTAGAGAAGGGCAACCTCCTGTTTGAGCAGGGAAAGTATGAGGATGCTGCAATCAACTACCGCAAGGCCATTCAGAAAGATCCGAACTTCGGCGACGCTTATTACCGCTTGGGCCTTACGGCAATTAAGCAGGAAAATTCCCCGGAAGCCTACAATGCTCTGTTTCGCGCTTCGCAGCTGCTGCCAGGCAACACCCAGGTTAAGGAAAAGTTCGCGGCATATTGTTTCGACTACTATCTGAGAGATCCCCGGCGTCCCCAAAAACTGTACCAGCAGATTCAGCAAGCCGCCTCCGAACTGGTGGCGCAAGATCCCAACTCCTTTGAGGGCCTGCGGCTGCTGGGTTCCCTGGCGCATGAAGATCGCAAGCCGCAGGATGCCATCGCTGACTTCCGCAAGGCGCTGCTGGTGCGTCCTTGGAACCCGCAGGTGACTACGCTCCTGGTGGAGACTCTGCTCGAAGATGGCCGCTACCCGGAAGCCGAGAGAACCGCGCTGGAACTGGTCGCGCGCGAGAAAACCTACGGGCCAATTTACGACGTTCTTTACACCTTTTACTCCAATGCCAATCGCGTACCGGAGTCCGAAAATATCGCGAAGCTCAAGGTAGCCAACAATCCCAAGCGCGCCAGCTACATCGTGCAGCTGGCCGGTCACTACACGCGCGTGCAAAAGCCCGCCGAGGCGCGCGCGGCGCTGCAGACCTTGCTGGATAATCCCACCGACTTCCCCGATGCGCAGCTTCGCGTGGGCGACTTCTACCTGGCGGAGAGAGACTATCCGCAGGCCATTCGCTACTACGAAGCCGCCGGTCGCGCTAATCCCAAGGATCAAGCGGGGCTCGAAAAAAGATCCCTGGTGGCCCTGCTTGCCAACGCCAAGTACGACGACGCGTCGCGCATGGTGGATCAGATCCTCCAGGCGAATCCGAAAGACGAGATCGCTTTACGCATGCGCGCCGACCTGCTGATTAATACTCGCAAGCCTGAAAACGGCGCCGCCGCCGCGCAGATCCTCCAAAACCTGGTGAACCTGCATCCGAACGAGAGCGATCCGGCGCTGCGTCTGAATTTGGGCCGCGCTTATCTGCTCAAGGGAGACCTGGGACCGGCGCGCACCGAATTCGAAGAGGCGCTGCGCCAGCGGAGGGATTTCGCCGCCGCGCAGTATGAATTGAGTAGACTTTATGCTGCGGAAAGAAAGCCTGCCGATGCGCTCCAGGCAGCCAACGCGGCTGTGGCGCTGCGCCCAACCGACCGGCACGCCCGGCTGTTGCAGGCTTGGAGCCTGGCAAGTACGGGCGATGCAGCCCGGGCGCGAGCCATTCTACTTCAATTGATCAAGGAATCGCCCAAGGATACCCAGGCGCGTTTGCAGCTCGGAATCCTTTCACTCAAGTTGGGAAATTTCCGCGAAGCCATCGACATTTTGCAGGAGCTTCGCCAGGACGGAGATCCCAGCGCTGTTTCCAGTCTGGCGGCGGCCTATGTGGGCTTGCGGCAATTCGATAAGGCTCAGGAAACTTTGAGCGACGCCTTGAAGCAATCGCCTGGCTCCGCCGTGATCCAGGAGGAACTGGCCGAGACCACTGCGCTCGCGGGAAACTACGCGCTGGCCGAAGTGCAGTTCAAAAAGCTCATTGAACAAGATCCCAAGTCGGCGCAGTTGCGCTTACGGCTGGGCGAAGTTGATCAGGCCAAGGGGGACCAAAAAAGCGCGATTCTGTACTATAAACAGGCTCATGACCTGGCGCCGAATGAAGCCACACCAGCCTTGATATTGGCCGACGCGCTGGTTCAGGCCGGCCGCATTGATGAGGCCAAGGCGCTTTACCTTCAGATTGTCAGAGCTCACCCCGACAACCTTCCCGCGCTCAACAACGCCGCTTATTTTCTGTGTGACCATGGCGATTTAAATGAAGCGCAGAAACTGGCCGAGCGGGCATTGGCGAAAGCCCCGGGCCAACCTGGCTTTTCCGATACGCTGGGTTACGTTTACCTCAAGAAGGGCGAGCGCGACACCGCGATTCGAACCTTTAGCGACCTGGTGCGGAGATATCCCACGTTTTCAATTTTCCACTACCATCTGGGTTTAGCCCTGTATCAAAAGGGCGATCATACTGCCGCCAAGAAGGAACTCCAAAGGGCGCTAGCCTCGCATCCCGGTTCGAATCTGGAACCCAGCATTAAACAACTGCTAGGAAAGATCAGCTAAGCCTTTATCGGGCCCCTCATAGCCCACGCACTGCAGCACCGGCAAACTCGGATACTTGGGAAAACGTGCGTCTACGCTCGCCAACTGGCAGCGAAAGAATACCGATCCGCGATCCGAAGTAACCCGTCGCATATGCCCGCAAGTAGCACAAAGCCCGGCAATTGCGGATTCTCCGCCCACGCTCAAGAGTCTAGCAAGGGGTGGGCCGCTAAAGGACAGCCGCCGCAAAGCCGATATTCCAAGGAGATGACCAGCGGTTCATTCTTCATTCAAGGTTCTGAGGATGCGCTCCGCCACGTCACCCTGTTAGAGAAGGGCCTGAAGAAAGTGGCCTGGGCGGGCTTGATTGGTGGGGCCGGTTGCGGCCTGTTGGCCCTGCTGATGGGACAGATGTTTGTGACCCCCCAGTCCAGCGCCGTCCCCGGGGCGCGGGAATTATCCGGTGTCTCACTCGTGGCCTGGTTCCTGGCCATAGCCCTCCTGGTCTTCTCCACCCTGTACCTCATCGCCGGTTGGGGGCTCTCGCACCAAAAGCCCTGGGCTCGATACACCGCCACGGTCACGTTCCTTGCGAAGGTGCTGCTGTGCGTCTGGCTGGGCCGCGGTTCCCTGGGAGCGATGATCGTTTTTCTCTTCGTCGCCGGCTGGGATCTGTACGGCCTGTGGGTGCTTCTGGCCAAGGAAACCGGACAACTTCTTAGTTCGCCTGTAACAAACCAGCGCGTCGTCAAACCTGCTAATCTAGTCACTTAGTGCCTTCGCCCGAATGCCCGCTCGAATGAGCGACAGCTTCATCCTGCAGACTTATCCGTTTCGGGAAGCCGACCTCATCGTTAGCTTTTTCACGCGCGATCAGGGCAAGCTGAGAGGTGTAGCGCGACGGGCGCGGCGGCCGAAAAGCAACTTCGGGTCCGGCTTGGAACGCCTGTCACATGCAACGGTTTCGTATTATCAGAAGGAGAATCGCGAGCTGGTTAGCCTGAATTCCTGTGAATTGACCCAATCGCAGTTCGCGTTGGCCTCCAACTACGAATCGAGCGTTGCGTTGGATTATCTGGCGGAAGTTACTGAGCAGTTGCTCCCGCCCAACGAAGCCAACGAGCGCCATTTTCGCCTCCTCATCGCGGTGCTGGATTCGCTGCACGCCGGTGGTGATGTCTGGGCCGCCGTCACCTATTTTGCTTTGTGGGCCGTGCGGCTGGCGGGGCTTTTGCCTGCCCTGCGCGTCAGCGCCGATTCACGCGCCATCATAGAAGAGATGCTTCTCACACCCATCCAGCAATTGACCGCGCGTCCCTGGGTCAAGGAAACCGCTGCCGACGTACGTCGAGCGCTGAATCGTTTGATCGAAGAACAGGTGGAGCGAAAGCTGCGCACCACGTCAATTCTGGAGGCTCTGTGAGTAGCCCGCTTACGTTTCAAGAGACCGTGTTGCGTCTCAAACAGTATTGGTCCGAACGCGGCTGTATTATTCAGGAACCCTACGATGTGGAGGTGGGTGCGGGCACCATGGCCCCCGAAACATTTCTGCGGGTTCTTGGACCGGGCGCCTATAACGTGGCCTATGTTCAACCCAGCCGCCGCCCGGCCGACGGCCGCTATGGCGAGAATCCCAATCGTCTGTACAAGCACCATCAGTTGCAGGTGATCTTGAAGCCATCGCCGGCCGACGTGATCGATCTTTATCTGGGAAGCCTGCAAGCCATTGGCATCGATTTAGCGAAGCACGACATCAAGTTTGAAGAGGACAACTGGGAGGCGCCCACGCTGGGCGCTTGGGGCATTGGCTGGCAGGTGATGCTGGACGGCATGGAGATTTCCCAGTTCACTTATTTCCAGCAATGCGGCGGATTCGATCTGGAACTGATTCCAGCTGAGCTTACCTACGGCCTGGAGCGCATCGTGGCGTTCCTGCAAAACGTCGACAGCGTCTACGACATCGTTTGGGCGCCTGGGTTTCTCTACAGCGCTGTACGCCTGAAAGATGAGCAGCAGTTTTCAAAGTACAACTTTGAATTGGCTGACGTCGCAATGCTGTGGCAGCTGTTTGATTTGCACGAAAAAGAATGCCAGCGGCTGATCAAGCTAACTGGCGTGGTGTTACCGGCTTACGATCAAGTTCTCAAGTGCTCCAACATCTTCAATTTGCTCGATTCGCGGGGCGCCATCAGCGTCACCGAACGTGTCGGAGTGATTGGCCGTGTTCGCCGCCTGGCGCTGGGCGTCGCAGAAGCCTGGATGGCTGAGATAACACCGAAGAGTGAGGCCGTCGCGTGAGCCTGCCATTCTTGCTCGAAATCGGGACCGAGGAAATTCCAGACTGGATGATTGTCCCTGCATTGAATAATTTGCAGGATATGTTTCAAGTTTTGCTCGATCAACAGGCCTTGGGCGGAAGGGTGGAGGAGGTACAGGCGACGCCCCGGCGACTTTTTTTGCGAGCGGACGGTCTACTGGAACGGCAGGCGGATATTGAAGAGCTGGTTCTCGGTCCGTCGAAATCCGCCGGCGCGGGCGCTGCTACCGGATTCGCCAAGAAAATGGGCACAACGCCCGACCACTTGGGGATACAGAGCACCGCCAAGGGCGAATACTTCTCTTTTACAAAACGAACCCAAGGCCAGCCCACGGCGGCGGTTTTAGGGCGCGAGCTACCGAATCTAATTCTCAAGATTCAGTGGCCTAAGACCATGGTTTGGAACGGGAAAGGCACGGAACGTTTTATCCGGCCCATCCGTTGGCTGGTGGCGCTGCTGGGCCCAGACGTTGTGCCCTTCGAGATCGCCGGCGTGAAATCGGGCAATACCACTGTGGGCCGGCGCGGCATCCCGCCATTTCCTGTCACCATCCAGAACTTCAGTCAACAGCTGAAGGCCAACGGAGTAATCCTCTCCGCTGACGAACGGCGCGAGAAAATCGAATTGGGCATTTCAACTTGGCGAGCCAAGCCCGATCCCGATCTGCTCCACACCCTGGTTTACATCACCGAATTCCCTACCCCGATTCTCGGAAGCTTCGACCGAAGTTATCTAGACCTGCCGCATGAGGTGTTGATCACCGTGATGCGGCATCATCAAAAATACCTGTCGGTGGAAGACGCCGAAGGCAAGCTGGCGCCGCACTTCATCGCGGTGATGAATACCGATGCCGATCCCGACGGCCTGGTGCGGCAAGGCAACGAGCGGGTGTTGCGCGCGCGCTTCAACGACGCGCGGTTTTTCTGGGATCAAGATCAGAAGAAGAAGCTGGAAGAGCGTGTCGAAGACCTGAAAAACGTTACCTTCCAGGCCAAGCTGGGTTCCTATTACGACAAGACGCTGCGCGTGGTTAAGCTGGTCGGGGCTCTGGGTGGAAGTGAACGCGCCGCGTTACTGGCGAAGTGCGATTTGACCACCGACATGGTCAAGGAATTCACCGACCTGCAAGGCGTGGTAGGCGGCCTCTACGCGCGTGCGCAAGGTGAACCGGAAGAAGTCGCGCAAGCCATTTACGATCACTACAAGCCGCTCAGCATGGAGGATGCAATCCCCTCCACCGCGGGCGGCAAGCTTCTCAGCCTGGCCGACAAATGGGACACCTTGGTCCAGTGCTTCGACGTGGGCATGATTCCAACCGGATCCAGAGATCCCTTCGGTCTTCGTCGCGCAGCGCAAGGTGTGGTGCGCATCATCGTCGAAGGCAAAGTGAAATTCTATTTCCCCGGCATGAGCCCCGAGCTGTCCGAGTTCATGCGCGATCGCCTCGAATATTACTTCCGCGACGTCCGCAGCTTCGCCTACGACGAAATCCGCGCGTGCATGGCCGCCGGCTGGAATGACCTGACGGACCTGGAGGCTCGCCTCGTGCGCGTCAAAGCCATCCGGACCACGCCCGATTTTGAGCCCATCGCCGCCAGTTTTAAACGCATCAAGAACATCTTGAAGCAATCCCAATTCAGCGATTCCACCTTCCACGCAAATCTGCTCGAACCGGGTCCGGAACTGGACCTCTACGAACAAATTCGCGGCAGCGTGGGCCAGCCGCTTGAATCCCGCATCGGTCCGCTGCGCCCCAAAGTCGACCTGTTCTTCGATAAGGTGCTCGTCAACGCACCCGATCCCAACCTGCGGCGCAACCGGCTCGCGCTTCTTCACAACCTCCTGACGGAGTTCTCGGAAATAGCTGACTTCTCTGAAATCGTTACAGAAAGGCAACCATGAAAAAATACGTTTACGCATTTGGCGGCGGCACCGCCGATGGGGATGGCAAGATGAAGGACGTGCTCGGCGGCAAAGGCGCCGGCCTGGCCGAAATGAGCCGCGCTGGTGTTCCGGTGCCTCCCGGCTTCACCATCTCCACCGAAGTCTGCAACATCTATTTCCAGAACAAGAACCACGTTCCGAAAGAGATTAGCGACGAGATCGCCCAGGCGCTGGCCGCTCTGGAACAGAAGATGGGCAAGAAGCTGGGCGATGCCAATGACCCGCTGCTGTTGAGCGTGCGCTCGGGCGCCAAGTTCTCCATGCCCGGCATGATGAACACCATTCTAAATCTGGGATTGAACGACAAAACCGTCGAAGGCCTGGCCAGGAACAGCGCCAATCCGCGCTTCGCATACGACTGTTATCGGCGCTTCATCCAAATGTTCGGCGAAGTGGCGCTCGACATCGACATGCACAAATTCGATCACATCTTCGACGAACGCAAGAAAAAGGTGAAGGCCAAGCTGGATACCGACCTTTCCGCCGAGGATCTGAAAGCTATCATCGCCGACTATCAAAAGCTGGTAAAGAAAGAGACCGGCAAACCGTTTCCGCAGGACGCGCGCGAACAGCTGGCCATGTCGCGCGACGCGGTGTTCCGCTCCTGGTGGGGCAAGAACGCGGTAACTTACCGGCGCATGGAGAAGATCCCCGATGAAATCGGCACCGCCGCCAACGTTCAGGCCATGGTGTTCGGCAATCTGGGCGAGACTTCCGGCACCGGCGTCGGCTTCACCCGCAATCCCTCCACCGGCGAGCGGGTTTTCTGGGGCGAGTTCCTGTTGAACGCGCAGGGTGAAGACGTGGTCGCGGGCATCCGCACCGGGCGTCCGATCTCGGATTTGGAAGCCATCATGCCGGATGCCTACCGCCAGTTGCGCGATATCACCAGCAGCCTGGAGAAACACTATCGCGACATGCAGGACTTCGAGTTCACCATTGAAAACGGCAAGCTGTTCATGCTGCAGACCCGCAATGGCAAGCGCACCGGCCTGGCGGCGCTGCGCGTCGCGGTGGAAATGGTGAAGGAAGGCTTGATCGACAAACGCGAGGCGGTGTTGCGCGTCGCGCCTCCGCAGTTGGATCAGTTGCTGCATCCGCTGTTCGACCAGGCGTCCCTCAAAACGCTGACCAAGATCGCGAACGGTATTGACGCGTCGCCCGGCGCCGCGGTTGGCCGCGCTGTGTTTGACGCCGATCAGGCTGTCGAAAGCGTTAAGAAGGGGCCAGTGATCTTGATCCGCAAGGAAACCACGCCCGACGACATTCATGGCATGGAAGTTGCGGCCGGCGTGTTGACGGCCGTCGGCGGTAAGTCGAGCCACGCGGCCGTAGTCGCGCGCGGGATGGGGCTGCCCTGCGTGGTCGGTGCCGGCTCGCTGCACATCGAAGAGCACAAGAAACAGTTCACGGTAAAGGTTGGCGCCAAGGACATCGTCGTCAAGGAAGGCGACTGGATTTCGTTTGACGGAACCACCGCCGATGTGTATCTGGGCCAGGCTAAGACCAAGGAGCCCGATCCCAAGTCGCCATTGTTCGTCGAGTTCATGAAGTGGGCCGATGTGTTTCGCGGCGAATTTGGCGTGCGTGCCAATGCCGATATCCCGCGCGACGCCATAGCCGCGCGCGAATTTGGAGCTGAAGGCATCGGCCTGTGCCGCACCGAGCACATGTTCTTTGCGGCAGACCGTATTCCCCACATGCAGGCCATGATTCTGGCCGAGGACGAAAAGACCCGCGATAAGGCGCTCCAGAAACTGCTGCCCATGCAGCGCAAGGATTTCGCCGGTCTTTTCGAAGCCATGGATGGCTACCCGGTGATCATCCGCACTCTCGATCCGCCGCTGCACGAATTTCTTCCCAAGCGCGAGAATCTGATGGTGGATCTCGCTCTGTTGCCGCACGCCGGCGGCAAAGAGAAAAAGAAGATGTCTGAGAACTACAACATTCCGGTGGGCGAGCTGAAAAAGAAACTGCCGGCCTTGTTGAAGCGAGTGGAAGATCTGCACGAGTTCAATCCCATGCTGGGCTTCCGCGGCTGCCGGCTGGGCATCGTCCATACCGACATCACCGAAATGCAGGCGCGCGCTATTTTCGAGGCCGCCGTGCAAGTGGCCAAGAAGGGCATCAAGGTAATTCCGGAAGTGATGATTCCCCTGGTTGGCTTCCAGCGCGAACTGGCCTTGCAAAAAGAGATCGTCGAACGCGTGGCCAAGGAAGTGCTCGAAAAGGCCGGCATGAAAAACATGAAGTACTTGATCGGCACCATGATCGAGATCCCGCGCGGGGCGTTAACGGCCGATCAGATCGCCGAAGTGGCCCAGTTCTTCAGCTTCGGCACCAACGACCTGACGCAGACCACGCTCGGAATGTCGCGCGACGATTATACGAAGTTCTCGAAGAAGTACGAAGAGCTGAAGATTTTCAAGGCCGATCCGTTCCAGACCATCGACCAGGAGGGCGTCGGCAAGCTCATCGAGCAGGCCGTGAAGCTGGGCCGCGCCACGAATCGCAATCTGGAAATTGGCATTTGCGGCGAGCACGGCGGCGATCCCAGCTCGGTGGAATTCTGTTATCGCGTGGGCATGGATTACGTTTCCTGTTCACCTTATCGCGTGCCCATCGCGCGGCTGGCGGCGGCGCATGCAGCCATTGCCGGCGGCGACAAATCGGAAGCCATGCGAACGGCGTAATTTACTGGTTCGGATCCGGAGGCTTCTCGCCAGGCTTGTAGAGCGTGGGAGGCTTCCGGTCGCCGGCCTTAATCACGCCCGGTTTGTCCTCCGGGCTCTTCTTCGCTTTCTTGTCTTCGTCGCTCGCCAGGGCTTTCCGGTCCTGTTTCTCTTTCTTCTGTTCCGCCGTCAGCTCGGTGGTGCGGGTATGCAGGTCTTCTTCAGAAAGCTCCTTGCTGTCGGAAGTGGTATCGATGGCGTTCTTCAACGCGAACTCATAGCGCTCCAGGTCTTTGGGCGCCGCTTCCTCGATCTTCTGCAGCGCGGCCAGCATTTCGCCTTCGGCCGTGGCCACTTCCTTCATTCCGATATCCAGAGGCAGCTTGCGCACCAGCGCATCGTCGGCCACCGTGTCGATGGCCTCTATGATGTGCGTGTACTGTTCAATGGTGTCGTGAATGAGCGCGGAGCGCCCGGGCTTTTCCTTGCTCAGGAACTGCTGCAGCAAGGCCAGCCGTGTGCGCGCGAACAAAACATACAGCTTCAGCCGCGCGTTGGGCTCCTGCGCCTCCCGCACTTGATCCACCTCGTCCGCCGTCAGGAAGTCGCGCTCCTGCGCCCAGCCGCAGGCGGCGAAAACCAGCACCATCGCCAAATATCGCATAGGGCTTGTACCTCTATTTTTTCCTGCTCATGATGTCGGAAAGCAATTCGTCATGAATATCCGAAAGCGTTTTCAGCGCCCCTTCCACGCGAGGGCGAAAATCGAAACTCACTTCATCGCGGAAGCCGCTCAGCCTGCGCATCAAGGCGCTTACCTTCAATTCTGCGCGCTTGTAATACTTGCTTTTGCGCGGCGCGTCGTGCGTTTGTTCCAATGATGCATAGGAAACCGTCACCGATTCAGCCACTTCCTGAATGGCTGCGTCCTCCGCCGCTTCGTTGCCGGCCTGATAAGCCTGGCGCGCTTCATCGATTTTAGAATCCGCGTTCAGCAGGGCCAGTTCCGAACGCCGGTTCAGATCGGGTTCGGCCTTTACAGCGGCCAGATCGGCGAACGCCAGGAAGATCAGGAAAGCCACCGTCACTTGTTGTTGATCTCCCTTTCCAGCGTCTTGATGCGCTGCCTGGCCTGCCACTCCTGGTCCGGACTTTCGCCGTGGCTCATCTCAAGGAAGCGCTGGTAACTCGCCAGCGCCGGCTTCAAATCCCGGGTTTTATCCAGGATGATGGCTCGCAAAAACAGATGGCCGGGCTTTTCGGCCTTCAATGCCGCGATGTGGTCCAGCGCAGCCAGGGCGGGAGGATAATTATCGGCCATCACCAGCACCCCGGCCAGTTCGCTCCAGGCTTGCGGCGAATCGGGCTTCAGTTTGGTGGCGCGCTCAAACTCCGCGGCGGCTTCCGGAAACTTCCGCTGATCGCGAATCAGGCGGCCGTGCAGCATGCGGATCTCGAAATTCTCGGGATCGGCGGCGAGAATCTGCTCCACCACCGGCTGCGCTTTTCCCGGCTCTTTATTCTTCAGATACGCCTCGGCCAGCGCGGCGCGATTGGCTTCGGTGGGAGACTTCGCAACCGCAGCTTCCAAACGCGGGATGGCATCCGCCGGCTTGCCGCCCTTAAGCAACAGATCACCCAGCCGCTCCTGCGCACCGGGATTATCGGGAAACTGCTGGTAGATGGAAATGGCCTGCTCGGGTTGGTTGGCCTTTTCGTACATGCCTGCAAGCTCCAGCAGATCGTCGCGATAGCCGGCGTTCAGCTCGGCGGCTTTCTTAAAATGCGGAGCCGCTTCTTCCAGCTTATTTTCTCCGGCCAGGGCGTGCGCCAGGCCCAACTCCGCATCGGGCGCCTTGGGATCCAGAACCAGCGCCGCGGTGTAAGACTGCTCGGCTTTCGGGAAATCGCCGGTGCCCAGCAGCGCGGTCGCCAGGTAGTAGTTGGCGCGGTATTCCTTGGCATTCTGCGCCACCGCCGGCGTCAAATACGTAACCGCTTCCGCCGGCTGCTTTTCCCGCAAAAGCGAGATCCCCAGGTTCAGTTCGGCCTGGTAAAGATCCGGCTTTAGCTCCAGCGTCTTCTTGTACTCTGGAATCGCGTTGGCATTCCTGCCTAACAGGCTGTAGGCCAGCGCGAGATTGAAGTGCAGGCTATAGTCTTTTGGATCGGCCGCGATGGCTTGCGTGAAGCTATCCACCGCCGCAGCATAACGGTTTTCGTCGAGAGCTTTCATGCCCTGTTCGGAGAGATTGGTTTGGAAAGCCAACAGCAGGACGAATGCAATGCCGGGGCACATAAGGGCTCCTTCTATTTTCCCCCAGAAACCAACCGGGCGATCCCGAACGCGGCGGCGGCGGCCAAGCCACCGATAAAGGCTGTGCGCAGGGCGCTGGATACCAGGGGCATTCCGGTGTAGTGGCCCTTCACCGCGCCAAAAAGGGCCAGCGCCAAAATGGTCGCCACCACAGAAACGATGAGAGCCGTGGAGGCCGACCCAAGCAGCATATACGGCGCCAACGGAATCAGCCCGCCCGCGATATAGGCGCCCGCGATGGTGCTGGCGCTGCGGACGGCGCGCCTGGGATCCGGCGCTTCCAGGCCCAGTTCGAAGCGCATCATGAAATCGATCCATTGTTTCGGACGCTGCCGCAGCGAGTCGACGATTGGTACCGCCTCGCTATGGGTCAACCCGTAAGCTTCGAAAACTTCCAGAACCTCTTGCGCCTCCACTTCGGGAAGCTCTTGCACTTCGCGCTCCTCGCGCTTCAATTCGCTGATGTAGTGATCGGCGTCGTTCTTGGCCGCCAGATATCCGCCCAGGCCCATGGCGATGGATCCGGCGGCGATCTCCGCTAATCCGGCGATCACGATAATGCGCGTGGTGGTCTGCGCGCCCGACAAACCAGCCGCCAGCGCGAAGGGCACGGTGAGCCCATCCGCCATTCCGATAACGATGTCGCGAACAAATTCTGAAGCAGTGAAGTGCGACTCAACGTGCGGCGTTTGCGGCATATTCTTTCAAGTATCGCCCAGTGTAGGAATTCTTCAGCGCCGCAATCGCTTCGGGCGTTCCCTGCCCGACGATCTGGCCGCCGCGATCGCCGCCTTCCGGTCCCAGATCAATCACCCAATCGGCGCTGCGGATCACGTCCAGATTGTGTTCGATGATCAGGATGCTTCCCCCATTTTCGATCAAGCGCTGGAAAGCGGCCAGCAGCTTGGCGATGTCGTCGAAGTGCAGCCCGGTGGTGGGTTCATCGAAAATAAACAGCGTGCCGCCGCAGGTGGATTGCGCCAGGTGCGATGCCAGTTTCACGCGCTGGGCTTCGCCTCCGCTCAGCGTGGTGGCCGATTGTCCCAGGCGCAGATAACCCAAGCCGACGTCGGCCAAAACCTTCAACCGGGTTACCAGCCGTTTTGACTCGGAGAAGAACGACAGGGCTTCCTTGACCGTCAATTGCAATACTTCGTGGATGTTCAGACCCTTATAGCGGATGTCCAGAATGGCGCTCTTGAAGCGCGTTCCCTTGCACTCTTCGCACATCAGCTCCACGTCGGCCAGGAACTGCATTTCCACCGTTACCGTTCCATCGCCCTGGCAATTTTCGCAGCGACCACCCGGGATGTTGAAGGAAAAATATC
>DATHNM010000047.1:0-2214 GCA_035486095.1 Bryobacteraceae bacterium
CTTTATGGTGCGCGCGAGTGGGGTCTGTGAGATCCTGGGCGGTTTGGGGCTGCTGATTCCATCGACGCGCAGGTTTTCAGCCTGGGCCTTGGTCGCATTGCTGATCTCGGTTTTTCCGGCTAACGTTTATATGGCAACCAATCCATTGGATGCGGGCGCGGAGTCGCTTGCGCCGGCCGTGCGTTGGGGTCGACTGGCGTTGCAGCCGCTGCTGATCTGGTGGGTACTGTGGTGTACGAAGGCGCGCTGAATATAAGAAAGGCCGAGCCGGGCGACGTTCCCGCAATTCTGCAATGTCTGCGGGAAGCCTTCGAACCGTATCGCGAGCACTACACCCCGGGCGCTTTTCTCGATACCGTGCCCGCGCTGGACGATCTTCAGAAGCGCCTGGCAAACATGTGCGCGTTCGTCGCCACAACCTCATCTGGCGAGATAGCCGGCACCATTGCTTGCAATATGGTCGGTTTCGGGGAAGGCCACGTGCGTGGAATGGCAGTTCGCAGGGCCTGGCAGGGTACAGGCCTGGCTGCCGAGCTGATCTGTTCGGTTGAGAGGGAGCTGCGCGCGCAAGGATGTTCGCGCGTTAGCCTGGACACCACTCCCGTTCTCCAAAGAGCCCTGCGCTTCTACGAAAAGCAGGGCTTTCGCAGATCGGGCAAGGTCGCGGATTTCTTCGGAATGGAATTGATTGAATACGTCAAGGCCCTTGCGCCGGGCCTTGACGTGTAGGCTGGATTTGCTTACTTCGCCGAGTTGAAGCGCTTTTCAACCTCCGGCCAGTTCACCACGCTCCAAAAGGCCGCGATGTACTCCGGACGGCGGTTCTGATACTTCAGATAATAGGCGTGCTCCCAAACATCCAGGCCCATGACCGGATAACTGCCATCCATCACCGGACTGTCTTGATTGGCGGTGGAAATAATTTCCACTCCCGAACCTTTCTTGATCAGCCAGGCCCATCCGGAGCCGAAGCGCGTGGTGGCCGCCGCGCCGAATTTCTCCTTGAAGGTATCGAAGCTGCCGAACGCCGAGTTGATGGCCGCCGCGACGTTGCCGGAAGGGCTGCCGCCCGCGCTGGGCGCCAGAATCTGCCAGAACATGGAATGGTTGATATGGCCGCCGCCATTGTTGCGCACCGCGGTCCGGATGTTTTCCGGCACAATGGCGCAGTTGTTCGCGAGCAGCTCCTCCACGGTTTTGCTCTGCAGGTCGGGCGCCGATTCCAGCGCCTTGTTCAAATTCGTGACGTAAGCAGCATGGTGTTTGTCATGATGAATCTCCATGGTCTGCTTGTCGATGTAAGGCTCCAGCGCGTCAAAAGCGTACGGCAGCGGGGGAACGGTAAATGCCATTGTAATTCTCCTCTCGATTTTTTCAATTTCAGCCGGCGAAGCCGCCGGCCTTTTCAAAAGCGTCCGCCAGGCGGAACATGCCTGTTTCGTCGAAATGCCTGGTGAGTATCTGCATGCCGACTGGCAGGCCTTCGGAAGTCTTGCCGCACGGCACGCTCATGCAGGGGATGCCGGCCAGGTCGCCGGTGATGGTATAGATGTCGGACAAATACATTTCCATTGGATCGTCCACCTTCTCGCCGATTTTAAATGCCGGCGAGGGTGAGACCGGAGCGACAATCGCGTCCACCTCCGTGAAAGCCCTGCGAAAATCTTCCGCGATCAGCGCGCGCACTTTTTGCGCCTTCAGATAATACGCGTCGTAGTAGCCGCGGCTCAGCACGTAGGTCCCCAGCATGATGCGGCGCTTGCACTCGGCGCCGAAGCCCTGGCCGCGCGTCCCGCGATACATTCCGCTGAGCGTCTCATCGCCGGAGCGCGTGGTGTAGCGCACGCCATCGTAGCGCGCAAGATTGGAACTGGCCTCGGCAGTGGCGATGATGTAGTAGCAGGGCACCGCGTACTGAGTGGCGGGCAAGCTGATATCGCGCACCTCACAGCCCAGCTTCTCCAGCAGCGCCACGGCTTTGTGAATCCGGTCACCCGATTCACTGGATAACCCTTCGAAGTATTCGCGCGGCAGGCCGATCCTGGTGCCCGATACCTCGCCATCCAGTTGCGTTGTGAAGCGCGGCACCGGGGCGAACGCGGAAGTCGCGTCGCACTCGTCGCGCCCAGCCATGGTCTCAAGCAGCAGCGCCGCGTCCCGCACCGTTCTCCCAAATGGCCCGATATGATCCAGCGAACTGGCGAACGCCACCAG
>DATHNM010000048.1:0-8494 GCA_035486095.1 Bryobacteraceae bacterium
CCGGCCCGGCACTTTCGGCGCAGGGCGTAAACTTCTTCGCTTTCAGTTCATCTGCCCAGCAGTACCTGGGGGCTTGCCAAGTCTCTTCGTTCAGCAACATCCGGCAGTGGAAAGTGATCAACAATGTCCTCTACGCGGGAGTGGGAAACGTAGCGGGAGGCGGCCAGGTAATCCGCTGGAACGGAACTGCGGATCAGCCGTTTGACAACACCAGTGCAACCTGTGGCTTCGAGGCGGTGGGCAATTTACCGGGCGAACCGGCATACCTGACGGCATACGGGCCCAATACGGATCGAATTGCGGTATCGGCTTGGCCCAATCACGGTGGCGCGGGAATCTACCTTAGCCCGGCTATGGACGTTTCCACGGGCTTAACTTCCAGCGATGCCGCAAACTGGACCCACATCTGGCGGCCTTCGATGTATGAGCCGGACCCGCTGACCTCTTCCACTTACGCGGGCGGCGCCATTGCGTATTGGAATGGCGCGCTGTATTTCGGAACGATGCACCAGGTGAGCCAGGCGACCGCACTTCACAACCAGACGTATGGCCCGCCCACCACAAATCAAGAATCTGTAGAGGTGTTTCAGAACACATATCGCGCGGCCTCCATATGGGAGATTCAGAACGCGGAGACGAAAACACCGATCGTGCAGTTGCTGTATGGCGAATCGGCCTTGCCCAAGTTCGATCCCGCCACGAATACGTTCCAATCAACTCCCACTGGATTCACGCCGCTGTATGGCTCATCCGGGTTCGGCAACATCTACAACAACTACACCTGGACAGGAACGATTTTTCAAAACCGTCTGTTCTTTGGGACCATGGATTGGAGTTATCTGCAGGCAGCGGGAGGGCTGCCGCTACCGGCGCCGGGCGCGGTGCAACCACGATCAGCCTTTGGCGCGGACCTGTGGCGCTTCGATTCGCCGGCTCCGGCGGTGGCCGAGAACCTGAACGGCCTGGGGAATTTCCTCAATTATGGGCTGCGTTCCATGATCAGTTCACCCGATGGCCAGGATCTTTTTCTTGGCACGGCGAATCCCATGAACCTGGCGCCCATGGGCGGATGGGAGCTGCGGCTTCTACAATTGAAGCCCTAAGATGCGGTTGATCCTGGTCTTCGTTTATCGTTTCGAGACCGCTTCGGAACAAAGGCGAGAAACCGGCGCGGATTGTCAACCATGATGTGCCGCAGCGTCTCATCGGACGCGCCCGCCGCTTTCAGCTTGGGCAGAAAAACGGTTATCGTCTTCGCGTAGCCGCTTGACGCGTCGGCTGAAAACATCAGGTGATCGGCGAACCCCGCTTCGATGAGCGCCATCACCATCGGCACCTGCTGGGCGTCGTTATTGCCTCCCTGCCGGTCAAACCCGACGAATGCTCCGCGCCTGCAGATTTGTTTATGCACGTAAACGTTCGGGTCGACGAGATTTCCCAGGTGGCCGATAACGACGGAAGCGGGCTTCACGCCGGCATCTTCGAGGATATCGAGCTGTTCAAGCGCCGATTTCCCGGGAATTCCAGTGTGAGTGAAGATCGGAATGTTGGTTGCGACATGGGCTCTGCCGACGGCGCGGAACACCTTTCTTTCATCCGCGGTGATTTCGTCCCACGATCCAATCTCGCCGAAGGCACCGATGTTGTCGTCAGTCTGTTTCATGAGAGCGTGCAAAATCTGATCCTCGCTCATCGTCGAGATCTCTTTCGGGTAAAACGGCTGCGCGTAAAAGCCGCCGCCCGCGACGATGGGCACGCCGGATTTCAATGCCACCTGACGCAGGAAGTTGATGTCGCGGCCCATCTCCTTGTGTCCAGCCTCCACTATGCAGGCAATGTTGCCTTCTCGCACAGCCTTGGCGACTTCGGCGGACATAAGGTCCACATCGTGCATAATGTCGGGGCCCGGAGGTGTTCCGCCGCCTGCCCCACCGGCCCGGGGAGGAACGGGTGGCAATCCATTCGCGGCGCGCGCAGCGGCAGCCGCTGCACCGAATCGCGCGTTGAAATCCGGCGCCAGTTGCATGTGTTCGTGAAACAGCGTGGCGCCGCCCTTCAGCTCTTCCGGCGAATAGTCCCTTAAGATCGTTCGGATGATGGCGCCTTTGGGAAATTCCGGCGTCTGCGCGGATAAACTGCTCGGGACCACAGCGGCCGCAGCGGCGGCTCCCATTACTTCAAGAGCGCGTCGCCGGGTCAACGGTTGCTCAAAGAACTTTGGCATGGTGGGATTATCGTACATAATGCGGCGCAGCGGCTCCCAAACACTGCGAGGAGGCGCGTTGGTGTCTACGCTGCTGGCCGTTGAATCAGTTCAATGTGGTTGCCGGCCGGATCGATCGCGATGCCAATGACGACGCCGGTGTTTCCGAATGGACGCGGATCGCCGGTCATGGAGCCGCCGGCAGCCTTGATAGCGGCCACTGTCGCCGCCATGTCCTTTACGTTGAGAATCACATGGGCGATCGGATCTTTTACATCATCGGAATCGCGATGCATGATCACGATCGGTTCGCTCTTGTTGGCCTTGGCGGTGTCAACGGTCGCACCGAAGTTCACAAAAACTTCCGGTCCTCCGGGTGTATTGATCCGATTGACCTCCTGCATGCCGAACGCGGATTGATAGAACTTCGCCAATGCCACGCTGTCTTTCGCGCCGATTCGTACCGAGTTCAGCGTCACTTGGGCAGGTGCGGCACTCGCGAACAGCAGCAAGGCGGACACCGTCATCGCGGTTGTGTAAAGGCTTTTCATCGAATTCTCCAGCAGAGTTTCTGATCCATGATAGTCTACGCGAATCTCTTACTTCGTCTGAGCACTCCCCGGCGGCGGACTCGGACGTTCGAACAGTTCAATGTTCATGCCATTCGGATCTTCGACGAAAATGTTGTGGGTGCCACCGCCGAAGTCCACAATCTGGCCGTTGGCTGAGAGCAAATTGGTGCCCGCGGCTTTCATCTGCGCCACCATCCCGTTTAGGTTAATCACCTGGATGGCCATGGCCGGCGCGCCGGGGTCGCGAACGCGCAGGTGGAATTTCGTGCGGGGCACACCCCGAAACTCAGTGAACTCCACGCCGGCGCGAGGGCCGGGAAGGACGCCGGTCAGCTTTCGAAACTCTGTTCCCGGCGGCGCGCCTACCAGCTTCAGCTCGGCTGGATCCTTTGAAAAGGCCGATGGGCCGCTGAGTTCAACGCCCATCATTCCGCTATAAAACTTAACCGTGGATTCAGCGCTCTCCATCGTATAGGCGAGGGAGACGCGATGTACATTTCCTTCCGGCGCACCTGCGGCGGGCGTCTCCTGGACAACCTGAACGAAAAAGCCATCCGGATCGCGTAGGATGATCGAGCGAGCCTTACCTTGCGCGGTTGCGATCTCCACTGGTTCGCCCCCAGCGGTGACGATGGGCGCGTTGGCCTTCTTCGCGTTAGCCACGGCTGTGTCGATATCACGGACATAGAACACGATGCTGCCGGCGCCGGGATCGGTGTATGCGGCTCGCGCGGGCTTGCGTTCCAGGCCCTTGAAATGGGTGAGTTCGAACAGCATTGAGCCCGGAAGCCGCAGCATCGAAAGGCGCAGCGTTACACCAGGAGCGTTGGTGAGCAGCGGCACAGCGGGGTTTGGAAAATCCGTAGGCATGCCGTTGATGCCGAACACGTCCCGATAAAATGCGAGCGTCGTATCCAGATCTTCGACGGCGTGGATGGCGTGCGAAAGGCTCCGGATGCGGGGCTTGGTTTGGTCCGAAGCCTCGCTTTGCGCCAGGGCGACGGAAGCCACGGCGGTGGCCGCCGAAACGAAACAAATAGCAAGTGCGATCCTCATAAAGCTCCTTCTAGCCGCGGATGACGTGGCGCTGTTTTACACCAGCCTAGAGAGTATACCGCGATGTATGGTGGCCAGCTTGGAATAGACGAAACGGTCTTATTTGGCCACGCCGAGGTCGGAGGGAATGCGCAGAGCCGCCACGCTGTGAATTGCATTGAGGATGGTATCGATCACAACCTCATCCCCGACCGTGGAATTGATCATCAAGTGATACAGTTCGCGCGTCGGCCACTCCATGTTGAAATAGCGCCGGACGAAAATTACTCGCTGCCGGTCCACGTTTTCGATCTCTTCCAGGGCGTGGTCCTCGGTCTTGCCGGCCTCGTGCAGACGGCGGATTTTCTCCTCGAGCGGAGCATAGACGAAGACATGGAAGGTGTCCGGCCGATCGCGCAAAAGAAAAGGCGCGCCCCGTCCCACAATCACGGAGTTGCCCTCCGACGCGGCTCCGGAGATAACCCGGTGCATGAACTCCACCATGCTGTCGGCGTCGAAATGACCCATGCCGCGAACCGCAAGGCTTTGCTCCATGCTGCCGCGCATGAATACCTTCATCAGCCGGTAGAATAGCGAGTCGCAGCGCTCGTCCATGCGCTCTACGACGGATTGATCCACTCTGGCCACGCGTGCGATCTCACAGGTGAGCTCCTGATCCCAGAGCTTCCAGCCCAACCGGTCCGCCAGTTTCTTTGCGATGGCGCCCCCGCCGGCGCCATATTCACGCTCGATGGTGATGGTCCGAATCACGGTTTTGGCCCTCCGGGTTTATTTTATGCCATGGGCCGGAACGCGGGGTCCGGCGCAGGCCAGGGTCCGCACTCAAGTCACTTCCTGGGCGCTTTGAAGTCGCCTTCCACGGATTGCAGCAGGAGGTGGGTTACTTTACCGCTGCCATCCTTGACGAACTCCATGTGAGCACCTTCAAAATAGAATCTGGTTTCGGAGACTGCGGTGAGCGGATATTTTGCCCCGCCGGCGAACGCCGTCATCAACTTTCCGCCGTCCAGCATGATCTCGATCGGAATAGGATCCTCCGGGTGCGTGGGCGGCGTGAAGTTGTAGACCCCCACATATTGCTGCAAGATTTCGGAAGCCACTTTGACCTCGGCCTGCTTGTCGTCCGAAGCCTTGCCAACCAGATGGCTGTGATCGCGCTCATTTTCGGCGCAAACATATTCGAGTATTTCCGTATCGGCGTCAAGTTCCAGCTTGATGGGGATCTCCCATTTCTGGGCGAGAGCTTTGGGATCTTCCAAAGTTTTTTCGAGCTCCAGGTGCCCGAAATCGGGCCGCCGGAAGCGTTCGGTGACGTGCAGGGCTTCCGTATGCGGATGGCCGTCGTCATCCAGCCAGCTGCGATCGTTGTAGCCCGCACTCTCCACCACCAGCGTGTCACCATCCCAATGGCCGATGGAATAACCCATCCAGCTGGGATTGGGATCCTGTGGCAGCGGACGCCCATCCATGAAAACCTGCCGGTAGGTGAGATCTGTGTAGAGCATCATGAGAAGCCCCGGTGTCTGAACGATCTTGTCCGGGGCGAAATCGGCGCGCGGACCGAACGGCAGGCATAAGACGCTCATGTTTTCGCGGCCTAGATCTTCCTTGCGCTTTTTCGACAGTTCCTGGGCCCAGGGTAGAGGCTTCACGGCTTGCATGGCCTTGTCCGTTTCGCCCGATGTAGCCTGCTTGACGCGCCACATTCCGGACAGGTCAGGTTTACCGTCAGCGGTGCGGGGAGTGGGCGCTGAAAGATTCGGCTTGCCGTCGGGCGTGCGGGGGATGCCGGGTGTTGGATAGTTGAGCCACTGGGCCGCAGCCGGCAAAACCAGTGCGGTGAATACGACGATAGTTAACCCCGCAAACTTAGCCATACTTCCTCCGGTAGGTGGAACAGTAGTGTCCTAATTGAAGCCAGTATAGCTCCAATGGCTTGCCAGACCCAGAGAAGCGATGCGGATTATTAGCCCAGTTGGCGCTGCAAAGTCTTGCGGTCCAGCTCGTTTTCCCAGCGGGCAACTACAACCGTGGCGACGCCATTACCCACCATATTGATTAACGCGCGGAACATGCTCATGAAGCGATCGATTCCCAGGATCAGGGCCATGCCGGCCACGGGAATGGTTGGAATCACCATCATGGTTCCCACCAGCGCGATGAATGCCGCGCCCTGCACGCCGCTGGCGCCCTTGGACGTGAGCACGGCCACCGCGAAGATGGTCAGTTGCTGCGATAACGTGAGATGGGTGTTGGTGGCTTGTGCCACAAATAGCGCGGCCAGCGTCATGTAGATACTGGTGCCATCGGTGTTGAAGGTGTATCCGGTTGGAACCACCAGGCCCACCAGCGCCCGGGAGCAGCCCAGCCGCTCCATCTTTTCCATCAGCGTGGGCAGCGCGGGCTCAGACGAACTAACCGCCAGAACCAACAGAATTTCTTCCTTGATATAGAGCAGGAACTTGATGATATTGAAGCCCGCGAAGAGGGCCACCGCTCCCAGCACCACCAGCACGAACAAAATGCAGGTGACGTAGAACGTGGCAATCAACCGGACCAAGGGCCCCAGCGAGGCCAGGCCGAAGCGGCCAATGGTAAACGCCATCGCGCCGAAAGCGCCAATGGGCGCCAGTCGCATCAAGATATTAATGATGCCGAACACCGCATGGGTGAGTGCGCCGAACAGATCGACAATCAATTTCGATCGTTGCCCGACAATGGATAGCGCAAAGCCGAACAGGATGGCGAGCAGCAGCACTTGCAAGATGTCGCCTTTTGCGAATGCGTCCACCACGGTGGTGGGGATTATGTGCATTAGAAAGTCGGTGACGCTCTGCGCCTTCGCTTGGCCGGCGTAGTCAGCCACGGCTTTGGGATCGAGCCTGGCGGGATTGATATTGAAACCCGCGCCGGGCTGCACCACGTTTCCAACCACCAGTCCTAGCAGCAGCGCGATAGTGGATATCACTTCAAAGTAGAGCAGCGCCTTGCCGCCCACGCGCCCTACCTTCTTCATGTCCTCCATGCCTGCGATTCCGGAGACCACTGTGCAAAAGATCACGAGGGCAATGATCATGGTGATCAGGCGGATGAACGCATCGCCTAAGGGCTTCATCGCAATAGCTTTGGCCGGGCTGATATAGCCCAGCGCGATCGCCACGATGATCGCGAACAAAACTTGGGCCGAGAGGCTCTTGTAGATGGGCCGCCGCTGCGGCTTAGAACTGATCTCAGGTGTAACCGTCGCCATGAAGAACAGCGATCAGAATATCAGCTTCAGACCCAATTGGATAGCCCGAGGGCCACCAGATCCCAGCACCGGGTTGGAACTGGTAACGTCCGGGGTTTGAGGGCGGAAGCCAAAGCTGGCGCCCGCATCGGCGGAAGGATCGGTGTAGGTATTGTCGCCGCCCGGGCCACCGAACACATTCGAGAGATTGGGATGGTTGAAGACGTTGAAAAATTCCGCGCGGAACTGGGCTTTGAAGCGTTCCCGGAACGTCCAGGATTTCGTGACCGAGAAATCGACATTGTAGAACGGGAAGCCGCGGAAAATATTGGGGCCGGTGGTGCCGTAGCTGCCATAGGCGGGCGGTAGCAGCATCGACTTTCCTTGCGCGTAGCAACCCAGGTCGGTAAGCGATGCCACGGCCAGTTGCCCCATGGCGGTGGCTTGAGACAGGCACGCGGGGTTGCTGGTGCCGGGGAAATATGGGATGCCGCCCGCGCCGCCGTTGGTGTTGATCAGCGCCTTGGAGGTTTTGAAGTCGTTCGGATTCCCAAAGAAATCCCACTGTTCGCCGTTGGTCGGGATCGAGTTGATTTCGCCGGTCCCGCTGAAGTCCGTGGTGAAATCGTTCACCCCCCACGGCAGTGCGCTCTGCAGATTGATGATCGAATTGACAGACCAGCCTTGCAGTAACTGACCAGGTGTCTTGGGGCCGGGGATGGCGTAAGTCAGCGACAAGGTCACGTGATGGCGAACATCGAATGGGCTGTCGCCATAGAGCTGCTGCGGGTTATTGCTATTGATAGGCTGCAGGAAAGACCAGTTGTCGGGCGATTGTGAGAGCGCATGCGCGTAGGTGTAGCCAAAGACATAGGAAAATCCGTGCCAGACGCGCTGGGTTAGGGAAACCTGAAGGCCGTTGTAATTCGCATAATTGTCATTGCTCAGCCAGTTGATGATTCCCAGGTAAGGAAATTTTGCATTGAAGGGAGCAGCGGCCTGTTCCGCGTTGCTATCGGGCGCGCAATTGTTGTAACCGGCTGATGCGCTGGCCAGACATTGTCCCGCCGCGCTGTTAGGATTCGCGGGATTGCCCCAGCCAGGGCTGAAGCCGTTGACGAATTGCGGCTGATTCAGATCCGTCATTCCAAGCAATCTTGCGGCGTGGTTGCCGACATAGGCAACGTCCAGCGAAAGGTCTTTCGTGATGGCTTGTTGGATATCGAAACTCCACTTCACGACATAGGGCGACTTCAGATTGCGATCCGCACCCAAAATATTGCACGGCGTGGGCGTAAGGCCTGACGGCAGCGTAACCGTACCGTCGCCGCAGGCTGGCGAGGCCGAATAGATGGGCGTGTTGGGACCATTGTTCGCCCAGTTGTATTTGACGGTTCCGGGCGTGGTGGCATTCCCCAATGCGCCGCCAGATAA
>DATHNM010000049.1:0-7712 GCA_035486095.1 Bryobacteraceae bacterium
CCGGATCGGAGATGACGCCCATCTGGGGCATTACCGAAAACGGCGTAAAGAAGACCGGTCGCGATCCGCGCGTGCTTCCCAAGACCGTGCTCTACGATCCAACCCTGACCGTCAGCATGCCGCCCATGTTGTCGGCCACCAGCGGCATGAACTCGATCGCACATTGCGTGGAAGCGCTCTATTCGAAGGACGCCAATCCCATCATCTCGATGATTGCCGAGGAAGGGATTCGCGCGCTGGCGATTGGTCTGCCACTGGTGGTGAAGGAGCCGGCGAATCTGGAAGCCCGGTCCAATGCTCTGTATGGCGCCTGGCTAGGGGGCATGGCTCTGGGCGCTGTCGGAATGGCCCTGCATCACAAGCTGTGCCACACGCTGGGAGGGAGCTTCAACCTGCCGCATGCCGAGACGCACACGGTAGTGTTGCCGCACGCCACGGCATATACGGCGCCCGCCGCTCCCGACGCGATGTCGCGCATTGCACGCGCGCTCGGCACTGGAAGCGCTGCGCGAGGGCTCTTCGATCTGGCGGCTTCGCTGGGTGCACCCACGTCGCTGGCGGCGCTGGGGCTGAAAGCGGCCGATCTAGACAAAGCCGCGGACATCGCGGTGCAAAATCCCTACTACAACCCGCGGCCCATCACACGCGAAGGCATCCGGGCTGTGCTGCAGGATGCCTTTGATGGACGCCGGCCAACGCAGGGCTAGCGGCGCCAGTAGCCACGATAGTAATGACGGCCGTAATAGCGCGGAGCCACCCAACGCGGGCCGTAATACGGGCGCGGTCCCCAATAACCTCTCCAGCCCACGTAGGGCGAGGGCGCAACATAAGCCGCCGCCGGCGGAGGCGGAGCGTAATATCCGTAAGCCGGGCCGACACCAACGCCGACGCCCACGCCACCAACTCCGATTCCAACCGCCACGCGCGGCGCTGCGAACGCCGCACTTCCAATCACGAACAAGAGGGCGAGTAATTTGGTTTTCATGATTCCTTCCTCCTTACGCGCTTCAGTAGTGCATTCACGGTACCAACGGCGATGGTGTGTAGAATATTGCACTTACAAGCCAACCGGACACATGGGGGATGGCCCATATCCACCAGCGGGTTGGATTTCGGCCAAGTTACATTACAGGAGTGCTCCCAATACCGGTCTTAGTGCAAAGGTGTATCAGGGATACTAAGAATGTATATAGGTTCTCCACCCGATTGGGTGTCCGCAAACCCACGCCTTAGAATGCATTAGAACCATGAACGCAGGTACTCTACCCTCCAAGCAGAACAAGACTCAATACTCCGAGGTTGAGGCAGCTCAGGAGTTGGGTGTGACAGTAGAGCAGCTGCGCGTCCTCATCCGGCGCCACATTGCGCAAACCGATGAAGACCTGAATCACATTGCCATCGCGACGTTTCATCCGTCGGATCTGTTGGTTCTCAAGCTTCTGGCCGGCGAAACGTGCAGCGTCGCTTCGCCCGACGCCCTGGAATAAGCTTTCTTCTCCGCCATCAACGCACGCGCTCCACTTGCTACGATGCTTGGTATGGCAAAGCTTGGATTTCTTGGATTGGGTCTCATGGGTTATCCGATGGCGCGGAACCTGGCGCGCGCCGGTCACCAGGTGGCAGTGTGGTCGCACACCGCGAGCAAAGCACAGCAACTGGCTGCGGAGGAAAAAGCGATTGCGTGCGCATCGCCCAGGCAGGTGGCCGAACAGGCGGACTTCATCTTCGCTTGTGTGGGCGATACGCACATGTCCGAGCAGGTCTTTACGGGGCCGAACGGTGTCATCGAGGGCGCCAAGGCGGGAACCGTGGCTGCCGACGCCAGCACCATCTCGCCCTCTGCCAGCCGGGGCATAGGCGAAAAGCTGAGCGCGAAGGGAATTCATTTCCTGGATGCGCCCTGCACGGGCTCCACTCCCGGCGCTATCAACGCTACCCTGACCTTCATGATCGGCGGCGATGAGGGCGTCTTCGGACGGACCAAACCCTATTTTGAAGCGATGGGGAAGCAGTTCTACTACTGCGGCGGCCCTGGGCTAGGGCTGCAGGCTAAGCTGACACAGAATCTTATTCTCGCTAACCTGATGCAAGCATTCAACGAAGGGCTGGTGCTGAGCACCAAAGGCGGGATTCCGCCGGACCTGATGCTGGAGATTCTGAACAACAGCGCCGCCAAGTCCGGATTGATCTCTTTCAAGGCCCCTTTCGTTTTTAGAAGGGACTTCACAACTAACTTTTCCACAAAGTGGATGCACAAGGACATCGGGCTGGCACTCGGGTCCGCCCAGGAGTTGGGCTTGCCCATGCCCCTCACCAGTCAGACCGAACAGATGTTTCAGGCAGCAATTGCAGAAGGTTACGGAGAAGAGGACCTGTGCGCGACCATCCGGGTGATGGAGCACTGGGCCGGGGTAGAGGTCAAGGGAAAATAAAAATACAAAAAACTGTTGCGTTCCAATAAATCATATACTACTATTGGAATTAAGCCGGGGAGGCAACTCCCACCAAAGCGAGACTAACCTCATTAAAGACCCCTGAAGCAATCCTCCCCGGCGCCCGAAAGGGTTTGGGTCTTCCAACAAACAAAGCGTCTTCCCAACAGTGCCTTAGTGGCCGTAGTGACTTGGACGCATCAGCAGGCAGCCGGGATACAAGGTTTCTCGCATCGTTTAACGTTATAATGGGGCGATTGAAGACGCTCACCCTCCTCGGGTCTACTGGGTCCATTGGTGTCAGCACTTTGGACGTGGTTGGACGCCATCCAGAAAAGTATCGAGTGCACGCCCTGGTGGCGGGCGCCAATGTTGATTTGCTGGTCCAGCAGATCGAACGATTTCGGCCGCAAGTGGCTGTTACCGCAACCGAAGACACCCACAGGAATCTAATCAACAGGTTGACGGCTGCCGGGCTGCCCCGGCAATCGTGGCCAGAGTTATCCTGGGGCGCCAGGGCCCGGGTGGAAGCGGCTATTTCGTCTGAAGTGGACTTTGTAATGTCGGCCATCGTCGGGGTCGCCGGCCTGGAGGCTACTTATGAGGCTATTTGCCGTGGCAAACGCGTGGGACTGGCCAACAAAGAGGTATTGGTAGCCAGCGGCAAACTGGTGATCGAGGCCGCAAGAAAGTCGGGGACCGAACTGATTCCGGTGGACAGCGAACACAATGGCGCGCATCAGTGCCTGCGGGCCGGCCAGCGGAGTGAAGTGGCCCGGTTGATCCTGACAGCCTCCGGCGGGCCGTTCCGTGAAACTCCAGCCGAGAAACTGGCAGGCGTAACACCTGCCGATGCCTTGAATCACCCCACATGGAAGATGGGCCGCCGCATTACCATCGATTCGGCTACCTTGATGAACAAGGGTTTTGAGGTGATTGAGGCCTGTTGGTTGTTCGACTTTTCTGCCGATGAGGTGGATGTGGTGGTTCACCCGCAGTCTTCTGTACACGCCATGGTGGAATACACGGACGGCAGCGTCATTGCACAGATCTCAGCCACCGATATGCGTATGCCGATCCAGTACGCGCTAACGTATCCGGCCCGGGATCCGGCGGCTGTGCCCCGTCTGGACTGGTCCGAATCGCGCAACTGGACTTTTTCGGCGCCCGATCTGAAGAAATTTCCGGCGCTTCGCCTGGCCTATCAGGCCTTCCGCGCCGGCGGATCGGCCGGCTGCACGCTGAACGCGGCGGACGAAATTGCAGTGGAGGCGTTCCTGGAACGAAAAATATCGTTTCCCTCTATCGCAGCAGTGCTGGAGGAGACGCTGGAGCGTGTACCGAATCGCGTAGCTGGCTCCGTCCAAGAGATACTGGATATAGATGAACAATCGCGTTCGGTGGCGCGTAAAGTTGTTGGGGAACTTGCCGGCGGCAGCAGGCAGGCGAGACGGGAGTATCCAATAGAGGCCTAGATTTTATGAGCTTCGTCATTCTACAGAATATTTTCTGGTTCCTGATCATGATCGGGGTCATGATCCTGATTCATGAGCTGGGTCACTATTGGGCGGCGCGCTTTTTCGACGTCAAGGTGGACACCTTCAGCTTCGGCTTCGGGCCGCGTTTGTTCGGTTTCAAAAAGGGCGAAACCGATTTTCGTTTTTCGGCCATTTTGCTGGGCGGCTACGTCAAGATGGTGGGCGAGCAACCCGGGGACGAGCACGCCTCTGAACCGCGCAGTTTCCAGGCTAAGCCGCGCTGGCAGCGTTTGATTATTGTTTTCGCCGGGCCGGCGATGAATATCATTCTGGCGGTGGCCGTGCTTACCGGGCTCTTCATGGTTCGCTTCCCCAAGATTCCGTCTTCGCCTTCGCCTGTGATCGGCTATGTGGTGCCTAATAGCGCCGCGGCTAAGGCGGGTTTGCACGAAGGCGACCGCATCGTTCAAATCGGCGACACTGCCAACCCCAACTGGGAAGACATCGGGGTGAAAGAAGTGGCCAGTGCCGGCCATCCTTTGAGTGTCTGGATCGTTCGCAATGGAGAGCGCAGCCTGGTTACGGTAACGCCGGTGCTGGATCCTAAAACCGGCGCGGGATTCGCGGGCTGGGGCGAACAGAGCGAGATTGAAATCGCGAGCGATGTGGCGAACTCGCCCGCGGCCAAAGCCGGGCTGCGCCCGGGAGACATCATCGTCAGCGTGGACGGCCAGGCCATCCACTCCACGCCCAAGGTTCACGACATTATTAACGGCAATGGCGGAAAGCCGGTGGATGTCGTTTACGCGCGGAATGGAAACATGGCAACCGCCCACTTGGCTCCCATGATGTCGGAGAGCAACGGTGGGAAGGACTGGATGATCGGGGTGAGTTTGCAGCAAAAAGTTGTCTTCGTCAGCTTGCCGCTGCCCCAGGCGCTTTCTGAATCCATCCGCGAAAACGCCAAGAACGCCACCTTCATATATCAGTTTCTGCGCGGTGTAGCCGAGCGGCGCATGTCGCCGAAATCGGTGTATGGTCCCATCGGCATCGTGCAAATATCTGGTGAGGAAGCTCGCGAGGGGCCAATTCCGTTTCTTGGGCTGATGGCCGGCCTCAGCTTGAATCTTGCGGTAGTGAATCTGTTGCCCATTCCCATCCTGGATGGCGCCACCATCTTCATGCTGCTGGTGGAGATGTTCATGCGGCGCGATCTGAGCCTGCGGGTAAAAGAAGCTGCCTTCCGGCTGGGCTTCGTGTTCCTGATGGCTGTGGTGGCGTTCGTGCTTTACAACGATATTTCCAAGCTGGCCGGCTGACCTTCTCTTAAGGCTGTTCGGCCGCGGGCGCCAGCTGATTCGCTGTTACGAACAGCGGTTGGATATCCACCGGAATGGCATCCAGGCTCTTCAGCGCCTTTTGCATATTGGGCCGCAGCACGCCCAATTGATCCAGCATCTGTTTGGCCCGTCCATAGTCACCCGTGGCTTCAATGGTCAGCAGGTCATGAGCAAGATCGCGAACCGCTGCCTGAATCTTGTCGAAATTCACTTCGAAAGTGCCGTCGGGATGCGCAATGAATCCGCCTTTGTCGGTGATGTAGTTCACCTGCATCGCCATTCCCTTCCCGTGCGCATCGTTCAAGCCAAAGCGCAGCGTGCGGAAGCTGGACGCAAGAAACGTTGTGTATAACTGGTGTTCCCGGGCCGGACCACCTTCAATCAGTTTGCGATCGTAAAGATGCTGCAGCATGAAGAGGCCGGTGATATCCGCCTTGGCTTCTTCGATGGCGCTGTAAAGCTCCTTCATTTCCTGGCGAGGAGTGGTGGCGCGGCCGGACACATTAATCTGATGCGGCCCAATGCCGTGGCTCAGCTCATGCGCCAGAATATGCGTGAAGAACGCATCGAAGCTCAGGTCCTTCTGGCTGGCAGGCGAGAGCACGCGCTTGGCGATCGGCTCCAGCGTGGAATGAAACTTCGCTTCCTGGACATTCTTCAACATCACCCGCTTGCTGCCCTTGAGCGTGACCACGCGCTCGTCGTTCGGCAGATTGTACGCGGCGGTTTGCACGGCATGTGCCGCGTCGCCGGCGTCGA
The DNA here is from genome assembly GCA_035486095.1 of Bryobacteraceae bacterium. Classification (GTDB taxonomy): domain Bacteria; phylum Acidobacteriota; class Terriglobia; order Bryobacterales; family Bryobacteraceae; genus Palsa-89. The sequence continues at coordinate 6,010 of DATHNM010000049.1, forward strand.
AGACTTCATTCACTACGCGAATGGGCGAGCTGGCGCCCAGCTTCGGATTGCGATACTTAGGATCGATGGGCAGGTTGTTTTCCACTTCCTGCAAATGGTCGGCAAAGAACCGCAGCTTGGCCGTCTCGGCATCGTCGCGCACATTGACGTAGGCTTCAAACGCGGCCTTGTAGCCGAAGATATCGTCGTTGTACGTTTCATACGGGCCGATGGTGATGTCGAGCGGCGCATCCAGATCCATCCAGGCGACGTCGCTTTCGTAATAATCGTTGGAGCGAAACGCAGCCGCGCGCGTGGTCAGGAATTTCTTGAGCGTCGCGTTGCCGGTGAGCCCGGCAGCTTCCTCCAGCAGTTTGGCCGATTTCTCCAATTCGGCACGATACTCCTGGTTGTAGGGGACCGCGTGCAGTTTGCGGCCGGAATCGCGATGAATCACGGTGAAGAATCCCTCGGCCTGTTCCCGTTCGGGCGTGGAAAGCGTCCTCGCCCAGGCTTCAAACTCATCCCGCGTCATGTCTTCCGGGTAGAAATTCGCGCCCGGCAGTTTCTTGGGCGGAACATCGGGAAGAAAGGCTTCATGGCCGTCAATCTCGGACCAGGGCGACTTGTTGAGCCAGAAATAATCGAAGCGAGCCTTGCCCAGGGCCGTAGTTTCCCGCCGCAGCTTAGTGTAGAGCGCGTGGTTGCCGCTCCACATTTGCGTCAGGAAAATATCGTTCAATACGCGGGCGGCTACAATCAACTTCGCGAGCGCGCGGGCATCGCCCGGCGAAAGCTTCGACACATCCACGCGCAGTTCCGTGGGCTGGAAGCGCGCGATCATTTTTTGAAGCTGCGCAGTATCGGGGACGGCGGAAATGGCGGCGAGCATAGGTCCAATTGTTAGGATGAGCAGCGAAATTCTCTTCACTGTTCGCATGCTACCACGGCCTTGCGGAAGCGGCCGAGCACAATGCACAGCAGCGCCGCCAGGATGGCCCAGCGGGGTTCGGGAACCGGAGTGAAGTTGGCGTTCAGATCTGAAGACAAGTCTTGTTCAATACCATCTGTAACGGGGCCCAGCCCGCTGCCGCTGACGGAAGCATCCAACTGGTAGACGCCCGGAGACAGAATCGTGGATTCCGAACCGCCGGTGACGGGAATATCAAGAATCACGTTTCCCATGGAGTCCAGCAGTTCGCCGCTATTGGAGGCCGTACCTTGAAAGACGTTACCGGCGAGTTGGATCTGGGACTCCGTTGTCAGATCGAAGGTGACGGCTACGGTGTCCTGCTGGTTCACCGCGCAGTAAAGCGTTGCATCGCAGGAAAATGCGCCATTGAGACTAATCTCCAAAGCGTCGGCGGTCGCAGTTGTACCTTGATTTGTCGCACCCACAAGAGTGGCTCCAAGGATCCCGGTTGCATTCCCATACGCGCCAACCGGACCGAGCTGGTTATTCGGATCGCTAAAGTTAAACGACAAGACCTCATAATAAGGCCCTCCCGGAACCGTCCGAACGCAGCCCGGTGGCGGATTCTCATCATCCGGACCGGCGCATTCCGCTGTTGCAACGCCTGAGCCGGATGCAAGCCCGTTAACGGATACATTCACCACGTCTGGCAGCGCCGGAGCGGCCGCCAGTGACCCAAGCCCGATCACAATGCATAGACTACGGATCATCTCTGGTACCTCGGTTCAACCGTACGCGCATCCTACCACCG
>DATHNM010000050.1:0-2811 GCA_035486095.1 Bryobacteraceae bacterium
TACCAGCTCATGGCCAGCGGGTTGGGTATGGTCGCGGATTTCGTAATACTTTACGTGCGGATCCCAGCCGGGAACACCGGTTTTTTCGGTCACCGAGATTCCGTACAGCCGGTGGACGATCTCGAACATCCCTTGCACCACGCTGTCTAGCGGGAAATACGGCCGCAGGGCCTCTTCATCGAAATCGTACAGAGCGGCGCGTTGTTTTTCCGCGTAATAAGGAATATCCCAGGGATGCAGCTCCGCTTTTCCGGAGAAGGTCAGCAAATCGGCGTTTTCCTTTTCGAAATACGCTTCTGTTTTGTGCCGCAAATCTTCCAGAAACTGTTGCGCGCGCGCTCCCGCGTGGGCCATCCTGTCTTCCAGCACCAGATCGGCGAAGTCGCGATAGCCCAGCAGACGAGCCCTTTCGCCGCGCAATTCCAGGATGCTTCGCATCACCGGCCGGTTGTCATACTTCTCTTCGGTGGCGCGATGAACAAAAGCCTCATAAACCTGACGCCGCATCCCTTCGTCATCCAGGTAGGTCATCACGGCCAGATAGCTGGGAGCTTGCAGCGTAAAGCGCCAGGAAGGTTCCGGCAATCCCTTGGAAGCCGCGCTGGCCCGCGCCATGGCTGTGGCGCTTTCCGGCAGGCCCGCCAGCTGGCTCGGGTTGGTGATCACCCATTCGTATTGATTGGTGGAGTCCAGGACGTTTTCAGAGAAGCGGATGGTTTGTCTGGTCAGCTCGACATCGATCTCTGCGATGCGTTTCTTGCCTTCCGCATTTAATTCGGCGCCATGACGGCGGAAATTGTCCAGGGTTTTTTCCAGGAAGCGTTTGCGAACGCCCGTGAGAGCACTCGCATCCGCGGTTCGTGAATAACCCAGCACGGCTTGCCACAAAGCTTCATTCAACGGCAGGGAAGAGTAAAACTCGCTCACCTTGGGCTGCACGGCATTGTAAGCCGCGCGCAGCTCGGGAGTGGTGGCTACGGCCTCCAGATTGCGAACGATCTGCATGGCGTATTCCAGGCGCTCGGTCAGCTGATCCAGCTTCTGCAGAGTGTTGGCAAATGTTCGTGGCGCCGGCTCTGAAATAAGGCCGTCCAGTTCCTGGCGGCTGAACTGCAGCAGTTCTTCCACTGCTGGTTCGACATTCTCGGCACGAACTTGATCGAAGGGAATTTGAAACTGAATTTGCAGCAGCGGGTTGGCCACAGTTGTATGCATCATTCGGTTTATATCTTTCATCTTATGACATCCCCCAGCCGAATTTCACGGAATTTGCCGCTTCCGCGCCCGCTGCACCCGGGATTCCGCCGTCCAGGGAGCAAAACCTCGGCGGAACAAACCGTGGCCGTTCCTGCGTATCCTGGTGTATACGTGGACTCCGAATACGCCATCGAAACTCAGGACCTCACCAAAGTCTACATTTCCCGCTGGAAGCGGCGGGAAGTTCGCGCCATTGACGGCGTTTCGCTGCGCGTTCCGCGCGGCACCATCTTCGGCCTGCTGGGCCCCAATGGGGCGGGCAAAACCACCTTCGTGAAGACCTTGCTCTCCGCCGTGCGGCCCACTCGGGGCAGTGCTCTGCTCTTCGGGCGGGATGCCAGCCAACCCGCAGCGCGCCGGCCCATCGGATACCTGCCCGAGAATCACCGCTTTCCCACCTACTTTACCGGCGCTGGCATGCTGGATTTCTATGCGGCGCTCTCGGGCGTGGAAGCCTCGCGCAGAAAAAAACTGATCCCGGAGCAACTGGAACTGGTAGGCCTCAGCGAGTGGGCCAGCATGCGGATCGGCAAGTACTCCAAAGGCATGCTGCAGCGTCTGGGACTGGCGCAGGCGCTGATTCATTCGCCGGCAATTCTGATTCTGGATGAGCCCACCGACGGCGTGGATCCGGTGGGGCGGCGCCATATCCGCGAGATTCTGGGCCGCTGCGAAGAGCGCGGCGTCACCATTTTCGTCAATTCGCACTTGCTTGCAGAGGTGGAAACGCTGTGCCGCGAAGTGGCCATTCTACACAAGGGCAAAGTAGCGCTCTCCGGAAAGATGCAGGACCTGACGGCCGGAAAGGGCTACCGTTTGACCGTCGCGCACCCACCCGACGCGCTGGCTGAAGAACTGCGCGTCCGCGCCACATCCATGGCGGTGCGTGACGGATGGATGGATTTCCAATTTCCCAGCCGCGAGTTGGCCAATGGAGCGGTGGATCTTTTGCGCGCCGGGCGGTGCGAAATAGAGGCTCTGGCGCCTACCACCAGCACCCTGGAAGAGGTTTTCGTGCGGACGGTTCAAAAATAGATGGTTACCCTGGCCCTGATTCGCGATACTTTCCGGGAAGCGCTGGCGCGAAAAATCTTCTGGGTGCTGTTCGGCCTCTCCACTTTGTTGATCGTGTTCTTTTTGTTCCTGCTGCGGATCGATATCGTTTCGGGCGCTACGGCAACGGTGTCGCTGTTTGGCCGCCAGACCGGCGCGAACCCCGACGTGGACCGCCTGGTGCGCGGCGTTTATGGCGGAATCGCGACGTTTCTCTATACCTGGGGCATGTTTCTGGCGGTGTTCGCCTCGGCTGGTCTGGTTCCCAGCGTGCTGGAGCCCGGCCGCATTGAATTGCTGCTTTCCAAACCTTTATCCCGCACGCATATTCTGCTGGGACGCTTTGCCGGCAACGTTCTGGTGGTCCTGCTCAACACCACCTTCCTGGTGCTGGGCGTGTGGACCATTCTGGGCGTGAAGACGGGCATCTGGTCGCCGGCCTTCTTGATTGCGATTGCCACCACCACCTTCATCTTCGCGGTGTTGCTGGCGGTGGTGGTG
>DATHNM010000051.1:0-3280 GCA_035486095.1 Bryobacteraceae bacterium
CGTTGGATCCAATCTCCACGAGCTGGTTCCCAACGATCCTTGGCGCGAGCGCTTCCTGCCACTGGATTTTCAGAAGAAAATGATCCAGCAGAAATGGCTGGGCGATAAGACCGGCCAGGGCTTCTACAAGCGCGTAGGGAAAGACCGCGAGATCCATGCGCTCAATTGGAAGACGTTGGAATATAATCCGCTGCAGAAGCCGCGTTTCGCTTCTGTTGAAACGGCGCGCAACATCGAAGACCTGGGCGAACGCGTCCGCACTGTGCTGCGCTCCGACGATCGCCCCGGCCGGTTTCTATGGAAGGTGCTGAGCGATTACTTCCTTTACTGCGCCGCGATGATCCCCGAGATTTCGGATCGCATGGTCGAAATCGATAGAGCCATGCGTTGGGGCTATGGCCACAAACTTGGCCCATTCGAACTATGGGATGCGGTGGGCTTTCTCGAAGTAGTCACGCGCCTGGAAATGGAACGCCGGACGCTGCCGCCCAATATCAAGGACGCGCTCTCGCGAGGCACCATTGCGCTCTACCGGCCGCCAGAACCGCTGGGACGGCCCACGACGGAATATTTCGATTTCCGCTCCAACAGCTATAAACCGATCGAACCGCGGCAGGGCATCCTGACGCTGCGCGACCGCAAGCGAACCCATGGCGTGGTTTTTGAGAATGCCGGCGCCGCACTGGTCGATTTGGGCGATGGCGTCTTGTGTGTTGAATTTCACAGCAAGCTGAATACGCTGGGCGAAGACAATGTGGCCATGGTGTACGCGGGCTTGGAAGAAACCAACCGCAATTTCGAGGCTCTGATCATCGCCAACGAGGGCGAAGTGTTCAGCGCCGGCGCCAATCTGATGTTGGTGCTGCTGGCCGCGCAGGAAGGCGAATGGGACGAGCTGAATTTCGCCGTGCAGCGCTTCCAGCAAATGAACATGGCGCTAAAATATGCGGCCAAGCCGGTGGTGGCGGCGCCTTTCTCGCGCACGCTGGGGGGCGGCTGCGAACTGGTGCTGCACTGCACCCGCGCGCAAGCTTCGGCCGAAACCTATATCGGATTAGTGGAGGCGGCAGTGGGCTTGATCCCGGCCGGCGGGGGCTGCAAGGAATTGCTGGTACGGCTGCACGACGCGCTGCGCATCTTTGAGCTGATCGGGTACGCGAAAGTGGCTACCAGCGCGGAAGAGGCGCGGAAATTTGGCCTGCTGCATCGCTCGGACTCCGTCTCCATGAATCCCGAGCGTCTGATCTTTGACGCCAAGGCGCTGGCGCTATCACTGGTTCCCAACCATGCGCCCGGCGCCCCGCTGAACGATATAAAGGTGGCGGGCGAAAATGCGTACGCCATGATGAAGCTGGGTGCATGGACGGCGCGCCAGGGCAATTTCATCAGCGATTACGACATCATCGTCGCAGAAAAGCTTGCTCACGTATTGAGCGGTGGCCGCCTGTCCGGTTCACAGAGCGTCTCGGAGCAGTATTTGCTCGATCTGGAACGCGAAGCTTTCTTGAGCCTGTGCGGAAATCCGAAAACGCAGGAACGCATGCAGTATATGCTGAAGACTGGGAAACCGCTCCGAAACTAAACCTCGAACACACCATGGAAGCAGTAATTTTAGATTGCCTGCGAACGCCGGTGGGCAAGGCGCCCAAAGGCACCTTGCGCAACACCCGGCCTGACGATCTGGCGGCCATCGTCATCCGTCGCCTGCTTGAAAAGTACCCGTCCATCGCGCCCTCCGAAATTGACGACGTGATCCTGGGTTGTGCCATGCCGGAGGCCGAATCGGGGATGAACATGGCCCGCATCGCCGCCCTACGCGCCGGTCTTCCCGATTCCGTACCGGGAGTCACCATCAATCGCTTCTGTTCTTCGGGATTGCAAGCCATAGCCATGGCCGCCGATCGTATCCGTTCCGGCAGTGCGCAGATCATCATCGCCGGCGGCGCCGAATCGCTGAGCATGATTCCGATGGCCGGCAATAAATTCGCGCCCAATCCCTGGATGGTGGATCATCTGCCGCAGATCTACATGGGCATGGGCCTCACCGCCGAGCAGGTGCAGAAGAAATATGGCATCACCCGTCAAGATGCCGATCAGTTCGCCTATCGCAGCCATCAGCACGCTTTGCACGCCCAAGCCGAGGGCAAATTCGATGACGAACTGGTTCCGGTGCCCATAGAATCCACCACTCTCGACAATGGATTGCCGCAACACCACAGCACGCTGTTTACGAAAGACGAAGGCCCGCGCGCCGATACATCGCCCGAAGCGCTGGCCAAGCTAAAGCCCGTGTTTCAATCCGACGGCACCGTCACCGCTGGTAATTCATCGCAAACCAGCGACGGCGCCGCTGCGGCCATTGTGCTTTCCGCGAAGAAGGCTGAGGAGCTTGGCCTGAAGCCGATGGCCCGTTTCGTCAGCTTCGCGGTCGCCGGAGTGCCGCCGGAGATCATGGGGATCGGCCCCGTGGTGGCAATTCCGAAAGCGCTGGCGCTGGCCGGCTTGAAAAAGGAAGACATGGGTGTCATCGAATTGAACGAGGCTTTTGCGGTGCAGGCGCTGGCCGTGATCCGCAAAGCCGGCCTGGACCTCGATCGCGTGAATCCCAATGGCGGCGCTATCGCGCTGGGACATCCGCTGGGCTGCACCGGAGCGAAACTCACCGCCACCATCCTGCGAGAAATGCATCGCAAAGACACGCGCTACGGCATGGTCACCATGTGTATCGGCGGGGGCCAAGGCGCTGCCGGTATTTTTGAAAACCTGATAAGGAATAATTCCGATGGCATCCTCGACAATCTCTCCCACGAAGCATAAAGGCGGCGGGTTCCTCATCGAATCCACTTCGCCCGAGCAGGTTTTTTCGCCCGAAGACTTCACCGATGAACACCGGGCCATCGCCCGCACCACGGAAGAATTCTGGGTAAAGGAAATTGCGCCGAATGTGGACGCTATCCAGCATCAGGAGGCGGGCGTTGCCGTTTCGGTACTGCGTAAAGCCGGTGAAATCGGCCTCACCTCCGTGCATCTTCCGGAAAAATACGGCGGCATGGAGATGGATCTTACATCGGCCATGCTGGTGGCGGAAGGCATCGCGAAAGACGGCTCCTATGCGGCCTGGCACGGTGGACAGAGCGGCATTGGCGCGCTGCCATTGTTGCTCTTCGGCACCGAGGAACAGAAACAGCGTTATCTTCCCAAAGTGGCGAATGCGGAAATGGTGGCCGCCTACGCGCTTAGCGAGCCGCAGGCGGGATCGGACGCATTGGCCGCGCGCACC
>DATHNM010000052.1:0-4821 GCA_035486095.1 Bryobacteraceae bacterium
CAGACCCATCATCGGAATCACTACCCATACCAAGGCCGCGATGGCTATAAATAGAGAAGCACCCTTCTCACCATTCTTGTGCCGGCGATTTTGCGCGCGCATGTTCATCCTCCCAAAGAAAAATATCGCGGCTAGAAGAAATAGCGCGCGTAAACGCCGTTGCCGGCTAAACCACCGACGCTTAAATCGGGGGATTGGAAATAGGTCTCGACAATGTAGGCCACCTGCTGATCGGTGAGTGGCGTGGTGCTGCCATTGCTGGTTTGCCACAGGCCTTGCATGGCGGTCTGGGCGCTTCCGGCAAGCGCTGCCCGGGCGTCGGTGATGTAATTCTGCACCACTCCGGAGCTGTTCAGGATCGCCGTCGGGCACTGGCCCACGCTCACGGTGTTGGCGTTAGCCAGCGTTCCGTTGCCAAACTGCATCTGTTGCGTAAAGACGAAGCTGCTTTCGTTGGTGCAGTTGGCGGCTCCCACCGCCACGCAGCTGGTGGATGTCGAGTTTCCCACCCACATGATTTGCGTCACTGTGACCAAGCCGTTGCCGCTATTGCCGGTATTCGATTGTTGGTTTCCGGCAAACGAGGCACCGATTTGAAGATTCAAACCTTGCGCCAGCCGCTGCGCCTCTTGTTGCATCGGGTAAGTGGAGAAATCCCCGCCATGGATGTACATATCGTCCAGGTCGCGGCACACCTGGTTGGCTTGAATGCTGCGTATCAGATTCATCCCCACCACGAAGGCGCCCAGAAACATGGGCATGAATAACACAAACGCGAAAAAGAGCTCCACGATTTCCTGGCCGCTCTGGGTTTTCCTTCGTCTAGCTGTCGCGCTGCTGCGCCAAGCTTGTGCCATATTTACTCCTGTACCGAAGTCTGGCCCGCCGGAAAACCACCCAGTATGTCGGACGAGTAAATATTGAGAGTGATGGGCGTGGCACTACGCAAGAAAGGCACGCCGCCGCTTCCGGAGCTTCCGCTCAGCGGAGCGATCCACGACCAGGAAACACCTTGCACCGATACCTCCACGATATTGCCCGGCACATTGCCGCCCGAAGCGATCGCCGAAGTCAGATTGGTGGGCGAATAGTACTTCACGAAAATGTCCTGGGGATTGTCGGTCGGACTTACCATTCCCATGGCGTAGTGCTGGACCACGGCTTCGATGGAAGCGTCCTGCCCGCTGGTGCCAGTGGTCTGAAAAGTAATCGCGTAGCGGCAACCTTCCCTGACCGCGTTCTGCAGCGTGGCCCAGCGAAACAGCAACAGACCGAAATCGACGAAAGCTAAAATCAGACCGAACGTCGGCAGAACCGTCAAGGCAAACTCGAGCAGAGCAGCTCCGGCGCGCCGGCGATTTCTCGGGCTGAGGGGTTTTCTTTGGGTTTGTTTTGGTAGATCAGCCATTTGTGTGTCCGGGCCAGGATTTATCTCCCCGTATAGAGGTTCTCCTCACCCACCATGTCGGTTTTTAATCGACGTCTATGGCGATTTACTTTAGGAAAATGGGCGATTTTCCGACAGTGCAGGTCGTAGGTAATCTTGCGTATGACGCGCTAAGAAAAATGTCCTACGACGCTCGTCGGGGCCCCGTGATTTTAACTTGCGCTAGTCTTTCGGCAGCGCGCCTGAAACAAAGAAAGTGGTCCATTGGGGAGCGCGGCCGCGTCCGCCAGCGCTGGGGCGCATGATGTGAAACGCAACGGCGTCACCGGGCTTCAGCGTGCCCTGGATTTTCTTGACATCTTCCACGCTGGTCACTGGCTCGCGGTTGATGGATAGAATCACGTCCTTTTCCATCAGGCCGATATCTTCGGCGAAGGAATCGACATCCACGCTCTGCACCAGCAGGCCGCCCTTGGCATCCAGCACCATGGAGCTTCGCTCGCTATCGGTAAGCGCGTGCAGCTTGATGCCGAACTTGTATTGGCTGGGCTGATCCGGCTTGGCCGGCTCAATCTCGGGCTGCGGCTCATGCAGTTCCGCAAATTCGGGCCGGTCTTTAAAGACCTCCGCGCGGTCCAGCACGGTGAGATTGAAATCCATGTGTTTCCGGTCGCGGTCCACGGTCACGTTAATAGTGGAATTGACCGGGGTTTCGGAAACACGCGATACCAGATCGTCGCCATTCTTCACCGGCTTGCCGCCCATGGCGATGATGATATCGTCCGCCTTCAGGCCGGCTTTATCGGCGGGCCCGCCCTTCTGCACTTTGCTGATCAGAACTCCCGAGCTGGTGCCCAGCGCCTTGAACAGCTCGGGCTTATCGTCGGCCTTCGACCATTCGATTCCGATGGACCCGCGCGTCACCCGGCCGGTTCGAATAATATCGTTATAAACCCGCGCCACCATATTCATCGGCAGCGCAAACCCGATGCCCTGATAACCGCCGCTCTGCGTCGCGATCATGGTATTGACGCCAATCACCTCGCCGCGAATGTTGAGCAGCGGACCGCCGCTGTTGCCCGGATTAATAGCCGCATCGGTTTGGATAAAGCGCTGCAATTGGAGCGCGCCCCCGATGTCGCGGCCGAGCGCGCTGACGATGCCCGCCGTTACCGATGCTTCCAGACCAAAGGGCGAACCGATCGCCACCGCCCAATCTCCCACCTGCACCGCGTCCGAATTGCCGATATTCACCGGCACCAGAGGGCTGCGTGGATCGATCTTGATAACCGCCAAATCCGTTTCCACGTCAATGCCCACCACCCGCGCGCGATATTCGGTGGTGTCGTCTCCGTGCAGCTTTACCTTGATGTGATCCACTTTGTTGATCACGTGATGGTTGGTGATGATGTATCCGTTCTTATCCACCACGAAGCCGGTTCCGGATTGTTCCTGCTTGAATGCGCGCGGCGGCAGATCGCCACTCGAAGGCCCATTGCGGAAGAACTTCTTGAACAGATCCAGACCCTCGCCGTCGCCCTTGCCATCGCCCTCCCCGGGCTGCGCTTCTTCCTGCTCGCCGGAGTGCGGATTCTCGGCGGCCTTGGGCGTGTAATCGGCGGTGATGTAGACTACCGATGGTTCCAGCTTCTTGGCCAGCTTGGTGAACTCGTTCCCGAGCTGTACCGCGTTGGGAACCACCAGCGGTGACGCGTCCGGCGCGGCACCTTGGCCGCGCGCGGCATGGACACCGGTATTGACAAGCGTCCCGATGACGATCCCGATTGCGAGTGTCACAAGCAGGAGACTCAGAGACAGCAGCTTCTGTTGTCGCATCACCTTAAACCACCGCATGGCCTTGGTATTGCCTTTCTATGCTTTCAAGCTTACGCCGAACGGGTTAAAACAACCCGTGTACCCACTATATATGAATCGGCGGAAATGAGTACTTACGTGAAGGGATGTGGCCCGAAGCGGAAGGGTTTCAACTCAACCATCAGGATGCCTGCCAGAATGAGCGCGGCACCCGCCTCGGCCCGCACGGAAAGCACCTCGCCCGCTATCAGATACGCTGTGACCCAGGCAAACACCGGCTCCATGGCGAAGATCAGCGCGGTGCGTGTGGGGCTGGTCCAGCGCTGCGCCCAGGTTTGGACGGTGAACGCCAGCGCGGTGGCCAGCAGGCTGGTCACCCCCAGCGCCATCCACACGTGGAATGTCCACGCGATCCGCACCGGTTCCACCCACCAGAACGTCGCCGCCCCCAGCAGCGCTCCGGTGGCGATCTGCGCCACGGTGAGCAAGCCGAGATTGCTCACCGGCGCAAACCGGCCCAGGATCAACATCTGAATGGCATACGCCACCCCGCAGCCGGCCACCAGCAGATCGCCCCGCCCAATATTAAAGATGTCCGTTTGCACGGTCAGCAAAAACATGCCCGCGCAGGCCAGGGCGATTCCGAGCATTTCGGAGATTTGCGGCAGCTTCTGCTGGATCAGTCCGCCGATGATCGGAACCAGCGGAACGTACAGGCCGGTGAGGAACCCGGCCTTGGACGCCGAAGTAAACTGCAAGCCGGCGGTTTGCAGGACGTAGCCGCCGAATAAAAAGATTCCGGCCAGCGCTCCGCGCAAAAGACTGGCCCGGGCGTCGGGCGCGCGGAATTCTTTTCGAAAGATGAGAGCCAGCACCACCGCCGCGATGGTGAAGCGCAGCGTGAGGAACAGAAGCGTGGAGACATCGGCCAGCGCCTGCTTCACCAGCACAAAGGTTGCGCCCCATACCAGCGCCACCGCAACCAGGCTGCCGTCCACTTTCCAGCCCGCGGGACGCGCCGGGTTCATCCTGGGTCCAGGTCGCGAAGCAGCAGGAACAAAGTGAGCAGAATCCGTTTGAGGCCCAACTCGCGCCCCTCGGGATGAAACCATTCGAGCGGCGTGTGTGCGCCGCCACCGTGGCCGCCGGCGCCGATGGAAATAGCCGGCAGTCCCATGGACAAAGGAACGTTGGCGTCGGTGGAAGCGCAGTCCAGATGCGAGCGAATACCCAGGTGCGTATCCACCGCGCGCACCGCCTGCAGAATGTACGCGTCGTCGCGCAGGCGGCCGCCGGGGCGCGATCCGATCTCCTTGATCTTGGCCGTCACCTTGGCGCCGGTGGCGCGGTCGTTCTCCACTTCGAGCGCCCGCTCAACGGTGTTCGTCAGCAGCGCGGCGATTTCGTCCAGCTTGGCCGGGCTCTCTGAGCGAATATCCACTTTCGTGCGGGCGTGCGTGGGGATGGAATTGATGCTCGATCCACCTTCGATGATGCCGAAGTTGTAGGAAGACCTGGGGCTGCCGTTGCTGGGTAGGCGTTGTTCGGTGAAGGATGCGATGGCGCGCGCCAGCGCATGAATTGGATTGGCGAAGCCGTAGTCGCTCCAGCTGTGCCCG
>DATHNM010000053.1:0-2282 GCA_035486095.1 Bryobacteraceae bacterium
CCAGCAATACCGCACTTCGGCGCTCGTCGTACCAACGGTCCCCATAAGCCCGGCTGGCATGCTGGTTCGAGGCTTGCCAACCAGGGACGTCAGGACCGTCAATTTCTTCAACCCGGACGCTCTTGCCGATCAAAATTTCAATCCACACCTGGGTTTTCGGAAGGCGGCCCAGGTTCGCCTGGGCCAGCGCTTCCAGCATCGCGCCAGCATACGTCTCAGCGGCGTAAATCACTCGCCTGCCGGGTGAGTTCCAGCCCGCGCCATGCATGGCAGCGCCTGTTCCATCAAAAACGTTGTGCCGCCGATCCGCGATGCGGTAAACACGCAGTGGGTCGCTACGCTGGGAGTCCATGAAAGATCCTCTCCAGGAGTTCCTCCACTTGGCGCGCGCCGAGTTCGGTCATGGCGGCATCCAGCGGAGTTCGTCCTCGCAGCGCCGGGTGCGGCGTGGTAAGGAACTGGCGCGCATCTTTTCGATCACTCCAAACGTACTCCGCGCTCGCCAGTACACGCGCAACGCGCTCGGTGCGTTCGCTTTCCCCCGCATTAAGTCGGTCACGCCGGCGCTTGAAGGTAGCCTCCGGCACGATGCGATTCATGAACTGCCGCTGCTCCGCCTTCTTGTCGAAGATCCTCCCGGCCGTCTGCCGTAGCGCGGCTTTGGGGAGGCCCTTGGAAACAGCTTCGCCCAGTGCGTGGACTGACGCCAGGCGTCGCCCCAGCACTTGGGAACCACCTAAAACGTCGGCAATCCGCTGAGGCGAAATCATGCTGCGCTGGTATCAGTATAGCCAATTATGTAGATCAAATGATCCCGTTTCCCGAGTGCCCACGGCCCTACACCTGACACCTGCCATTGTGATATCTTCATATCCGCTGGTACTCACGCCATGACACGAAATATCACCCTCACCATCAACGGAAAGAAGCGGACCGACGCCGTCGAGCCGCGTATGCTGCTGATCCACTATCTGCGGGAAGTGGCTGCCTTAACCGGACCGCACATCGGCTGCGAGACTTCCATATGCGGCGCTTGCACCGTACATGTGGACGGCAAAGCGGTGAAAAGCTGCGCAATGTTCGCCGTTCAAGCGGACGGGCGCGAGGTGCTGACCATCGAAGGGCTGGGCGCGGACGGCAAGCTGGATCCCATGCAGGAGGCCTTCTGGAATGAACACGCGCTGCAGTGCGGTTTTTGTACTCCTGGTATGATCATGACCTCAAAGCAGATCGTAGAGCGAAATCCGCACGCGAGCGAACAGGAAATCCGGCATGGCCTCGAGGGAAATTTGTGCCGCTGCACCGGCTATCAGCACATTGTGAATGCGGTGAAAGCTGCCGCAGCGAAAGCGTAGAACCGGGGGACTGATATGGCCACAACCATTACTAAAACCGAAACACTGGTCGGCAAACGGATCCGCAGGCGTGAGGATCCGCGCCTCATCACTGGGACAGCCACCTACGTCGACGACATTCAGATGCCGGGTATGCATCACGCCTGCATCGTGCGTAGCCCGCATGGATCGGCCAAAATCAAATCCATCAATGTGAAACCCGCTACAGATCTTCCCGGCGTAGTGGCCGTGTTCATCGGGAAAGATACGGAGAAGGTCGGGCCGGTGCCGTGCGGAGCGTCACTTCCCGGCCTACGCGTTCCGCATCACTATGTGCTGGCTATCGACCGCGTTTATTTCGTCGGACATCCTGTTGCAGTTGTGGTTGCAACGGATCGTTATATCGCGCGCGATGCGGCGGATCTGGTGGAAGTGGATTATGAACCGCTTGACGCTGTAACGGACGTCGAGAAGGCCATCGCACCTGGCGCTCCCGCGGTGCATCCGGAATGGCCCGACAACACGGCGTTCAATTATCACCAGGAAGGCGGCGACGTGGATAAAGCGTTCGCCGACGCCGAGGTGGTGGTCAAGCAGCGCATCACCAGCCAGCGCCTGATTCCAACAGCCATGGAAACGCGTGGAGTTGTTGCGGAATGGCACGCCGGCGACCGTTCATTGACGCTGCATTCCTCCACACAGATTCCTCATCTCCTCAGAACGCTGCTGGCCATGATGCTGGGCCTGGAAGAAAACCGGCTGCGGGTGGTGACACCCGAAGTGGGCGGCGGATTCGGCAGCAAGCTGAACGTCTACGCGGAAGAAGCGCTCATGGGCTTCGTCGCTATGAAGATCGGCAAGCCTGTGAAGTGGATCGAATCGCGCCGCGAGAATTTCCAGTGCACGATTCATGGCCGCGGCCACGTGGATTACTACGAGTTGGCCGCC
>DATHNM010000054.1:0-11680 GCA_035486095.1 Bryobacteraceae bacterium
TAGTGGCAGTTTTCCCAGCGCCCACTGTGATCTGGTATTGCGCCGACGCTTTGGTGCCGGCGTGATTCGGATTGACGGCAGCCCGTCTTCCGGCGACAACGTAGTCATTGATGCCGTCTTTGACAAAGGGGCCGGTGTTCGGTGTGCCGAAGATGCGCTGGTTGTTGGTCTCATTCTCGGTGAAGAGAAGAGGAACGTCCTGGTCGCAATATAGGAAGCGGTCACCCAGATCGATGTGCGCAGCCGACACGACGTGAGCTCCATTTTTTCCGGAGACCTGTGTCAGGATGGGCTTCGTCGCGCCGGGCCACCAGGTCCATGTGTTGCGAAACCAGAGTGTCGGAAGAACATGCAGGGTGGCGGCCTCGCGCCCTCGATTGCACACACTGATCTGGATGAGAATGTCCTCCGGCGTGTTCTTGGCGTACTCCACGAACACGTCGAAGTACGAATCACTGTTGAAGACACCGCTATCCAACAACTCATATTCCATGTCCGTACGGTTCCGCCCTTTGTTGGTCCGAATCAGATCCTCGTAGGGATAAGCGGCTTGGGGGTACTTGTACAGATATTTCATGTACGAGTGGGTGGGCGTGCTATCGAGATAGAAATAGTACTCCTTGACGTCCTCCCCGTGATTGCCTTCGCTGTTGGTCAAACCGAATAAGCGTTCCTTGAGGATGGGGTCCACGCCATTCCAGAGGGCCAGGGCAAAGCAGAGCGCCTGTCTATCGTCGCTGATTCCGGCCAGACCATCCTCACCCCAGTGGTAGGCGCGGGATCGGGCCTGATCGTGGGTGAAATAATCCCAGGCGTTGCCGTCGTGGCTGTAATCCTCACGCACGGTTCCCCACTGGCGCTCAGCCAGGTAGGGCCCCCACTTTTTCCATAGTGTGCCCGGCACCTTGGCTTCCTGCAGCCTATCGGATTCTGGATTCGGATTCTCTGCGGGCATTTATCCTCCTCATTGCACTCCGTGCTCGTTGCACTCCGTGCCAAGTCACGGCAGGGCAATGGTGAGGATGCTGGCAATGCTTGCGTGGACTTAAAAAAAGCCGGCTGGATGATCTTACTGTTTCAGCGCATAAACCATCAGCGAGTTCCCGGCCGATACCGCGATATACTGCGTCCCGTTGACGGCATAGGAAATCGGGCCGGAGGCTACCGGGCCACCCACATTGGCCTTCCACAGTAAATCGCCGTTACGCCCATCCAGCGCGAAAAAGTATCCCTCGCGTCCGCCCGAAAACAACAGATCGGTAGCCGTGGTCAGGATGCCGGCGTCGGTGACATCCAGCATTTTGTACTCCCACTTCTGTTCGCCGGTTTTCGGATCGATGGCGCGCACCGCACCGTAGCCTTCTTCTTCATTGCGCTGATTGACAGTGGTGCCTTGTAAGCCCACCAGAGACCTGGGCGACGTGCCCACGTATCGGCGTCCCTCAGTGTAGTCGGTGGGTACCTTTACAAAGATCGACGAATACTTGTCCCAACTGGGAATGTAGAATAATCCCGTGCGCGGACTGAAGGACGGCGAATACCAATTGGTTGCGCCTTGCACGCCGGGATAAACGCGCTGTCCTTCCGTGGTGGGCTCTATTCCGCTCACCCTCATGGGACGGCCGGCTTCGTCCAACCCCTTGGCCCAGTTCACGGTGCTAAACGGCTTGCCGGTCAGGAACTGCCCGCTGGTGCGATCCAGCACATAGTAAAACCCGTTGCGATTGGCCCACAGCATCACTTTGCGCGGCTGGCCCTGCCATTCCATGTCCGCCAGTACGGGAACCTGCACCGCATCATAATCCAGCGTGTCGTGCGGAGTGAATTGGAAATACCATTTCAGCTTTCCAGTATCGGGATCCAGCGCGACCACACAATCGCTATAAAGGTTGTCGCCATCGCGCTGGTCTCCATTCCAATCCGGCCCGGGATTTCCGATGCCCCAATAGGTGAGGTTCAACGCTGGATCATAAGAGCCGGTCATCCACACCGACGCGCCGCCGTGCTGCCACGAATCGCCCTTCCAGGTTTCGTTGCCGGGCTCGCCCTTGCCCGGGATGGTGTAAAAGCGCCAGGCTTCCTTGCCGGTTTTCACATCATAGGCCGCGATGAAGCCTCGAATCCCATATTCGCCGCCGGCCGTGCCCACAATTACTTTGTCCTTGATCACCAGTGGAGCGTGTGTGAGCGCATAGCCCGCTGCCGCTTTCGCCACTGCCACGTTCCATATCGGCTTACCGCTCTTGGCGTCCAGGGCGATCAGGTGCGCATCGATAGTCCCCATGAACAGCGTGTCGCCCAGAATCGCCAACCCGCGATTCACTTGTCCGCAGCAAGGACGCGCTGTCCGTGCCGGCACGTAAGGATAAGTCCAGAAAATACGACCCGTCACCGCGTCCAGCGCGACCACGCTATTGGGCGCCTGCACGGTGTACAAAATGCCATCCACCACCAGCGGCGTGGCCTCGAATTTTTCCAGCGAGCGCGCCTGGAACTGCCACTGCAACTCCAGGTTCTTGATGTTTTGCGGCGTGATCTGATTCAGCGTGGTGTAGCGCTGGCTCATGGTTGAGCCGGAGTAAGTGAGCCAGTTTTGCGGCTCATTGCCGGATGCCAGAATGCGATCGAAGGATACCTGGCCCCACACACATCCGCACAGGCCAAGGATGAACAGCGCGCGTAGCGTCATGCTTCAGAAACCTTTCAACGAAATCAGGTAGGTGACCAAATCATCCTGTTCCGCTTTCGTCAGTTTGTCGCGGTAGGAGGGCATCGGCGATTCGCTCAAAAATCCAGCGTCACGCAGATCCGAACGCTGGATGGATAGCAGCCGCTCCTTGGTGTCCAGCAGCTGTATCGAGAAAGTGTCTTCATTCAGCAGCCGGCCCGTTACCGTTTCACCGTTCTTGGTGGTCGCGCGATAGTAGCGATTTTGCGCCAACACTTCCGCATTCGGATCCAGAATCGATAGCTCGATCTCGGACACCCTGCGCAGCGCTCCGATGTCGCTTAAGTCCGGTCCTACCCGCGAACCAACACCATAGACGCGATGGCAGCCTGCGCATCCGCCCTTGCCGTCGAAGATCGCCTTGCCCCGCGCCGCGTTTCCATTGGGCGCCGCGCTGCGGCCGAGAGTGGCCACTGAGCGCAGATAGGCGAGGATGGTCCCCGCCTGAAAATCGCTGAAGTTGTTGGGTGGCATCGCCGTGCCTGGGATGCCGTCTTGAATGATCCGGATTACGCCGTCTTCGGTGGACGCGCGGCGAAACTTGCCGTGTCCCAGATCGACGCCGTCAACCAGGGTACCTTCCGGGCCATGACAGGAGACGCAGTTGGTGCGGAACAGCTTGCCGCCATCTTCGATGTCCGCGGGAGTGAAGCTGTGTTGCGCGAAAAGTGGGAGGGCGATGCACGCCGCCGTTCCCAGGACGCACACCAGCCGCACTTGAGACATACAGCACCTGCCTTTGAATTGCGCGGCCATCATATCAAAGTATCCATGCCACGTTCCCGTTTGATATACTCGCTGGTCGCTGGTCGGTATTCATTTTGGAAAGGAGTGCTGACACTTGCAACAAAGGATCTTTCACTTTTCCTTGGCCATCGCTGGCACGCTTTTGCTGGCTGCCATCCCGGGCTTCGCTCATCATTCATTTACCGCCGAATTCGACGTTGAGAAACCGGTCACCTTCACGGGCATGGTCACGGGCCTCGATTATTACAACCCGCATGTTCAGGTTTATCTGGACGTAACCGCTGAAGACGGCAAGACGGAAAAGTGGCACTTGGAAAGCGGACCGCCCAATCAATGGCAGCGCGGGGGATTGCGCAAGTCCATGCTGGCCTCCGGGACCATGGTCAAGATCCGCGCCTATCGCGCCAAGGATGGCACCCAGAATTTCGCCTTCCTGCGCGACCTGACATTCCTGAGCGGGCCGCAGAATGGCACGCACTTCGAGCTTTGGATCGGCGGCTTGGATGAGAATGGCAGGCCCATTTATCCAGGGGCGCCAAAATGAGCAACCGTGCGTGCTTGCTGATCGTCACGCTGACCACAGTGATTGCGGCGGCCGCGCGGGCGCAGCAGCCAAGCAGTCCACCGGCGAACAAGCCCACGCCCCACGCCGAGGACGGTCATCCCGATTTGTCCGGCCGTTGGGGCGGAACGGGCGGTTTCTATTCCTTCAAGGACCAGGAAGGTACTCACATTTATCTGCCTTCCCGCGAAGCACCCAAGGACAAAGATCCGGACGGAAAATTGCGCCGCTACTATCTGCAAGTGGACGGCGACAAACAGCGCGCCGCGAATCCCAACAAGCCGCCTTACAAGCCCGATTTGCTGGCCAAGGTCCGCCAGTTAGACCGCGACGAGAACAAACTGGATCCCATCGTGCAGTGCCATCCGCCGGGTGTCCCACGTATGGGGCCGCCGGCGCGCATCGTGCAGAGCAAGGGCTGGGTCGTTTTCATGTACGTTACCGAGCCTGGCAATTTCACGCGGCTTATCCCGACCGACGGACGCGCCCATCGGACCGATCTGGATACTTCCTATAACGGCGACTCTGTTGCCCACTGGGAAGGCGACACTCTGGTGGTGGATGCAACCGGTTTCAATGACGACACCTGGCTGGGCAGCGACGGCTGGTTTCATTCCGAAGCCATGCATGTCATCGAGCGCTTTACCAGGGATGGCGATACCTTGCGCTATGAAGTCACCGTGGAGGATCCGGAAGTGTTTTCGCAGCCGTGGGTGCGTGGGCCGCGTACTCTGCGCCTGAACACGAATCCGAATGACGAGATCTTCGACGCACCGTATTGTCACGCCGTGGATGCGGATCACATCGTCAACCACGATCATTTCTGATATGCGACGAATCCTGCTGGCATTGCTGATTGTCTTGAGTGTGCCTGCAATTCACGCTCAGGATTGGGCCAAGGCGCGCCTGGAAAAATCGCCACGGCGCCGCGAAAGGGTAGTCGTCAATGGGCGCGGCCGCATGATCGCTACCCTGGTGGTTTATCCGGAAGCGAAAGACAAGAAGCCGGTGGTGCTGCTGATTCACGATAAAGCCGGCGTCACCGATTGGTTCGAAAGCTTCGCCGATCAGGTGGCGGCCATGGGCTATATCGCTCTGGCGCCAAATCTTGTGTCGGGCGGCGGCACGCCGGGCGAAAAGCAAGTCACCGAGGATCTGAATTCCTTGGCCGACTATGCCGCCAAATTGCCCGCGTCCGATGGGCGGCTGTTCGTCACCGGGATGGGCTGGGGAGGGGCGGAGAGCTTCCGTTTCGCGGCCGACCGGCCGGATGTGGCGGCGGCGCTGGTCTTTTGCGGCGCTGCCCCAGACAAGGATTCCATCGCCCGCATCAAGTCCACCATATTCGGGTTTTATGCCGCCAACGACGAACGTGTGAACGCCACGATCCCCCCCGCGAAGGCTGCCGCCAAAGCTGCCGATGTGGTTTTTGAATCTGTAACTTACGATGGTGTCGGTGCAGGATTCATGGAGGCCGGGGATGCGCCCGATGCCAAGGCCGCCGATAAGCTGGCTCGGGGTTATGCCATGGAACGGATGAAAAGCGTTCTGGACATGGTTACTTTGCGCGGCTATTAATACCCGGCGGCGCTGGACCGCTCGCAAAACAAAAGCATGCTAGAATGGATTTAATGCAACACCATCACCACGCCGATATCACTGATTCTTTTTATTGCAAGCGGTCCCACTCAGGTGAAGTCGTCCATGTGTACAATTCCAACAACTACCTCATGGCCGAATACACCATTCGCACCGGCCGCACCAGTTGGCAGCGGGTGGCTGCGCTGACACAGAGAGAATCGGTGGAAAAGTGGTTGCGCAACAATTATCCCGCTGTTCCCGTTGCCGAAGCGGCGCCGGCAGCCAAGCAAGTGGATAAACAAAAAGCACGCGCTGCGCGCCAATAGCTGGTAGATACAGCTCGGGCTCGGACTTTTCCCAGATCGACAGCACAGGCTCAGTCTCATAGACTGAAAGCTGGATGCTGCGTCAATTCTCTCGCGCGCACGTTCGCTCCGCTGCCATTCTCACTCTTGGCACCGCTTTTCTGACTGCACAAGAGAAACCGGATATCCAGATCGATGTGGATCTGGTTACCGTGGCCTGCGCGGTGGACACACCTGACGGCACGCCCGTTCAAAATCTCAAGGCTGCGGATTTCAGACTGCTGGATAACGGCCAGCCGCGTGAGATTCGGAATTTCTGGCGCGAATCAGACCTGCCGCTTACCGTCGCACTGGTCGCCGATGTGAGTGGCAGCCAGGCCGGATACATCCGGAGCCATCGCGAAGCGATCGCCCAATTTCTCAAACAGGTGATTGGTCCGCGAGATCGCGCAATGGTGGTGGAAGTGGCTCAGAAGTCCTGGCTCATCGCGGGGCTGACGGGTTCGAGCGCAGATCTGATCGCGGCGGTGGAAAAGATCGGGTCGCCCGCGGGGAAACAGTCGCCGATGCTGGGTCCAGCGTGCAGGAACAGCAGCTTTCCACATAGCTGCGGCGGAACGGCCTTGTGGCATGGCCTCTATTACACGGCGAAAGAGTTGAAGGCCGTTCCGGGGCGAAAGGCGATCATCGTGCTGTCCGACGGCATGGATACCGGCAGCGATATTAAATTGAGCGATCTGATTGAAGCGGCACAATCGGCCGGCACCGTGGTTTACTCGATTAAATATGCCAGTGCCATGCGTTTCCTTTCCATCAGCGGCGCTATCGCGCAGGCGGTGAGCCGCGGGCTGGAACGCATCTCCCGGGAGACCGGCGGCCTGGTCTTTCCGAACCCGGGCCATGGGACCTCCCAGGTTTTTGCGAGAATCGAATCCGACCTGCGTAATATGTATGTGCTCGGTTTTACCCCTCCTGCCGATGCGCGGCCCGGTGAGTTCCATAAGCTGGATGTCACAACCATTCCCCGGGGCCTGGTTATTCGTTCGCGCGCCGGCTATTGGGCGCTCGACACAAAATAATACAAACCAGCCGGCGGCCTAATTGATAAACTGAACCCCATAGGAGAAGAATATGGGTACTTTATTGCGTGCGGGATGTGTTCTTGCGCTGTTGGGCTGCGGTGCATTTGCAGCGGACGACGTGGTAAGCGCGGTGGCCGGGACGGTGAAGACTGTCGATAAAGGCGCGAAGACGGTGGCCATAAAGACAGCGGACGGCACCGAACATACATTTCATTTTGTCGGACGGACCGTGGCCCATGGGGCGAAATCTACCGCCGACGGCAGCAAAGACGCATTTCTCGCGATGAAGGAAGGCGACGAAGTGGTGGTGCACTATACCGAGAAGGGCGCAGTGAAGACGGCGCAGGAAGTGGATCACATCGGCAAGGATGGTTTGAAAATGACCGAAGTGGCGGTAAAGAGTGTCGATCACGGTGCAAAAACGGTGACCGTCAAAACGGCTGAAGGCGCCGAGGAAACATATCATCTGACGGGGAACGCGGTGGTTGAAAGCGGCAAGGGCCTGGATAAAGCGGGCAAGGTTACGATTTACTATTCGGAAGAAGGCGGCAAAAAGATCGCGCACTTTTTCAAGAGCTGATCTCAAACCTACCTGCCGGGCAAGAACACGGGACAGACGTCTCGCCCTTCAGTATGATGAATCGGTGAAGGAGAATCAGTGAAGTTTGAATCAATTGTAAGTCTGTGCCTGTCGGTTTCGTTTGCGATGGTGGCGGCGCAAGCGCAGGTGCCGGCCGAGATCGAATCGCAATTGGTGACCATGGGGCACATCGTGGATCCACCGTGTACGGCGAAGCTCTATCGGCCTCTCATGCCGGCTAACGACATCACCAGCAGCGCATCGCCTTTGTATCCGGGCGTCACCATCGTTCGCGATGCCTCATTCGGACCCAATCCAAAAGACGTGGTCGATATCTTCACGGCGGACAAAGGTCCGGCGTCTCGCCCGGTTCTGATCTACGTTCCCGGAGGCCCAGGTAACAAAATCGAGCTTCAGGACAAGGAAGCCAATGCTTTCTACGACAATATCGGACGCTGGGCCAACAGCAACGGAATGGTCTTCGTCAACATGCAGCGGCACGGCGGACCCGGCTGGGATGCCGGCGCGAAGGACATTTCAAGCATGATCCAGTGGGTGCAAGCGAACATATCCAAATACCACGGCAATCCGGATCGCATGTTCATCTGGGCGCACTCGGCGGGGAACAATCCGTTGGGCACCTACATCGGCCGCCCGGAATTGTACGGGCCAAAAGGAGTGGGCGTGAAGGGAGTGATCTTCATGTCTCCGGCTCCGTTCGATATCGCACCGCTGGAAGTTCCGCCCCCTCCGGCTGGATCGAACCCGCTGGCGGCGCTGGCTGATGCGGGAAAAACATGCGGAGTAAAAGGCGGCGCCTTCTCTTCAGCTGGCGCGCTACCGGGACGCACCTCGGGACAACCCGGTGGACCCGACGCGCCGTTTGGTCCGCCGGCTGGTGGAGCGGCCGGCCGTCCTGCTGGCGGTGCGCCGGGCGGCTTTGGCGGCCCTCCGGTGGATGCTGCCACGCGTCTGGCGCGGTCCAGTCTTCCCGAGTTGAAGAAGACAACGGTGAAAATAATGCTGGTCAATGCGGAACTGGATCCAGGAGCCGATGTGGCCGTTGACAAAGGCGTCATGCCTTTTAACCAGATGCTGCACGACGAGCTGTGCAAGGAAGGTCATGAGCATTGTCCGACGCTGCTTTATCTCAAAGGAGAAAGCCACATGTCGGAAGTCTTTTCGATTGGCACGCCGGATAAGACTGTTTCAGGTCCGATTCTGGCGTGGATGAAGAAGATTCAGTAGATGTAGGTGGTCAGTATTACCCATCCGGCCGGCGTTAGTGAATTCCGCCGGCCGTTTGGGCCAAACAGAAAAATCACTTCTTGTTACGTATCCTTTGGCTTGTTCTTGCTGCCCTTAGGTCTTCCACGCCGCTTTACTTCTGTCAGCCACTTGGGCGGTCTGCCTCGTCGTTTCCCCTGCCCAACGGTCAGGCGTTCCAACACGACGATTGCCTCGGAGATCTGATCGCGCTCCGTCCGAAGATCCGCCAGCATCTTGTTTATATCCATTTTTCCAGCGTACCTTGAGAGCGAGCGACTGTCACGAACCTTTTTGTATATGAATTACACTGTCACTTTTGCCGGGCCTTTTCTATCTCCTGGCGCGCGTGAGGGTCAACATCCAGGCCCCGGCTTGATCCACAGGCGCGGTAAAGCGTCATGCTCAGGACCAGGATGCCCAAAGCGAGCGCGCAGATCAATATCGTTCTCATGAAAGCGTGGCCGCCTGCACCCGGCTTTGTTATCCTTAACCGTAACATGCAGCGAACGGTTTGTTTGGAAGATCAGGAGTGCCGCTGAACAGGTGCCAAGGCCGGATCTTTCCCCCTTTAGAATGACTCTCTCGGATTACAGAAACTTACAATTTGGGGCCCTTCAACCCACTCTATCGTCCGGTCTTATGGCTCTTTCGGGCTATGGGCGTAGGGTGGCCCACGAATCCTGTAACGAACCGGAGTATGCTGTCGTTAGTAACTCTAGGACCTTCACTTTTAGGATATGAAGCAAGCGACACCGACAGCGCTCGAGACAGCCCCCACTCTGGAGCCAAACCCTTTAGAGCGACCGCCTCACGGGCCAGCCGATGCCCGCAGCCGGCCGCCGCAACCGCCTTCCCGCAAAGGCTGGATCTGGCTGCTGGTGTTGATTGTGCTGGTTGCCGTTGGATATTGGCAGTGGCCCAGGCTGAAGGCCTATTTGCCGGCCGGCGAATCCACTGGTCAGGCCACGGCGAAGGGCGGCGGCCGGCGGGGCGCCGCGGGTGGTACGTCGCAAGTGGTGGCGGCGCGAGCGACGAAAGGCAACATCAAGGTTTTCGTAACAGGGCTGGGTGCGGTGACGCCCATCTACACCGTCAGCGTGAAAAGCCGGGTGGATGGCCAGTTGATGAAGGTTCAGTTCAAAGAAGGACAGATCGTTCATCAGGGTGACTTGCTGCTCGAGATCGACCCGCGCCCCTATGAAGTGCAACTGGAGCAGGCCGAGGGGCAGTTGATCCACGATGAAGCGCTGTTGAAAAACGCTCACCTGGATCTGGATCGCTACAACACCCTCATGAAGCAGGACGCGATTCCACAGCAAACGCTCAACACGCAGGAAGCTCTGGTAACGCAATACGAGGGGACCATCAAAACCGATCAGTCGCAGATCGATAGCGCCAAGCTGAATCTGGTTTACTCGCA
Source organism: Bryobacteraceae bacterium (assembly GCA_035486095.1). Classification (GTDB taxonomy): domain Bacteria; phylum Acidobacteriota; class Terriglobia; order Bryobacterales; family Bryobacteraceae; genus Palsa-89. The sequence continues at coordinate 10,275 of DATHNM010000054.1, forward strand.
CATCACGTCGCCCATCACCGGTCTGATCGGCTTGCGGCTGGTGGATCCCGGAAATATCGTGCACGCCAGCGACACCAATGCTCTGCTGGTAATCACTCAACTGGATCCCATCAGCGTGATCTTCACCACCGCCGAGGATCAGCTCCCGCCCATTCTGGACAAGATGCACGCCGGACAGCAGTTGACGGTGGAGGCTTGGGATCGCGAGCTGAAGAACAAACTGGCGGATGGCAAACTGGAGACCATCGATAATCAGATCGATCAGACCACCGGAACATTAAAACTGCGCGCCGTTTTTGCGAATTCGAACGGAAAGCTCTACCCCAGCCAGTTCGTGAACGCGCGCTTGCTGGTGGAACAAAAACAGAATATTACGTTGCTGGCGAATTCGGCCATCCAGCGCAATTCGCAAGGCACCTATGTGTGGCTGGTTAATCCGGATCAAACCGTCACCGTGCGTCCCATAATGGTGGGCACCACGGAGGGCGATCAGTCTGAGATTACTTCGGGCCTTCAGCCGGGCGACGCGGTGGTTACCGTGGGCGTGGACCGTCTGGAAGAAGGCGGCAAGGTGAATGCGCAAGTGGCGGGTGAGGCGCCGCGCGGCGGCGGTGGGAAGGCTGGCCGTGGCAAGGGCCGCAAATCCGGTTCGTAAGACGAAACGTCCATGAATCCTTCTCGGACATTCATCGTCCGCCCAGTGGCAACTTCGCTGCTGATGGCCGGGATCCTTTTGGTGGGCGCCGTGGCTTACAAACAGCTGCCGGTGTCGGCGCTCCCGGAAGTAGATTACCCCACCATCCAGATCATCACGTTCTACCCGGGCGCGAGTCCGGATGTGATGGCATCGTCTGTCACCGCCCCGCTCGAACGCCAGTTTGGCGAGGTGCCGGGATTGCAGCAGATGACGTCCACCAGTTCCGATGGCAGCTCCGTCATCACGCTCGAGTTCGGCTTGGCGTTGAATATCGATGTGGCCGAGCAAGAGGTGCAGCAGTCCATCAATGCCTCTGGCACCTACCTGCCGGCCGATTTGCCCACGCCGCCCATCTATGCCAAGGTCAATCCCGCCGACACGCCCATTCTGACGCTGGCGCTGACGTCCACCGCGCTGGCGCTGTCTAAAGTGGAGGACCTGGCGGACACGCGCCTGGTGCCGAAGATTTCGCAATTGCCGGGGGTGGGGCTGGTCAGCATCAGCGGCGGACAAAAGCCCGCAGTGCGCATCCAGGCCAACCCGACGGCGCTGGGATCGTATGGGTTGAATCTGGAAGATTTGCGCAATGCCATTACCGCGGCGAACGTCAATCAGGCGAAAGGCAACTTCGATGGCGCGCATCAGGCTTATCAGATCGGCGCCAACGATCAGTTACTTTCGAGCGCGGAATACTCGCCGCTGATTATCG
>DATHNM010000055.1:0-4752 GCA_035486095.1 Bryobacteraceae bacterium
CCTTCCACCGCAATTTTGGGCGTGTCCGCGCGTTGCAAACGCGCCGACGTCTTTGAAAGCTCCTTCGGCGGCTTTCCAGTTTGTCCCATGCCTTGCAATCCGGATGAATTTCGCGCGGCAATTTTTCAAGCGCTTGAATCCGGATGCAGCAAAAAGAACGCGCCGGTATTTGCGTTTCAGCCCGCTAAACCCGGCAGCGGGGCCACCACAACGGCCCTGTTTGTAGGCCACATCCTGGCTACGCTGGCCGAAAAAAGGGTCCTTTTACTCGAATGCGATTTGCATGCCGGTCCCATCTCCATGTTGTTCAATCTCCGGCCCACCTATTCGATCATGGACGCTCTTGAAGACTCCCACCGGCTTACCGACGAGACTTGGAGCGAGATGGTCACCCGCACAGGCGGCATTGACGTACTCTCCTCCGTCAGCCGCCTCGGTGTGCGGCGGGTGTCGCCCTGGGGTTATCAACGGCTGCTGTCTTTTGTTCGCAGCCGCTACGACGTCATCATCGGAGACTTGCCCGAGGTGGTGAACGATGCCACAGAGGTGGTGGCCCGTGCCGCCCAGGCGGTTTTTGTGGTCACGGCTCCGTCTGCGCCTTCACTTTATCTGGCCGCTCGACGCCGCTACGATCTGGAAGCCCGTGCCGTGGCAGCTTCCAAGATCAAATACATCGTGAATCGCACCACTTTCGATCGCGCCATTCCGCGGGAAGCGGGCTGGGCCATCGACGCCGAAAAGATCGCGGCTATCCCGGCCGATCCCAGTCTGGTGGATGCTTCCGAATTCCGCGTGGACCTGGCCGATTCGGCTACGCTGGCCGCCTATACCAAGGTCGCCGAATTTTGCTGCGGCCATTCTTTGCTTCCCAAACGAACTGGCTTCCGGCGGTTCTGGCTGGAGAGCTGGCTGCGTGGCGCCTCGCGCTCGCCTGAACTCTCCTCCACACCCGCACGCTGAACTCCTAGCCACTCCTGGCTCCGCAAGTTTCTCGGCGCAAGCCATGATATACTTCCGCCAAAGTATGAAAGGGGAAGCCTGCTTGGCACGCGCAATGACAAAAGCCATTTCCCGTATCGCACTGGCCGGCGCCATGCTATGCGCCGCAGCGTCTCTTTGGGCGCATCACTCGCCCTCGGCGATTTTCGACATGTCGAAGAAGTTCACCCTGACCGGCACGCTGTCCAAAGTCGATTGGATTAATCCCCATATTGTCGTCTTCATCGACTCTAAAGGCGCCAGCGGCGCACCTGAAGCCTGGAAATTCGAGAGCAATCCTCCGGCCTGGTTCAAACGAGTCACCGTTGGGCGCGCCGATTTCGCCAAAGCCATCGGGCAACCCGTCACGGTGGAGTGCGTGCGCGCTCGCGATGGCTCGCTCTACGGCTATCTTCAAAAGATCACTTTCGCGGATGGAGCTTCGCTCGAACTGGTAAATCCATCCGACAACATTCATTGAGCCAGTCTTGCGAACCAACCGGCAAAGGAGAATCCCAATGAAAAACGGTTTCTTGTGCATGCTGTCGATCGTGGCGCTGCTGCCTCCCCTGGCTCGCGCCGAGAAAGCATCCGATCACCATCCGGACCTCAGCGGAATCTGGACCTTCGCCATCGACCTTCCGCCCGTGGCGCTCAAGGAACAGCAAGCCGACGGAAAAGTGGTCATCAAGCAGATTGACGCCAGCGCCGCGCGCCCCGCTGCCGTGCCCGTTCCCGGCGCCCTTCCGTTCACTGCCGAGCCATCGTACAAACCCGAATTTCAAGCCAAGGTAAAGTACCTGATCGATAATGAGAGCAAAACCGACCAGGTGTTCTATTGCGGCCGCCCGGGCATCCCGCGCATCGGGCCGCCGCGCAAAATCGTTCAGCTTCCGAGCGAAATGATCTTCTTATACGAAGATATTTCGGGCGATCCTTATCGCATCATTCCCACCGACGGCCGCGCGCATCGCGTAAATGGAAATCCGTCCTATTACGGCGATTCGGTCGCCCATTGGGAGGGCGGCACGCTGGTGGTGGATGTGACCAATTTCGTGGAAGACACCTGGTTTGGCGAAAACGGCTATTTCCACACCACCGCGATGCACGTCACCGAGCGCTTATGGCGCCAGGGCGATAACCTGGTTTACCAGGCCACCGTGGAAGATCCGAACGTGCTCACCGCCCCTTGGACCATGGCCCCGCGCCTGGTGAAACCGTCCACTGAACCGCTGGATGAATCGCCGCGCTGTGTGGAAACGGACGGGAATTTACTCCTGAATACAGACCATCACGGCCAGCGCTAGCGGCCTAGCAACTTCAAAGCCTCTTGCACTACGCGATCGGCGCTCACACCGGTCATGCACCGATGATCGATGGGGCACTCGCGCAACAAGCAAGGGCTGCAATCCACCGCATGCCGGATCACCCGCGCATTCAGTCCGGTGGGCCCGGTCGTGGTATCGTCCGTTGCCCCGAAAATCGCGACCGTTGGCACGCCCAGCGCCGACGCGATGTGCATGGAGCCGGAATCGTTGGTCAGGAACAACTCGCACCCGGCGGCCAGATCGATAAATTGGGCCAGCGTCGTCTGGCCGGCATAGTTAGTGACCTGGTGACCGTTCAGAAGCCGGGCCACTTCTTCGCAAAGATCGCGCTCGGTCTTTGAGCCGAACAGCGCAATGGACGCGCCCCGGGCCTTAGCCAGCGAAGCGGCAGCTTCGGCAAATCGCTCGGGAAGCCAGCGCTTCGCAGTCCCGTAAGCGGCGCCGGGGCTGACCCCGATCACTCGTTGGCCGTTGGGGAGTGCTCTCGAACCCAGCCTGATAGCCTCGCTGGGGGGGAGGGAATCGATCAAACCCGCCCTGCGCAGCAGTTCCAGGTAATAAAAGCGCTCGTGCCGGGGGATTTCCCCGGGTTTCGGGAGGTCTACGGCTTGAGTCAGCAGCAGTTGCCGCCCGTCCCGCTTATAGCCGATACGGGTGGGAATTCGCGCCAGCCAGGCGATCCAGGCGGCTTCGAAAGCGTTTTGTAACAGGATGGCGCAGTCAAACTGGTGGGAGCGCAGTTCATGCCCGGTCCGCCAAGGCGATTGGCCGCTATAAAGGATAATTTCGTCGATAAACGCTTCCCGGCCATACAAATCCGCCACCCACGGCTTGGCCAGAACCGAAATTCGGGCAGTTGAAAACCGCTCGCGAATGGCCCGCAGGGCCGGCAGAGACATCACCGCGTCGCCTACCCAGTTGGTGGCCCGGACGAGAATGTTGGAAAAGTCCAAGTAACGGTACTCGCTTAGAATTTTAACCCGGAACCGGCCCACGCACGTTCAATAGGGCCTTCTAGGCGTAATCTCGCATACAGAAATGGGTAAACTCACGTGCGCATACCCTAAATACCCTCAAAAGAGTCGGGACAACCACTCATGGGTACTATAGTAAAAACAAACCCAAGGCCCTATATTTACATTTACCTAGTACGAAGGGTGGGGAACGATTCAATGGATCTCGTAACTGAAAACCGGCCAGAAACCTGTTCCAGTTTAGGACTCGACTGCGGCACTTGTATTCAGCGCTGCGCCTCTACCACGGCCGCCATTTGCCCGGACCTCGAGCCGGTGGGCGTCCATCGGATCTTCTTCCAGCTTTACGGGTCACCCGGCTGCCACCATATGGCTCACGCCTTCATGCGGGCCTATGACGACGCCTCCACGCCCTCCAAACCCATGGTGGTTGCGGCACGTGCCAGCGCCGCCGCAGCGGCCTAGCGGCCGCATCCTTCGGGCGGGCTTCGGAATCCCAATCCCCAATCGCCAACCCCCAACGGTTAGAATAGCAATCGTATGCTGGTGGAGATCGACGGCGTTACACTTCATCTCGCTCATCCTGACGAACTCACTGTGACGTGGGTGGGCCAGGAAGAGGTGATGCGCCAGTTGCTGGCCGCGTGGCTGGTGGTGGATTCCGCGGATGTTCCCATGAACCCGCGCCTGCTGGGCAAGCCGGGCGTAGGGAAAACTACCCTGGCCTATGCGGCGGCTAAACGCCTGAACCGCGAGGTCTACATCATGCAGGCCACCGTGGATACCCGTCCCGAAGACCTGCTGGTGACTCCTGTCATTGAAGGGCAATCCAAGCTGCGCTACGTCGCGTCGCCGCTGGTGACGGCCATGCTGCGGGGCGGCGTTGTGATTCTGGACGAAGGCAATCGCATGAGCGAGAAGAGCTGGGCATCGCTGGCGCCTTTGCTCGATAACCGCCGCTATGTCGAATCCATCGTCACCGGAATTAAAATCAAGGCACACCCGCTATTCCGCCTGGTGGCCACCATGAACGACGACGCCTCCACATTCGACTTGCCCGAGTACATCCATTCGCGTCTGCAGCCGCAGCTAACCATCGATTTTCCGGAGCGCCACGAAGAATACGCGATCCTGAAGGAAAACGTGCCGTTCGGCGAAGAACAGATTCTGAATTACGTCACCGAGTTTCTGCAGCAGGCGCACTCGGCCGACGAACGTTACACCGTGCGCGATGGCATCAACATCGCCCGCTTTGTGATGAAACTGAAAAGCCTGGACGACGGGCTCACGCTGTCCAGCAAAAGCGACGAGCGTTTTCTGATGCGCACGGCCATCCTCCAAACGCTCGGCGACGAGGCCTTGCGGTATGTCCCCAGATCCTGATCCAAAAAGCTTTGAAGACGCCGCCAGCCTGAGCCGTGGCAACATCACCTATTTTCCCGTCATTCCCGGCCGCCTCGAGTTTGGCCTGG
>DATHNM010000056.1:0-9529 GCA_035486095.1 Bryobacteraceae bacterium
GCCACGCGATCGCCCGGCCGCAAATGGTCCAGCGCCTCGCGCGCTTCCATCGAAATCTCGTCGATATACTTCTGCATGCTTCCGCTCACATCCAGCAGCAGAATCAGCGTGACCGGCTCGTCGCCGTGCGCAAACGAGACGATGGACTGCGGCTGGCCTTCATCGGTGACGGCGAAGTCGGTCTTGGCGAGATCCTTGATCAGCTTGTCACCTTCAGTCACCTGGACGTCAACACGCACATCCGATACGCCGGTTTTGAACGTCGGGGTGGCCTCTTCGGGCTGCTCAATGGAAGCCGGCGCGTCCTTGGCGTTTACCGGGGCAGGGTCCTGAGCGCCGAGAGGCGTTAGGATGAGAAGCGTCGAAATGAAAAACATCATTATCGGCACGGCCGGCCATATCGACCATGGCAAAACCGCTTTAGTCCGGGTTCTCACGGGCATAGATACCGATCGCCTCAAGGAAGAAAAGCAGAGGGGCATATCAATTGACCTCGGCTTTGCGCACCTGCAGCTCTCCGAGAACGTGCGCCTCGGTTTAGTAGACGTACCGGGCCACGAAAGGTTCATCAAAAACATGCTGGCTGGTGTAAGCGGCATAGATCTTGTTCTCTTTGTTATAGCGTCAGACGAGTCCATAAAGCCACAGACCCGGGAACATTTTGATATCTGTATGTTGTTAGGCATACGGAAGGGCATAGTGGTCCTTACCAAGGCCGATCTGGCCCAGGGCGATCTGCTGGAGTTGGCCCGGTTGGAAGCGGGCGAATTCGTGCGCGGCTCGTTTCTCGAAAACGCACCGATGGTAGCCGTAAGCGCCACTACCGGCGCGGGGCTGGACGAACTGCGCAACGAACTCGCAAAACTGGCGGCCACGATACCGGAAAAAGACGCGACCCAATATTTCCGCCTGCCCATCGATCGCGCCTTCGTCATGCGCGGCTTTGGGACCGTGGTCACCGGAACGTTGGTTTCCGGCAGCGTGCAAGTGGATCAGGAGGTGGAACTGCATCCTTCGCGCAAACGCGTCCGCGTGCGAGGCATCCAGGTGCATGGCGCCGCAGTGCAGCAGGCCAGCGCCGGGCAGCGAACTGCATTGAACATTGCCGGTGTGGATTGTTCCGAGCTTGCCCGCGGCATGGTTTTGGCTGAAGCCGGCCGGTTTCACGCTACCACGCATATCGACTGCGCCTTCCATTTGCTCCAATCGGCCAAGCCCCTGAAACATCGCGCTCCGGTGCATTTTCATGCCGGCACTGCCGAAGTGGAGGCCGAAATTCGCGCTCTCAAGGGAAGCGGGGCGATTTCTCCGGGATCGCACGAATACGTGCGCCTGGCGCTGAGCGAACCGCTGCTTTTGCTCCCCGGCGATCGCTTCATCGTGCGCATGTTTTCGCCCGTCATCACCATCGGCGGCGGAATAGTTCTGGATATCGCGCCGCCGCGCCGGGGATTGCCCGAGCGTCTGCGCATCCTTGAAACCGCACCCCTGCCGGCGCGCATTGCATTGCTGACCCGTGAATCGAAGCATGGAATCGGAATGTCCGAGCTGGTGGCGCGCACCGGGTTGCTTGAATCCGACTTGCAACAAGCCGCGGCGGAAGCGTCCGTTTCGGTGCTGCACTCCCCGCAGTTCTGGCTGCTCGATCCCGCCTGGGCGGCCGGCAAGTTGGAAGCGTTGCACGAGCATTTGAAGCTGTTCCATCGGCAGAATCCGCTGCTGGCTGGAGCCTCCAAAGAGGAACTGCGCGGCAGGTTCCTGGCCGCCGCGCCCCCCTGGTTAATGGACGCTCTGCTGGCCGGTTCCAAGACACTGGCGGTGGACGCCGAGACCATTCGCCTTTCTTCTCATAAGGTTGCACTGAAACAAGACGAGCAGGAGGCTACCGCCAAGATCGAAAACGCGTTCCGTTCCGGAGGGCTTACCACACCGGCCATCAACGAAGTTCTGGCAAAATCGGGCGTGGATCCCGCTCGCGCCCGCACGCTGCTGCAGTTGATGCTGCGTGAGAAACGTCTGGTGCGGATAAGTGACGAACTGGTGTTTCACGCCTCCACCATGCAGGCGCTCCGGGCACTTCTGGCGCAGAAAAAGGGCATGCAATTTGCCGTTCCCGAATTCAAGGACTGGACTGGGATTTCCCGCAAGTACGCCATTCCGTTGCTCGAATACCTGGATCGCGAGCGGATCACGCGCCGCGAAGGGGACAGGCGGGTGATTCTGTAGCCTTGACGTAAGGCGAATAAAAGGCGAAAATTGTAGTATTCACATGTTGTTCGGTAACGCCCCTCCCCCAAAGCTCGTCGGCATCGCGCGCCTGGCTGCTGCGAGCGACCTGCTTGAATCCAAGCGCCAGGTGGAATATCTGGAGCTCGAAACCCGGCGCTTTATCGGGCGCGGATCGGGCCGCATGCGCTCCATCTGGACGATCAATCCGTATCGCGGCTGCGAATACGGCTGCAAATATTGCTATGCCCGCTACGCTCACGAATTCATGGAACTGCGCGATCCGGAGCTGTTCGAGCGGAAGATCTATGCGAAGCAATTTCAAGCCGCTCCGTTTCGCGCCGAGGTGCGGCGGCTGAAAACGGGCGACACCGTTTGGATCGGCACCGCGACCGACCCTTATCAGCCCGCCGAGCGCCGTTTTGAAATCACGCGACAGATGCTGGAGGTGTTCGCCGATGAGCGCGCGCTCGACTTCGGCATCACCACCAAGTCCGATTTTGTAGCGCGCGATGCCGCGCTCATGGTTCGAATCGCCCGAAAAAACAAGATTCGTGTGCATCTGACGATTACCACGCTCGATGAAGCACTGGCCCGCATGCTGGAGCCGCGCGCACCGCGTCCGGCGCTGCGTCTGGCGGCCGTCAAGAAACTTACCGAAGCTGGAATTGCCGTGAGTGTTTTGGCGCATCCCGTGATGCCGCTCATCAATGACAGCGAAGAGAGCCTGGATGCGGTCTGCGCGGCGGCCGCACGCAACGGAGCGTCGTCGTTCAGCGCCGCTCCGCTGTTTCTGAAACCGTGCGCGGCGCAGGTTTTTCTGCCGTTTCTCGAAGAGCGTTTTCCGCACCTGGTGCGGCGCTATCGCGAACGTTTCGAGAGGACCGCGTACCTGAAGGGCCATTATCCCGAAATGATCGCCCAGCGGGTGGAGCGGATTCGCGCGCGTCACCAACTGGCGCGGCGTCAGGAGCCAGAATGGCCTAGCCCGGTGGAAGACGATCAATTGGAGCTGTTCCCGTCCCTGTCCAAAGGTCCTGGTGCGGCTAGCACTTTACAACGCAAAGTGAATCGCTTATAATCGCTCCCATGGCTACAGTCCGGAGCATTCGCGCCACGCGCGCCGAACCGGTTTCGTTGCATACCCACGCGATGGACAACCTGCGCTTCATTCGCGAGACGATGGAGCGCGCAGGATCGTTCACCGCCGTTCCCGGGTGGGGAGGCGTCGCCATGGGCTTCAGTGCATTGGTGGCAGCCGCCGTCGCCAGCCGGCAACCGACGCTGGAACGCTGGCTGGCCACCTGGCTGTTCGAAGCGGCCTTCGCCATGGTGCTGGCGGTGCTGGCCATCAAACGCAAAGCCAATGCGGCGAAAGGTCCGCTGCTCTCGGCTCCGGCGCGCCGGTTCGTTCTGAGTTTCGCCCCGCCGTTATTGGTGGGCGGGCTGCTTACGGCGGTTTTATACCGTGGCGGGCTGCCTTCGGCAATCCCCGGCGCCTGGCTGCTGCTATATGGAACCGGAGTGGTAACCGGAGGCGCATTTTCGGTGCGTGTGGTCCCTGTAATGGGTCTTTGTTTCATGTCGCTGGGCGCGGTGGCCTTGTTCTGTCCGTTTGCGTGGGGCACCACGTTTCTGGCGGCGGGGTTCGGCGGGCTGCACCTTGCGTTCGGAATTATCATCGCCAGGAGGTACGGTGGCTAGACAAAATACCGTTCGAAAAGATTCGGCTTCCCAAAAGCCGGGAGGTAGTCGCATGGTTGCCGAGAAAGCTCTGGGCGGCAAGGCGCTGGCTGAATTGGACCGCCTGATTTATGAGCCCATCCGTCTGCGGATCGTCAGCGCCCTGGCTGTCAATCCTTCGCTGACCTTCAACGAACTGAAGAAACTGCTGGACACCACCGATGGAAACCTGAGTGTTCACGCGCGCAAGCTGGAGGACGCCGAGTACATCGTATGCACCAAGTCGTTTGAGGGCCGCATGCCCAAGACGCAGTATCGTTTGACGGAGCATGGGCGGCGGGCGTTGGAAAAATATCTGAATCATATGGAAGCGCTGATCCAAGCGATCCGGGAGCGCTAGTTCTTTTTTTTGGAGCATTTTCTTTATGCAACAAAGCTCAGGTATGTCACAAAGCACTTCGGACTGTTTACACGCCGCGATTATTATGGACGGGAACGGGCGCTGGGCTTCCACGCGCGCCCTGCCGCGAGTGGCTGGTCACCGCGCGGGCGCGGAAGCTTTACGCAGGACCGTGGAAGCGGCTCCCGATCTCGGGATCGGCGTGCTGACTGTATACGCGTTTTCCTCCGACAACTGGCGCCGCCCGCAACCCGAAGTCTCCGCGCTGATGAAAATGTTCCATACCTACCTGCGCCGCGAGCAGGCCAAGTGCGTGGAAAAAGGCGTCCGCGTATCCGTGATCGGAAGGCGGGACCGTTTACCGCGGCTGCTGCTGCCGGTGATTGACGAGTGTGAAAGCGCGACCGCCGACGGCGAAAAGCTGCACCTGCGGCTGGCCATCGATTATTCATCCCGCGACGCGATCCTGGCCGCCGCTCAGGCGCTTAATGGAAACGCCACCAGGGAAGCGCTTTCCGAGGCGCTAGGCGCCCAGGACGTGGATCTTCTGATCCGCACGGGCGGCGAGCAGCGGCTGAGCGATTTTCTGCTGTGGGAATGCGCCTATGCCGAACTGGTATTCACGCCCGTGATGTGGCCCGATTTCGCTGCTTCGGATCTGGCCGCCGCGGTTGGCGAGTTTCAATCCCGCGAGCGGCGTTTCGGAGCGCTTCCCAGAGTTGCGCTGGGCTAATCTCTCCCTATTGAGTTACGTACACTTCTCCGCCCAACCTTAATCCGCTAACGCTGCCGGGCTGGAAAGGGCTGATGTAGTTGAGTTCGTAAATCTGAAAGACCGCGGTGCACACATTCGACTGGCAGGGTAGATTAGCGGACGTCGAGGGAACCTGAAGGCCTACCTGCAGAACGAATGGATTGATCTGCGAGGAACCTGTCACCGACCATCCACCGTCCGCATAAAGATCAGGCGCGGGGAACGGGTTGTCAGGGTCCATCGCCAGCCCGTTTACGAATATCGAAATGACAGATCCCAGTTGCGCCGGATTGGTGGGAGAATTTTGCGAACCGTCTGCGTTGAGAGCCACCGTGGCGGACTGCTCAGCGATTAGCGAGAAGCTTCCCGGGACTACAAACAAGCTGGGATTCGCGGAGGTTACTGGGAACGCGAGCGGTGGCGAGGAGACGCCGTTGAGGGAAACTTGCATCGCCGGGAACGACACCGGCCCTTCATCGACCAGCGGCACCGCCAGGTTGATCTGGTTCGGTGAAACGTACAGCAGCGGCGCCGCGAGTGAGCCAAAACTCACCTTCACCCCACCCAGGGTGGTGGTTGTATAATCCGTGGCGCTTACTGGCTTCGCGGGCCCCAAGCCCGTTCCAAAAATAGTGAGCAGCTGATAGGGAACTATGGGACCAGCCGGCTGAAGATTGGCTGCGTCCACGATGCAGCCAATCTGCGGAGTGCCAGTGGGCGGCTGGGGCCGGGAAAAATCCACCGCTCCCAGATAGGCCCCCGCCACAGGGTTTGGCCCCGGGCTGCCACTAGTGAGGGCGTTCACGCTGAACGGGAAGTCAGCAAGAGATGTCGCTCCGGTAATCCATAAGGTGCTACCGGAGAGCGCTACGCCGGAGATGGGAGAAGGGGAATTTCCAATGAATTGCGATCCCAGAAGATTCCCTGAGGCGGCGTCTACCTGGGAGACATAAGCAGATTTTATGAAAGGAGTTGCCAAACACGGAGCTGGAACGTTCGCCAGCGCTGGAATAGAGGCTTCCATGTTGTACAAGTCATAGGTGCCGAAGATCCCGCCGGCATACACAGATCCGTTCGAGCCCACCTGCACGCCGGCGCCTCCCACCGGCACCGAAAAAAGAAGCTTCTGTCCGGCCGGGTCGAGTTTGGAAAGAAATGGCAGCGCAGGGGTCGACAACATGTCGAGCGCGGGACCCGCGGGCGGAGTGGGAACAGGAACCGTGAACGGATAGCTGACTCCCGCCAATCCGGTCAAATAGACGTTCCCCTCCGCATCCACCGCCAAGCCGTTGTTCAGCGTGTTCCCGTGGCCCGAGACCGCGGTGGAAAAGATCATCTTTGTGCCGCCAGGGTCCAGCTTGGTTACATACTGATTCGGTCCTTGAAATTCCATCTGGCAGGGTGCAACGCAGGTTTGGAATACGGGGAACGTGGGCTGATAGCTGCCAGGCGTGGTGGGATAGGTGAGAGAACCGGTGGTCCCAGCCATATAAATGTTGCCGGTTGAATCGAAAGCAATCGCGCTGCCGCCGATTCCGGTCGCGGAAAAAAGGACCTTGGTGCCCGTTGTGTCCACCTCCAGCAAATAAGGCTCGCCACTGGTGTCGGCGACGCTGTACGCGCCGGGCGTGGACGGAAAACCCGGAGTATTGCTGGTGCCGCTCACCAGCGCCTGGCCGGCCGCGTTCACTGCAACCGCCTGCGCGAAGCTATACGTTGAGCCGCCCAAGAGAGCTGAGTAGATCAATTCGCCACTCGTATCCAGTTTGAACACGAAGGAGCGCTCGATAATGGGACCCGTAGGGGGCGTGACGAAGCTGCCGCCGCTGGTGACGGGAAAATCCGGCGAATTGGTATAGCCGGCGACATACACGTCGCCCGCGCTGTCCACCGCCAGGGCGTTTGCATAATCGTTCACCGATCCGCCCACGAAGCGGGCATAGATGTATCCGCTGGCTTGCGGGTTCAGTTTCACCACCAGCGCGGTGGTTTGGGTAGTCGCCGGATCGACGATTGCATTTCCGGCCAGGTAGACGTTCCCGGAAGCATCGGTGGCAATCGCGTTGGGCGTGAAATTATCACGCAAGTAGGTGGAATAAGTAAGTGCGGGAAAGGTGGGCGCGGAAGCCGCGAAAGCCATTCCAGCAAAGAGAAAAAGCGCGCACAAACGATGGAACATTGAGTTTCTCCAGGGGGCGCGGGTTTCTCAAGCGTATCAAATTCAAGCTTTTCCCACGTACGGTGCGTCAGGATTTGCAAGATCCGCTAAAATAGAAGCAGGCCCCCAGCCCATGCTCGACGCCACATTAGCGAAAATTTTCGGGACCAGGAACGAACGCGAAGTGAAGCGGCTGCGTCCCATTGTCGCCGCCATCAACGATCTCGAACCCGGGCTCCAGCAGCTCTCTGATACCGAACTGGCCCAAAAAACCGTCGAATTCAAGCAGCGCGTCGCCAATGGCGAACCACTGGATGACTTGTTGATTGAATCCTTCGCGGTGTGCCGCGAAGCCAGCCGGCGCGTTCTGAACATGCGGCACTTCGATGTGCAGCTCATCGGCGGCACGGTTCTGCACCGCGGCCGGATCGCTGAAATGCGAACGGGAGAAGGCAAAACGCTGGTGGCGACGCTGCCCGTTTACCTGAACGCGCTGGAGGGCAAGGGCGTCCACGTGGTCACGGTGAACGATTATCTGGCCAAGCGCGACGCCGAGTGGATGGGCCGTATTTACAGATTCCTCGGAATGTCGTACGGCATTATCGTGCACGACCTGGACGACCAAGAACGCCGCATCAACTACGCCGCCGACATCACTTACGGCACCAACAACGAATACGGCTTCGATTATCTGCGCGACAACATGAAGTTCCGGCTGGAGGATTGCGCCCAGCGCGGCCACAACTTCGCCATTGTCGACGAAGTGGATTCCATCCTGGTGGACGAGGCGCGCACACCGCTGATTATTTCCGGACCGAGCGAGGAATCCACCGACAAGTATTACAAGATCAATCGCATCATCCCCAGACTGACGCGCGGCGAAGAGATCAAAGGCAAGGAGCCGGGCGAGAGCTACACCACCGGCGATTACACGGTCGATGAGAAGCATCGCAGCGCGGCGCTCACCGAAGAGGGCATCGCGAAGGTGGAGAAGATGCTGGGCTGCGGCAATCTCTATCAGCCGGAGAACTGGTCTACCCTGCATCACGTCCAGCAGGCGCTGAAGGCGCTGGTATTGTTCCAGCGCGACAAGGATTATCTGGTGCAGGACGGCCAGGTGATTATCGTGGACGAGTTCACGGGGCGCGTGATGCCGGGACGCCGTTGGAGCGATGGTCTGCACCAGGCCATCGAAGCCAAGGAAAACGTTAAGATCGAGCGCGAAAATCAGACGCTGGCCACTATCACGTTCCAGAATTATTTCCGGCTATACAAAAAGCTGGCGGGCATGACGGGCACCGCGGAGACGGAAGCGGCGGAGTTTGAAAAGACCTACAAGCTGGACGTGATGGTGATTCCCACCAATCGCGACATGGTGCGCAAGGAATTCCAGGACATGGTCTACCGGACCGAGGAAGAAAAGTTCCGGAATGCGGCCAAAGAAATCAAGACGCTGAACGAAAAGGGCCAGCCGGTGCTGGTGGGCACCATCTCGGTTGAAAAATCCGAGCGCCTGGCGGCTTTGCTGAAGAAAATGGGCGTCAAACATGAGGTTTTGAACGCCAAGAACCACGAGCGCGAGGCGTTCATTATTGCCCAGGCCGGGCGCAAAGGCGCCGTCACGGTGTCGACCAACATGGCGGGTCGCGGCACCGATATTCTTCTGGGCGGAAATCCGGAATTCCTTACCAAGGAATATTTGAAGAAGGAAAATAAGGATCCGGATCTGTTCCAGACCAGCCCCGCCGGGTCACCCGAGCGCACCGAATGGGACCAGGTTTTTGCGCGTTTCCGGGCTGAAACGGCCAGCGAGCACGATGAAGTGATTGAGGCCGGCGGTCTGCATGTGCTGGGCACGGAGCGGCACGAATCGCGGCGCATCGACAATCAGTTGCGTGGACGCGCCGGACGACAAGGCGATCCTGGCAGCTCGCGCTTTTACTTGTCGCTGCAAGACGATCTGATGCGCATCTTCGGCGGCGAACGCATGCAGAACCTGATGCTGCGGCTGGGCATGGAAGAAGACGTTCCCATCGAATCCCGCCTGATCACCAAGCGCATCGCTTCGGCGCAGGAAGCCGTGGAAGCGCAGCACTTCGCCTCCCGCAAACACCTGCTGGAATATGACGACGTGATGAACAAGCAGCGCCAGGCGGTTTATGGGATGCGCCGCCAGCTGCTCGAAGGGGCCGATCAGAAGGAGCGGATCGACGATATTATTACGGGGGTTCTGGGATCGTTCATCGACCGGAGGGTGCCTGAAAAAGGCCATTCGAGCGAATGGGATTTGGCGGGGCTCGAGACCGAT
>DATHNM010000057.1:0-28656 GCA_035486095.1 Bryobacteraceae bacterium
AACTATATCCACGACCTGGAAGCCAAGGATTTCAAAGTTTGGGAAGACAACAAGGAGCAGGAGATCAAGAGCTTCTCGTCGGAAGCCGGCTCGGCGCCCTCCAATGCACAAAAGCATTATCTGGTGCTGTTCTTCGACAACTCGACCATGGATTTTGGCGCGCAGGCACGGGCGCGGCAGGCCGCGGGCAAGTTTATCGACACCAACGGCGGGCCGGATCGCCTGATGGCGATCGTCAATTTTGGCGGCGCACTCCAGATCGCGCAGAATTTCACGGAAGACACGAAACGCCTGAAGAATGTTGTGAACGGAATCAAGCTGTCGTCGGTGGATCCCAATGCATCGAATGCCAATGCGCCCCAGCTTAGCGCGCAGATGGCCAGTTTTGGCGCGCGCGATGTGCTCTACGCGGTGAAGGACCTGGCCAAGAGCCTCAGCGCGATCCCCGGGCGCAAGACCGTGATTCTGATCACCGGCGGATTTCCCCTGACGCCGGAGGTTATGTCGGAAGCCACGGCGGCGATCAGCGCATGCAACAAAGCCAACGTGGCTATTTATCCTATCGATGTGCGGGGCCTGGTGGCGGACGCGCCGCAGGCTCGCTTGAGCGCGCCCGCTGGCGGCCTTGCATCCCAGAGCGGCGTTCGTTTTATTCCGGCTTCTTATGTTCCCGGCGGCATGGCGTTCTTCGTCCCGCAGCATGGCGGCGGCACGGGCGGCGGTGGTGGCGCCGGAGGTGGCGCTGGAGCAGGCGGCGGTGGCCATCCGGGCGGCGGCACCGGGGCTCCTACCGGAGGTACGGGCGGGCGTCCAGGCGGCGGCACTCCCACCACGGGTTCGCCCACCGGTGGACGCGCGCCGAGCGGGGGCGCCCCCGTTGGGACGGGATCGATGAACCCTTACGGCGTTAACTCGCCATGGTCGAATCCCAGCGCGCAATCGCGCATGATTATTCCCAAACTGCCCGACAGCACCTCTACCAATCAGAACATCATGTTCATGCTGGCGCAGGGCACGGGCGGTTTCGTCATTCATGAAACTAACGACCTGATGGGCGGAATGGAAAAAATCGGAAAGGAACAAAACGAATACTACATTCTGGGATACACGCCCCCGGATTCGGAGGAAGGGAGCTGCCATGTTTTGCGCGTGAAAGTGGAGCGCAGCGGTACCGAAGTGCGCGCCCGCACCGGTTATTGCAATTCGCACTCCCAGGATCTGTTGGCTGGTAACTCCACGGAGAAGAGCCTGGAGCTTCGGGCATCGGCGGCTCAGGCCGGCAACGTCACGGCATCCATGCAGCTGCCTTATTTCTATACCGCGCCCAACGTGGCGCGCGTCAACGTCGCCATGGAAATCTCCACCGAAGATGTGAAATTCGAAAAGCAGAAGGGCAAATTCCATGCCACAGTCAATGTTCTGGGGCTGGCATATCTGCCGGATGGCAGTGTTGGAGCGCGTTTCAGCGACTCACTGAAGCTGGAGTTTGACGACAAGAAGCAGATGGAGGCCTTCAAGGAGCAGCCCATGCACTACGAGAATCAGTTCGACGTGGCGTCGGGCAAATATAACTTGAAGGTAGTGTTCGCCTCCAGCGGCGAAAGCTTCGGAAAGTTGGAGATGCCGCTCGGGATCGATCCTTACGATGCCAAGCAGTTCAGCATCAGCGGCCTGGCGTTGAGCAAAGAAGTGCGGAAGGCTTCCGACCTCGGAACCGGATTGGATGCGCTGCTGCTGGAAGATCGCGTGCCGCTGCTGGCCGACGGGATGCAGGTGGTGCCGTCCGGGTCCAATCATTTCAAGAAAGCCGAGTTTGCGGCTCTCTACATGGAGGTCTATGAGCCGCTGCTGGTGACTGGCGATCCGAAGGCGCCGCCCATCGTCGCCTTTGAGCTTCGCGTGTTGGACGGCAAGACGGGCGAGCAGAAGCAAGATTCGGGGCTGGTGCGCGTGGGACTTCCGGCGCAAGCGGGCAGCCCGACGGTTCCCGTGGCAGCCAAGATACCCACCGCGGCTTTAAGCCCTGGTGCATATAAGCTCGAAATCAAGGCTTTGGATAACGCGGGCAAAGAGTCTATTCGAACCACTGATATTCAAATCGAATAGATTCGGGTCCGTCGAACGTTTAAGATCGGGCGCGCCGCCGGTTCGCCATCGTTAGCAGGGCTATGCCCGCCACTACCGCGATTCCGCCATAGATGGCCCAGCGGATCTGCCCGGTCATGAAACTGCCCGGCAGCACGTTGATTCCTTGCAGAAACCACACGCCGCCCATCAGCACCAGCAAAACGCCCAGAACATTCAGAGCGATTTTCATATTTCCTCCGTTTGCGGCAACAATTCTCTCACGTTGGCAACTCTAATGCCTTCAACGGTCTCAGTCGATATTTACCCAGTGGCGGAAACCCAGAAGCGGCCCAGACGCTCGATACTCATCGCCGCCCGTTTGTTGTCTCTGCTCATCGGTGTGGCGGGCGCCGAAGGTGTCTTATGGTTTGGCGGATATCCAAACTGGTGGCAAACGCTGCACATCTCGCGCGATGATTCCGAGTATGCGCCCGATCCGGATTTGGGATGGAAAAACCGCCAAGGCCAGTTCGACAGGGTAGATCCGGCGCGCAACAGCCCGTTCCGCTACACCAACTGGAGCCAGGGCCGTCGCGCAACCGCCGATAGTGAGCCGACGCAAGATTCCGCGCGCCTGCCGCGCGTTCTGTTTTTCGGCGATTCGTATGTACAAGGCTACGGGCTTGCGAACCAGCAGACATTCGCGTGGATGGTGCAGAAAAGCCATCCTGAATTGGTGGTCTCTAACTTCGGCACGGCGGATTACGGAACTTATCAATCCTATCTGGCAATGGCGAAGCACGTGCGCGGCGCGTGCACGGTGTTTTATCTGTTCAACACCTTTCACGAAGGGAGGAACGTCGCCGAGCCGGACTGGGTGCGCATAGTAAAACGGCCGCCGCCGGGTCTGTTTTTTCCCTATGCGGACCTGAGAGGCGGGACTCTGAGCGAGCAAGCATCTCCGGGGGAAATGATATGGCCGCTCAGCCGCTGGCTGCGAACCGCGGCCTTGGCCCAGGATTATTACACGCGGATCTCATCTTTTGCCCGCGTGCGCAACAAGCGCGGCGTCACCCAGGCGCTACTGGTGAAGATGAACGAAACCGTTCTCGCGGCGGGCGGAAAGTTCACCGTCATCCTGTTCGACATGACGCCCGATCAGCGCCGCGATTATCGCGAGTTTGCCCGTTCGCGTGGCATCCGCTTTGTGGATTGCGACCATCCTGAAATGACCGCCAAAGGTTTCCGGCTGCCGGATGGACATCCGAACGGGGAATTGAATCGACTGCTGGCCCAGTGGATTGAACCTCTGTCTTCGCCGGCCGGTGGAGAGACCCAGCGCGCGGCTAAATTCTGATCGCGCTGCTTTTCCTGGCGCTAGCGGTGATCCATCCGAATCTTCACCAGATCCAGGAACGACATAACTCCCTGGCTTAGCCGTACTTTCGTCCCTTCCACATTCGACCAGCGCACCGGCACTTCCACCGCTCGCACGCCCAGCCTCTTCGCGATCAGCAGATCCTCCACATCGAAGCTGAATCCTTCCTGTTTCTGCCGCGAAAAAATCTGCCGCGCCGCGTCTGCCCGGAACAGTTTGAAACCGCATTGCGTGTCCCGGAATGGCAGGCCGGTTACCGCACGCATCACCAGATTGAAGGCGCGGCCGGATAGTTCGCGCATGGCCGGCTGATGCACTTCCACCAGGCTTCGATCCACCGCGCGCGATCCGATGGCCACCCCGGCGTCCTGCTCGCCGGCTGCACGGCGCAGCTTTTCGATCTCCGCGATGGGCGTGGAGAGGTCCGCATCGGTGTACAGGATCCACTCGCCCTTGGCCTCCAGCATTCCGTTCCGCACGGCATAACCTTTACCGCGATTGCCTGGGTTGCGCGCCAGGCGCAGGGCTGCGTTGGTTGCGGCGAATTCCTCCACTACGCGGGCCGTGCCGTCGCGCGATCCATCGTCCACCACGATCACTTCGTGGAACGAAAAAGTGCCGCGCGCAAGCCAGTCCAGCACCTGCCGCAGCGTCTGCGGCAACCGTCGTTCTTCGTTGTAAGCGGGGATTACTATGGAGAGCGAGTCCAACGCTCAATTATACTTGTGGCACGGGCGATTTTTCGAACGCCCGTCCGGCATCGCTGCATCTCCGCCGCCGAAATTATCGAGG
Organism: Bryobacteraceae bacterium; assembly: GCA_035486095.1. Classification (GTDB taxonomy): domain Bacteria; phylum Acidobacteriota; class Terriglobia; order Bryobacterales; family Bryobacteraceae; genus Palsa-89. Next base: position 4,238 of record DATHNM010000057.1, read on the forward strand.
AGTGAAGATTGTCTTTCGAAGACGAGTCGTACGATCAACGCATTGCGCGTATCGCGGAAATTGAGGCCCTGGGCTTCCAGCCCTACGGCCAGCGTTTCGATTTCACGCATACCGTTCCGCAGGTGCTGGCCGAATACGCCGCTAAGACCGCTGAGCAATTGGAGCCGCGCGTACAGGTTCGCGTGGCGGGGCGCGTCATGACCGTGCGCCGCATGGGCAAGGCCGGGTTTGCGCATCTGATGCAGAATGGCGAGCAGCTGCAAGTCTACGTGCGCAAGGATGCGGTGAGCGAAAAGGAATTCGCCCTCTATCAGCTGCTTGACCTGGGCGACCTGATCGGCGTGGAAGGTTATCTTTTCCGCACCCGCACCAACGAACTCAGCGTGCATGTGGAACATGTGTATTTCCTGGCCAAAACGCTGCTGTCGATGCCCGAGAAGTGGCACGGCCTGGAAGATGTAGAGACGCGTTATCGCCAGCGCTATCTGGATCTGATCGCCAATCCGGAGGTCCGCAAGGTTTTTGTCACGCGCGCGAAGATTGTGTCATCGCTCCGCCGCCAACTGGAAGCTCGCGGATTTTTGGAAGTGGAGACGCCCATGCTGCAGTCCATTTATGGCGGCGCCGCGGCACGTCCGTTTACCACGCATCACAATACGCTGGACATCGATCTTTATTTGCGCATCGCGCCGGAGCTTTATTTGAAGCGGCTGGTGGTGGGCGGTTTGGAGCGGGTTTATGAAATTAACCGCAACTTCCGTAACGAAGGTATTTCCACGCACCACAATCCGGAATTCACGATGCTGGAGTTCTATCAGGCCTACACCGACTATCACGGCATGATGGATCTTACCGCGGACCTGTTGCGTCAGGTGGCCATCGACGCCACCGGCGGAACCGAAGTGGAATATCAAGGCAGGCGGCTGGACTTCGGCAATATCCGGCGCGTTTCCATGCGGGAAGCGGTGGGCGATTCCAGTTTGAAAGGCTTCGCGCTGGTGGAAGCCTTCGAGCGCGACGTGGAGCCCCAGCTGTTTGAGCCCACCATGATCTTCGATTATCCGGTCGAAATCTCGCCGCTTTCGAAGAACAAAGCGGACGATCCGGAATTTGTGGAGCGCTTCGAAATTTTCGCCGCCGGCATGGAGATTGGGAACGCATTCACGGAACTGAACGATCCGCGCGAGCAGCGCCGGCGCTTCGAGGCCCAGCTGGCGCTGCGCGAAAAAGGCGACACCGAGGCACATCAGATGGACGAAGATTACGTTCGGGCGCTCTCCTATGGCCTGCCGCCCACTGGAGGCGAAGGCATCGGCATCGACCGGCTGACCATGATCCTGACCAATTCGCGCTCCATTCGCGATGTCATTCTGTTCCCGCTACTGCGCCCTCAGGTATGAACACGCGGTCTTTCGAGTTCTTCATCGCCAGTCGCTACCTGCGCGCCAAACGCAAGCAGGCTGTCATTTCGGTGATCACCGTGATTTCTGTTTTCGGCGTCACGGCCGGAGTGGCGGCCCTGGTGATCGGCATCGCCATCAACAACGGATTTCGCGACACGCTGCAGCGCAGCTTACTGGGCGCTACCGCTCATGTGATGGTTTTGGACAAGCAAGGCGATGGGATCGCCAACTGGCGGGAACTGGATCCTAAACTTCATCAGCTTCCCCATGTGGTGAGCGTGGCGCCCAATCTTTACGGCCCCGTGCTGCTGGCCGGGCCGTTGGGTGGACGTCAGGCGGGAGGAGCCGAGATCAAAGGCATTCCGGTCGACAACCCGCCCGACATGCTGAAACATTTAAAACAGGGATCGTTTGAAAAGATGAAGGACACCAGCGGGCTTCCCGGCATTATCCTGGGTTCCGGCGTGGCGCAAAAGACCGGGATGCTGTTAGGCAGCATCGTGAATGTCATCAGTCCGGAAGGAATAGAGCTAACGCCGTTTGGTCCCAAGATGCCGCAACCCACGCGCTTCCGCGTGGTCGGAATTTTCGAATCCGGTTTCGGCGATCTCGATTCGTTCTTTGCGTTCACCTCCCTCCCTTCCGCTCAGAAACTCTTTAGTGTCGGGGATGTCGTCAATTCCATCGAATTACATCTCGATGACATTTACCAGGCTCCGGAGGTTGCCAAGATGGCCAAAGAAATCACTGGCCCCAGCATGGATGCGAACACCTGGATGGAGCAATATCATTCGATCCTGGACGCGCTGGCCACGGAGCGTAAAGTGACTATCGTGACCATTGGGCTGATTGGAATCGTGGCGGCGCTCAATATTCTGATCACGCTGATCATGATGGTGATGGAGAAAAATCGCGATATCGCGGTGCTGATGTCCATGGGCGCCAAGCGCCAGCAGATCCGGCGAATTTTCATGCTGCAAGGCGTATTGATAGGCGGGGTGGGCACCGCCATCGGTCTCGCTCTGGGCTATTCGCTCTCGATTCTGGCCGATCATTATCGCTGGATGCGTTTAAGCGAAGATGTATACGCGGTGAGTTACGTCCCCTTCAATCCGCGCTGGCAGGACGCTATCTGGATCGCTGCCGCGGCTATCCTGGTTAGCCTGATCGCGACGTTATATCCAGCGAAAGCCGCCACCTCGATCGCGCCGGTGGAAGCGCTGCGCTACGAATAGACCGGTCCCTAACGACTATCGCCGTCGTGATCCTGATCGCCGGTTTGCGCTGCTTCGGTGGCTTTCTTGCTCAACACCACGGTGTCTTGTGGTTCCTGTTCATTCTGAGTGTTCTTATGCGTTTGGGCAGCCTGTTGCTGCTGTTGCGCCTGATAAGCAGGCGGCGTTTGCGAATTACCGGATATGCCGTTGATCATAATATTCTCCTGACGCCTTGCTTATCGGGTGGCGGAAGAAAAGTCTTAGGCTAGACTGAAGCGGTAGGCAACTGGATGGCTTGGCCGGTGTTGTTGCTGGCCCGCGAGTTGGATCTCGGGGGCAGCGAACGCCAGATGACCGAGATCGCGAAGACGCTGGATCGTTCGCGATTTTCACCGCACGTTGGATGCTTTCGCCCCCAGGGGGTCCGCCACGCGGAACTCGCCGCCCTGGGTGTACCCATCGTTCATTTTCCGGTGGATTCCTTCACGTCCCTCGCCGCTCTCACCGCGGCCTGGAACCTGCGGCGCTATATCCGGCGGCACCGCATCCGGCTGGTGCACAGCTTCGATTATCCCCTGACCTTGTTCGGTATTCCGGTGGCGTGCTGGTCCAGGGGAGCGGTGGCGGTGTCGAGCCAACGGTCCCATCGCTCGCTGATCCCGCGCAAATACCGGCCGTTTGTTCGCATGACCGATCGCCTGGTGGACGGCATCGTGGTGAATTGCGAATTCGTGCGGCAGCACCTGCGGAATGACGAAGGCGTTCCTGCCGGACGCATCCGGCTGTGCTACAACGGCGTGGATCTGGACGAATTCGCCCCCAGTGACACTGCGCGTGACACGCTCGCCATCGGCGTGGTCTGCGCCCTGCGGCCGGAGAAGGATGTGGCCACCTTGATCTCTGCGTTCGCGCGGCTGCAGCATTCCGGATTACGGCTGCTGATCGTGGGGGGCGGCTCGAAACTGGGCGAATTGCAGTCCCAGGCCCAGGCCCTGGGCGTCGCTGGCCAATGTACTTTCGTGCCGGCTACGGGCCAAGTGGCGAAGTGGCTGCGGGCCATCGACATTTTCGTTTTGCCGTCGCAATCGGAAGCCCTCTCCAATGCGCTGCTGGAAGCCATGGCTTGCCGCTGTTGCCCGGTGGCCTCTCGAGTCGGCGGAAATGTGGAATTGATTCGCCATGGCGAGAACGGGATGCTGTTTGAGGCCGGCAACACTGACGAATTGAGCGGCATCCTGGGCACTCTGGTGGACCTGCGGGTGCTGCGTGAGCAACTGGCCGCCAGGGCGCGCTTAACAGCTGAACAGTTTTCGATGGCTGCGTCGACGCGCTGCATGGAGCAGATTTATACGGAATTGATCGAGGCCGCGGCACCCTGATCGCGGTACAGCGCGACCCATTGCGGTCCGATTGCAGACCAGGAATATTTGGCGCATTCGGCATGAGCATTGGCCGCGAGATACGACGCCAGGCCGGGCTCTTCCAGCAGCCGCAGCGCGCAGGCCGCCATCGCTCGATGATCGTTGGGGGTGAAGAGCAAGCCGGTGGTCTGGTCTTGCAGCATATCGGGGATGCCGCCGGCGCTGCTCGAAACGACGGGCAGCCCCCAGGTGAAACACTCCAGCAGTGAGAGCGGCATGTTATCGGCGTTCGGGCTCATCAGGTAAATGTCGGCCGAGTCATAGAGCGCGGCCATATGCTCGGGCGAAACAGCGCCGATGAATTGGGTTTGGCGCAGACCCAGGGCCGCGGCCAGCTTTTCCAACTCCGCCCGCAGCGGACCGTCGTGCGCAACGGTGAGACGCGCCTCCGGGTAGCTGTGTTGAATGAGTGCGAACGCGCGCAGCGTGCACGCGGGGTTATATTCGGAGGCCAGTCCACGATTGTGGAGAAAAACCGGGCGCGGACGCCGCCGGTCGCGATAAGGTAGGGGCTCGTTGTCGGCCACGTTGTAAATGCGCAGGGCTCTCAGTCCGAAACCGGCAAAAACATCCACCAGATAATCTGAGGGCACCACAATGCTGCCGGCGAGGCGCATGATCCTGCGCGCCATGGGCCAGCGCGCCAGATGATGCCGGGCGCGCCCGTCGTGATAGTTGAGGATGCTCCGCTTGCCTAGCAGGCGAGCGAGCAGCAGAGCCGGAGCGGGGAACAGATAAAACGAGAAATATCCAGGGGTGAAAATGTGCAGGACGTCGGCGCGGCCGATGGCAGCGCTGAGCCGCAGCAGATAAAGAACGAGAGTAATTAGCGTTCGCACATACTTCATGCTTAGCGCCGCGGGCAGCCGGGGATTCACCGCTAGCAACTGAACCTGAATTCCTGGTTCCAGCGCGAGACGGCGCAGCAATTGATTCGCCTGGATGGATTGGCCGCCGATGATGCTGAGCGATGGAGCGATCATAAGAACGCAGGTTGGAGAATCCCTGACGCGGCGAGTGTCGTGGCTCACCTTCGCCAAAACCGTGGGTTTCATCTTCAGCATGGCGCTACCCCTGCTGCTGGTCCGCCGCATGGATCGCGAGCAGTATGGGCTGTACAAACAGGCGTTTTTGCTGGTCACAACAGCCATGACCGTGCTGCCGCTGGGAGTGGGGATGAGCGCCTTCTATTTCCTGCCGCGGGAAAAGACGCGACGGCGCGAAACTGTTTTGAATATTGTGCTGTTTCATATTGCGGTGGGCGCGCTGGCCTGCGGCGCACTGGTTTTCCATCCTTCCATTCTTACGGCCATCTTCGGCGACGCTCGCCTGGCGCACTATTCGGCTTGGATCGGCCTGGCGATTCTGTTCTGGGTCACGGGAGCTTTTCTCGACATGGCTCCCGTGGCCAACGATGAGATTCGCCTGGCCTCGGCGTTTATTATCGGAATCCAGGCGTCGCGCGCGCTGATTTTCGTGGGGGCTGTCCTGTTTTTTGGAACGCTGCGGTCGCTGCTGGCGGCGGCCATCTTGCACGGATTGGTCCAGACTGCCGTGCTTGCCTGCTATCTGGAATCGCGCTTTCCCCGGTTCTGGCGCGCGTTCGACTTCACCGTACTGCGGCAACAGTTGTCGTACGCTATCCCGCTGGGCGCCGCCGGCATTCTGATGATCGTGCAGACCGACCTGCACAACTACTTCGTGTCGAATCATTTTGGACCCGCGTTGTTCGCGGTGTACTCGCTTGGGACGCTGCAGCTGCCGCTGATGGGGCTGATTCAGGAGGCCACCAATTCGGTGTTGATCACGCGCGTCAGCAAGCTCGAGAAGCACCATCAATCCCGTGAGATTGTCCTGCTGGTGGCGCGCGCGGCCTGCAAGCTGGCGGCGGTGTACTTTCCGGTGTATATCTTTCTGCTGGTGGCGGGGCGCGAGTTCATCCGGGTGTTGTTTACCGCTCGCTTCGCCGATAGCTGGCCCATCTTCGCGATGAATCTCACGCTGCTGCCGCTGGGCATCGTGCTGCTGGATCCGCTCTACCGGGCTTTTGAGCGCGAAAGATACTTTCTGCTGCGGCTGCGTCTGGTATTGGCCGCCGTTTTGATTGTGTCGCTGTGGAGGTTTACGGCGCGCATCGGGTTGCTGGGAGTAATCGCCGTGGTGGTGGCCATCGCGGTGACGGAACGAACCGTGATGGCGGTGCATTTCTGCCGGCTGTTGGCGGTAACGGCGCGCGATCTGGTTTTGCTGCGTGACGCGGGAAAGCTGGCCCTCGCGGCGCTGGCCGCCGGGCTGGGCGCTGAAGCGGTACGTTGGTTTCTGGGGCGCGAGAGTGCTTGGGTGGTGCTGGGGGCCTGCGGCGTTACTTTCGCAAGCATCTATCTGGCGATCGTCTATCTGGTCACTGTTGCGTCCCGGCTGCCCCTGCCGCTCGCCAGCAGAGCCACCTCGGTGGGCGTGAGTTCGCGGTAGTGGCCGCTGGGCAGGTCCCCCATGCGCAGACCTCCAATTTCGATGCGCGCCAGTTCCAGCACCTTGCTTCCGATGGCTTCCAGCATGCGGCGCACCTGGCGGTTGCGGCCTTCGTGGATGGTGACTTCGATGAACGAGTATTTGGCCGCATCGCGCACCCGCTTCACCTGCGCGGGCTGGGTGGGGCCGTCGCTCAACACCACTCCCTCGCGTAGCTGCTGAAGCTGTCCTTCGCTTAGCAGGCTGGACGCCTTCACCAAGTACGTTTTGGGAATTTTGTAATCGGGATTGGTCACCCGTTCGGCAAAGCCAGTGTCGCTGGTGAGCAACAGCAACCCACTGGTGTCCAGATCCAGCCGGCCCACCGGCACCACCCAGCGCCCGGCGTCCTGAATGAGATCGTAAACCGTGGGACGCCCCGCGGGATCCTTGAAGCTGGTGATGTAGCCGGTGGGCTTGTGCAGCAGCAGGTAGATTTTCTCGCCGGCCTGGACTGGCCTGCCGTCCAAAGTTACTTTGTCGCGTGCCAGGTCCACCCAGTGATCCGGAGTCTGGATCAATTTTCCATTCACCTTGACGCGGCCGGCGCCGATCCATTTGCGCGCGTCGGTACGCGACCCCAGGCCTGCCTTGGAAAGCACGCGCTCCAGTGTCTTGAGCGGGCGTTTGCCGGGCGGTGGCTTCTTCACGCCAATACACTAGCATGCGGTGTAGTTGGGAATCGGGCGGATTTTTCTCGCGGCTGGTGTAGGCTAAAGTTGCAGCATCCTGGAATGCGGAAAGTGACGCTGATCCGGGGCGCGCGGCAATTGCTGACATTGCGCGGCCCGAGCGGTCCCCGGCGCGGGGCCGATCTGAGAAACCTGGCGATCATCCAAGACGGCGCGGTGTTGATTGCCGATGGACTGATTCTGGAAGTGGGTCCCAGCCGGCGCCTGGAGAATCTGGCGCTCGCGCGGGACGCCCATGAGATCGACGCCAGCGGCTGCGTGGTGCTGCCCGGTTTCGTCGACAGCCATGTCCGGGTGGTGAGGGGAGCCAGCCAGGAGCGATCGCCCCGCGCCTTGAAGACGCTGGCTCTGCGCGTGGTGGACGAAGCGGTACGCTGCGGGACTACTGCGATTGAGGCGAAATCGGGCCCCGGGACCAGCGAGGCAGGAGGGATGAAGATCCTGCGCGTGCAGAGTACGCTGCGCGATCTGCCGCTCACTTTTGTTTCGACCTACCTGGCGGGCGGTGCCGACTCCGGAGCCGGTGAGCGGTTATTACCCGCGGTGCGGCGGCGCAAACTGGCTGAATTCGCCCAGATGGGTGCTGAAGCCGAAGCCCGCCGTTTTCTGACGCTGGCGCGGGAATTGGGTTTGGGCGTGAAGGCCGGCGCGGGCGCCATTGCGCTCGCCACTGGATTGGGAGCAACCAGCGTGGACGATGTTGTGGAAGTAACGGAGAGTGACGCGATGCTGCTAGCGCATTCCAAGACCATCGCCACCATTTCACCGAGTATCGCGTTCCATCCGAAGACCGAGCGCTACGCTCCGGCACGGCTGTTGATCGACAGCGGCGCGGCGGTGGCGCTGGCCAGCGGTTCGCATCCACCCAATATGCAGATGACCATGGCGCTGGCCTGCAATGCGATGGGGATTTCGGCCGCCGAGGCGATTGCTGCTTCGACCATCAATGGCGCGCACGCCATGCGCAGGGCGCACAGCATCGGATCTATCGAAGCCGGCAAGAGCGCCGACCTGACCATTCTAGGCGTGCCGGATTATCGGGAGTTGCCGTATCATTTTGGAGTGAACCTGGTGAATCTGGTAATGGCCCGTGGGCGGGTGCTGGTGGAAAGGCAAGAAGTGAAGTGGCCGGTCCGCTGAGTGCTCCCTTGATGGTCCCGTTGATTGAATGTGTCGCCAATTTTTCCGAGGGGCGCGATGCGGCTACGGTGCGGGCGATTGAAGATGCTATTGCGTCGGCCGACGGCGTTTTGGTGCTGCGTTCGGAAAGGGACACGGATCACAACCGGTCTGTAATCACGTTCGCGGGGCCGCCCGCTGCGGTATCGGAGGGCGCACTGCGCGGAATCGCGGTGGCGGTGGCGCGTATCGATCTGCGCCGGCACACGGGCGTGCACCCCAGAATGGGCGCGGCGGACGTGATACCGTTCGTTCCACTGGAGGGCGCCACGCTCGAAGATTGTGTGGCTCTCGCGCGGCGCACGGGCGAGGAGGTTTGGAAGCGGCTGGGAGTGCCGGTGTACTTCTATGAAGCCGCGGCCATGAGTCCGGATCGCAGGCTGCTCGAAAATTGCCGGCGTGGGGGCTTTGAGAATCCTAAGATCCCGCCAGACCTGGGTGGCCCCGCGCTGCATCCATCGGCGGGGGCGTGCATTATCGGCGCGCGAAAGATACTGATCGCGTTCAACATCAACCTGCAGACCGATGATGTGGCGGCGGCGCGGGACATCGCGCGCAAGATCCGCGCGTCATCGGGCGGCATGCCGTTCGTGAAGGCGCTGGGGCTGCCGCTGGCTGCGCGCGGGCTGGCGCAGGTGTCCATGAATCTCACCGATTTCGAACAGACGCCGCTGCATGAGGTGTTCGATGCGGTGCGGCGCGAGGCGGCCGAGCGCGGGATAGAGATCGCGGGCAGCGAGATTATCGGCCTGGTACCGAAGAAGGCGCTGGAAGACGCAGCCGCCCATTACTTGAAGTGCGAGAACTTCGAAAGCGGCCTGGTGCTGGAGAATCGGCTGCAAAAAGCCCAGCGGGCGTTAGAATAAGGGTAGTGCTGGTTTCCATCAACCCCCAACCGCAAAGGCCTCCCTGGCTGCGCGCGCCCGCGCCCTCCGGCGATAACTATCACGAACTGAAGCGCCTGGTGCGGGAATTGAATCTGCACACGGTTTGTGAGAGCGCGGCGTGTCCCAATGTGGGCGAATGCTGGAACCAGCGGACGGCGACGTTCATGATCCTGGGGAATGTCTGCACGCGGCGCTGCGGTTTTTGCGCCGTGCAAAAAGGGCCGCCCATGACGGTGGATTATGACGAGCCCAGGCGGGTGGCGGAAGCGGTTGCCATGCTGGGCTTGAAATACGCGGTGGTGACCAGCGTGAACCGGGACGATCGCAAGGATGGCGGAGCGGAATTGTTTGCACTGACCATCGAAGCTATTCGCGCTCGTATTCCAGGCTGCAAAGTGGAAGTGCTGGTGCCGGATTTTCAGGGATCGCACGCCGCCATGGATATCGTGATGAATGCCCGTCCCGAAGTGCTGAATCACAACACCGAGACGGTGCCCAGGCTGTACCGGCAAGTGCGCTTGGGCGCGCGCTACGAGCGATCGCTCGATATGCTGGCCTATGCCAAACAGGCGCAGCCCTCGGTGCCCACCAAATCGGGACTGATGCTGGGGCTGGGCGAGACCGGCGACGAAGTCCGGCAGGTGATGCGGGATCTGCGCGCGCATCACGTGGATATCCTGACGCTAGGCCAATATTTGCGGCCATCGCTGAAACATTTGCCAATTATTCGCTATATACCGCTGGAAGAGTTTGCCGAGTTCAAGCGATTCGGGTATGAGTTGGGCTTTGCGCACGTTGAGTCTGGCCCGCTGGTGCGCAGTTCGTACCACGCCAGCGACGCGCTCTAGCCGTCCAGCACCAAACACAATCTGGATTTAGTGAATCGAATGTGCGGGTGCGGAATCTTATTGTTCAGAGGGGCGCCTAAGGCGCCGCCCAACGGGAGTTCTGACACGGGGGTCGACTCTGAACAATGCGTGCGCTGCAAAAATGCGTAGTACTGGTTCCGTTGGTATTGGCGCGGGGCGGCCATTTGCCCGCGCCAGACGTCCTGGATGACTCCGCGTTCGATCACTTCTATAACCTTGAATACGATCAGGCGCTGGCTGGATTTATATCCGACGCCAGAAAAGCGCCGGAGTCACCGGACGCCCAGAACCATATCGCGCAGACCATCCTTTTTCGCGAAATGTTTCGCCAGGGCATGCTGCAAAGCCAAATGCTGACCAGTTCCAATTCATTCCTGAAGATGCCGAAGATGGAGATGAGCGCAGCGGATCAGCGGCAGTTCACGGACGCGATCAGCCACGCGATAGAACTGTCGCAGGCACGCCTGGATAGCGATGGAAACGATTCGGCGGCTTTGTACGCGCTGGGGGTCAGCTACGGCTTGCGCGGAAACTATAACTTCGCCGTGCGGAAAGCCTATCTGGATGCGCTTCACGATATCGGCTGCGCGCGGAAATTCCACAATCGCGTGACGCGCCTGGATCCGTCGATGGTGGACGCGCAACTGACGCAAGGGGTTTATGAATACGTGGTGGGCAGCCTGCCGTTTGGCTGGAAAATGCTGGGTTTGATGGGCGGGTTGCAGGGTAGCCGCGCGCGCGGAATTGCCATGCTCAACCGGGTGGCCAGCGAAGGCAGCACGAACCGGATCGACGCGACCATTTTTCTGGCGGCCATTTACCGCCGCGAGCACCGCTCGGCGGATGCCATCTGCATCCTGAAGCCGCTGGTGGCGCTGCTGCCGCGCAATTATCTGCTGCGCCTGGAACTGGCGGAAATGTACGGAGACCTGGCCGATCACGATGCCGCGCAGGACGTGCTGAACCAGGTGGAACAGCTGCGGCGCCGGCACGCACCCGGCTATGAAGTGTTGAGCGCGGACCTGGTGCGCCAGGTGCGTGAGCAAGTGCTCCCGTTGCGACAGCCGTAGAATGGCGGCCGAGGGGTGAATGTCCGGCCCGGGTATAATCCGGGAAGAGACCGGCGCCCAGTGACTGCATCCCCCGCACCCTCGAAAGATCTGCAACGCTGCCCCTGGGCGCGCGACGAACTCTCGATTCATTACCACGACACTGAGTGGGGCGTGCCGCTGCACGATGACCGCGGGTTGTTTGAGTTCCTGATCCTGGAAGGGGCGCAGGCCGGCCTGAGTTGGATCACCATTCTCAAAAAGCGCGGCGCCTATCGCGCGGCCTTCGATAGGTTCGATGCGCGTAAAGTGGCGCGCTATGACGATGCCAAGGTTGCTGCGCTGCTTGGGAATGAAGCGATCGTACGCAACCGGCTGAAGATACGCGCGGCGGTGCAAAACGCTCAGTCGTTCCTGGCAGTGCAAAAGGAATTCGGCAGCTTCGATGCGTACGTGTGGCAGTTCTCCGGCGGGCAGCCGATTCAGAATCGCTGGCGGCGCGTCGATCAGTTGCCGGCCAGGACGGAACAATCGGACGCGCTCAGCAAGGATCTGAAAAAGCGCGGGTTCAAATTCGTAGGCTCAACCATCTGTTATGCCTTCATGCAGGCCACTGGCATGGTTAACGATCATCTGGTGAGTTGTTACCGATACAAGGAAGTGGCCTGACACTTTGCCCAACCCGGCGGCTCTAAAACTACGGCGCTGGATTTGGGCAGGAGCGGTCCTGGTGGCGGCGGGTATTGCGTTGGGAGCGATTCTGCTCGCGCTGAACTGGCCTTTTACCGAGAACGCCATCAACAAGACTTTGCAGGATCGTTTTGCCAGGAATGTCAGGATCTCCAAGTTTCGAGTCACATATTTCCCGCCGGGGTGCGTGGCCGAGGGAATCGATTTCCTGCATCGTCAACGCCAAGACCTGCCGCCGCTGATCACGGTTCAGACTTTGACCATTCGCGCCAGCTATAGCGGATTACTAAGAATTCACAAGCTCATTAACGACGTTCAGGTGGCCGGGTTGCATGTGCGCATTCCGCCCAAGAATCCCAACGGCACGCATCAGGTGTTTCCTCTTACCAACAGCACCTCCGGCAAGACTCTTGAGATTGGCGAAATCACGACCGAAAATGCTGTTTTGGAGTTTATGTCCAAAGACCGGGGAAGCGCGCCGTTCATCCTCAAAATCGATCGGTTGAAATTGGATGGAGTGGGGGAGAGCGATCCCATTACATTTCACGCACTGTTTAAGAATGCTGAACCGCCCGGGGAGGTCCGCTCAGACGGACGTTTTGGTCCCTGGGATGACGACGATCCCGCCGCCACTCCACTCTCCGGTTCGTACTCCTTTGAACACGCGAATCTCGGAGTGTTTGCTGGTATCGCCGGGACTCTATCCTCGCAGGGAAAATTCAGCGGCAATCTGGGACACATCGATGCGGAGGGAGACGTGGACGTTCCCGATTTCAAGATCGACACCAGCGGCCATCTGGTTCCGGTCGCGTCCCACTTTCACGCCGTGGTAGACGGCACCAACGGCGACACCAGCCTCACCGGCGTGGAATCGCATTTCGGGCGCACCACGGTTCATTCCCAAGGCGAGGTGAAAGGCCGGCCGGGCCAGGCTGGAAAAACTGTGACGCTGAGCATGTCCGTGGGCGACGGGCGGATTGAGGATCTGCTGCGCCTGTTCACGCAGCCTGCGCGACCGGCTGAGATCGGCGATATTCGATTGCAGACTATGGTGGAGTTGCCGCCCGGGCCGCAGGGATTCCTGACGCGGCTTCGCCTGGATGGGGAATTCGGAATCGGCAGCGGGCGCTTCACCAACCCGGCGATGCAGCAACCCGTGAACCGCATCGCCGAGAGTGCGCGCGGCGAGACCAAAGGCCAGGAAGCAGTGGATGCGGCGGCTGTGCTGTCGAATCTGAAGGGCAGCGTCTCAGCCCGCGGCGGAATCGCGACGCTCTCGCATGTCTCGTTCAGTGAGCCTGGAACGCTGGCGGAAATCGAGGGCACCTACAATCTGGTGGACAAGAGTCTCAATTTGCGGGGCGTGTTGCACACCACTGGAAAACTGTCCGACACGCAGAATGGATTCAAGTCCGTGGTCCTGAAGGCGCTGGGCCCATTCATGAAGAAGAAATCGATCACGGTGGCGCCGTTTACCATCAAGGGCACCCCAAGCAAACCTGCTTTTGCCTTGGATCTCACCCGGCTGCTGCATCAGTAGGGACGGCTTCACGCCTTTGTCAGTCGAAAACAAACCAAGTGGCCGGCGCGGCCAATGATCTGGTTCGGGACCCGGGATTCCACTTGCGTGCGAAACGTATTCGCGTCCATGATGAAGACTCGCGTGGCGGGGTTTTGAAGAGCGCCGGGTAGCTGGCCGGCTTCCAGCACCGGTACCAGGTAACGATCGCCATACCACAGCAGTTCATTCATCTCGTCGAAGCGCGGCGCGCCGTCGTCATAAAAAGTGATCCGCTCGCCGGGAGCCGTGGCGGCAGTGGACGCTCGCGCCATGGGCCGCGTATCGATGGCGTGTAGAGTAACCGGAGGCCGTATCGCGATAACCAGCACCAGCACCGCCAGCAGCGGCGTCAACACGCGCAGCCCATCGCGGATGTGCCGCTGGGGCAACAGGCACAGCAGTCCGAGGGCTGAAAGAATCGCGAACGCCGGATACGCGGGCAGCATGTAGCGCAGCACGCGGCTTTTGGTGATGGCGCAAAGCACGTATACGACGGCGACCCACAGAATGAGCAGGCGTAACTTGCGATCCTTCCTGCGAATAACCACGACCATCCCGCCGATCATGGCCGGCAGCCAGGGCCAATAGGATTTCGCGATCATCCAGATATATTCGAAAGCGCCGGTGTAGCGCCGCCAGGATGGCGAGAGTGCGCCGGTGACTTCCTGATTCATATATAGGGAGTGGCGCGCGAAAAACTCGGGGCCATATCTGTAAATCCATTGCGCGTACCAGGCGGCGGGAGGCAGAAACGCGATGAACACCGCAGCCATCAGGTAACGCAGCGGAGGGCGGCGGCGATTGACCATCATATCGACGGCGAAGAGCAGGGGGATGCTGAAGCCAGCCAGCGCGCGAGTCAACTGCGCCAGGGCCGCGAATGCAGCGGCGGCCAGAACCCAGCGCGGGTCATCGTCGCTCAGCACCCAGGCACACACGGCGGCCAAGAAAAAAAACGTAAACGGAACATCGGTCATGGCGCGGGCGGTGTATTTTACGAAATAAACGCTGCCGGCCATCACGAACATGGCGAGTACACCGGTGAAGGAATCGCCCGTCATGCGGCGGCCCAGCCAGCCCACCAGAAGGATCACGCCCAGGCCGCACAGCGCCGAGGGAAGTTTGGCCAGTGGATCGGAAAGCCCAAACGGAATAAAAAGCGCCGCTTGCATCCAGGAGAAAAGGGGCGGATGTTCCAGCGCCGGTCCGCCATTGCTTTCGATCTCGAGCCAATGGCCCGATAACACCACGTGTTTGGCAACCAGGGCATAGCGCGCGTCGTCATAACCAGCCAGGTCTCCCGTACGAATGGGCGCCAGAAGCAGAATGGCTGAGAGCGCGGCGAGAATCCAGAAATAGCGGCGGTCGGACGCAAGCGGATCGAACAACCGTCCATTATTGCATGTAGAATTGCCTTATCCCGCCGTGCCCGAACTCCCCGACATTGTGATTTACATCGAAGGGCTGGAAAAGCGCATTCTCGGGCAGGTCCTGGAGGGGGTCCGGATGGTGAGCCCCTTTCTGCTGCGCACCGTGGATCCACCGCTCGCGAGTGCCCATGGCAAGCGTATTCGCGAGCTGCGCCGGGTGGGGAAGCGGATCGCGATCGGTGTGGAAGACGATATCTGGCTGGTGCTGCATCTGATGATCGCGGGGCGTTTACACTGGCAAAAGCGCGGCGCGAAAGTCGCGCGGCCTCGCGGGCTGGCGGCGTTCGATTTTGCAAACGGAACGCTGGTCTGGACCGAGGCTGGATCGCAGAAGCGGGCCTCGCTGCACGTGGTGCGGGGAGAAGCGGGGCTCAGCGCGCTGGATCCGGGCGGGCTGGAGGTTCTGAACACGGACCTCGAGCATTTCTCGGCCGTCCTTACGTCAGCCAATCACACCCTCAAGCGATCCCTCACCGATCCCAGATTGTTCAGCGGTATCGGCAATGCTTATTCCGATGAAATCCTATTCGAAGCCCGGCTTTCTCCGCTCGCGCTGACGCAAAAGCTGACGCGGGATGAAATCGACCGTTTGTTCCAGGCGGTGCGTACCACGCTTACGCGCTGGACGGATGAGCTGCGCGCCGAAACCGGCGACGGCTTTCCCGAAAAGGTCACGGCCTTCCGCCCGAACATGGCCGCGCATGGCCGTTATAAGGAGCCTTGCGTGCGTTGCGGCGCAAAGATCCAGCGCATCCGCTATGCGGCCAACGAGACGAATTACTGTCCGCATTGCCAGACTAAGGGAAAGCTGCTGGCAGACCGGGCACTCTCGCGATTGTTACGCGAGGACTGGCCCCGGACTCCCGAGGAGCTGGAACTGCTCACCCGGAAGCCTTAAGCGGGGCTGCTCTGCGTTAGTGGTGTTCGTGCTCTTCGGGGCGTCCGTGCGGCTGTGCGGCATGTCCCTGGGGCGCGGCGTGCGACGGCGCGGCGGCGTGTGACTCGGGCGCTGCGTGCGGCACTGCACGAGCCTGGGGAGGCGCTGAGCGCGGAGCCTGGCTGCGCTCAAACTCCGGACGTGCGGCTGCCGGAGGCCTCGATTCGGGCCGTGCCGCAACGGGAGGCCTTGATTCAGGCCGCGCCGCAACAGGCGGCCTAGATTCGGGCCGTATCCCTGCCGAGGGCCGCGCTGCGCCGGGCTCTGGGTGGTTAAATGCCCCAGGGGCCGGGCGATCGTTGCGGGCCGGCGCAAATCCCGCCGCGCCGCGTGTCACCGCCGGATGAAAATTATTGGGCACGCCCGGGCCGCCGTGTTCGAAGACGCCCCGGTTATAAGCGCCGAAGTGACCGTGATTGAAAACGGTGGGGCTGCGCGAAATGTAGGCGGCATGGTTGTACTCCACAACACCACCGCGCCAGTTGGGAGCCCAGTTGTGATAACCCCAACCGTAATGCGAGAACAGTCCGATGGAAATACCCACGGCCGCGAATCCAAGTCCGATCCCGAGAACCAGTCCGCGTGGTGGCGGGGCAACATAGAAGCCCGCATAGGGCGAAACCCAGCCGCCATAGACGCGCCACGGATCGTAATACGGCACGTATACAACGCCGGGATTCACGGGAACAATGGTGATCAGGCCGCCGTTGTCGTACACCTGTTGTTGCGGGGTGGATCGCAGGTATCCCGCCTGCTGCGCCTGCACGCGCGCGGCCTGCACGGCATTCATCACATCGCCCGGCTGATTGTAATAAGCATTGCCCAGGGAAGACGTCCAGTTTTGATTGCGCGCCAGGTTGTCCAGCACCGAGGGGAAAGCGGTGAGCGCTTTTACGCTGGGATCCCAAGGCATCCCGTTGGCAACATCGGCGCGCTGCTGTGGCGGCATGCCGGCGGTCTGTTGCGACCAGTTATCGGCGTCGCTCACTTGTTGAGGATAAGTGGATGCGGTCAGAATCTGCGCGACCAGCGAGTCCGGATACAAGGCGATAGGCGCGACCAATTGATCCAGCGCCACGGGGTCCAGCGGTGCATAGCCGCCCGGCTGCCCATATAGATTTCCCGATGCGAAGGGAATGATGAGAAGCGATAACGTCAGCGCAATCGACTGCCGCGCGATTTGATAACCTGAGACTGCCCGGCCTTGTTTCATGTCTCTTCCTTTCGTTTCTCCGTATCATGGACGCGGCTCCGGTTCATCTGGTTCATCCTAGAGCAGCGTAATGCTCATTAAAAACATTAACCTACCCTATTAACACTAGTTTGGGAGTAAGAGTGTCGTACTACGAAAAGGAGCTCGCAGAGATCGTCGCGGAACTAAACCGCGCCGCCGTACCGCGCGACTCGAAGGAGCCCGCGCCGCCGCAGGATCTGGGTAGCCTGGAATCCCTGGATCAACTGTTGACCTATGCCGTCCAGCAGACGGCATCCGATTTGTTATTAATCGCCGGCGCACCGGTGACGCTACGCGTCGGGGGAGAGCTTTCCAAGCCCACCGGACAGCCATTGGAGGCTGAAGATACGCGCAGTCTGCTGTTGCCCATGCTGACTCCGGCGCAGACCCAGGAACTGCAGCGCAACCGGGCGGTGGATCTATGTTTCCATCGCGAGGGCATCGGCCGCTTCCGGGCCAACATCCATTACCAGCGGGGAACGCTGGCCGGAAGCCTGCGGCTTTTGCCGGAGCGCATCCCCACGCTCGAATCGTTGAATCTGCCGCCGCTGCTGCGCAAGCTTTCCGAAGCCCGGCAAGGGCTGGTGCTGGTTACCGGACCAACCGGCTGCGGAAAGAGCTCCACGCTGGCCGCGCTGGTGGATTTGGTAAACACCAATCGGCGTGATCATGTGGTCACTATCGAAGATCCGGTGGAGTTTCTGCATTCCAACCGGCAGTCGATCATCGAGCAGATTGAAGTGGGCCGCGACGCACCCGATTTCGCGAGTTCCGTGCGTAGTATCCTGCGGCAAAATCCGGATGTGATTCTAGTAGGAGAAATGCGCGATCCCGAAACTATCGCCACCGTGCTGACGGCGGCCGAAACAGGCCATCTGGTGTTATCGACACTGCACACCAACGACACATCGCAGGCTGTTTCCCGCATCCTGGATTCTTTCCCGGCGGCTAATCAGGGACAGATCCGCCAGCAATTTTCGCTGGCGTTACTGGGCATCGTGGCGCAGCAACTGATACCCTCGGCGGATAAAGCCATCCGCTATCCGGCTGTGGAAATCATGATGGCCAGCAGCGGTATCCGCAGTTTGATTCGCAAAGGCGACGATCATCAGCTTTACAGCGCCGTTTCAACCGGACGCGGCGAGGGAATGATCACCATGGAACAATCCCTCGCCGAGATGGTGCGCAGCGGTCGCATCAGCCGTGAAACAGCTGCGGCACGATGCTTTCGCCCCGAAGAGCTGCGTCGTTATCTGAAGGAATAACTACCGCTCCGCGTGTTCTCTGGGGAAGCGGCTGAGTTCGGAAGTGAGAATATTGCCGGCCGGCGGGGGAGGCACTTCGCCATACAGCACCGCATGTTCACTCACATCCTGGCCATAGATCTTGCGGTCTTCACCGCCGTCTTTTTTCACCACCGTGCCATCCAGCGAGACACCCGCGAAGACGCCGTGCGCGCGCGACCACGATAAGATCTCGGCGTGCAGTGAGGCATCGGTATCGGCAGAAGAAGTTCTGCCTACCGGACCACCCGCCACCGAAGCATCCGCGCCCACGGTGAATTTATCGCTAGCCAGCTTTTCCATGCCCTTCCGATCCATCACCAACATGATCACGTCAGTGGATTCCACTCCGATCTGGGCGCCAAAGCTACCGCCGCCCAATGTGATTGCCGCTGGCCCGGTCCAGCTGCCCGCATGACGGCAGAGCGCGTAGCCCTTTCCATAATCCGCGCCAAAAATAAAGCCGGCTTTCTTGAGCCCGGGTACGATGATTACGCATTGCGCCTTCTCTAGCAGATCGCGCGGAATGCCCTTGTCGGGCGCGCCCAACATCTCATGAAAAACACTGGCCGCCGAACGCAGCCGGTGATCCGGATTTTCCTCTTGAGCCCACAGCCCACTTGCCAGGACTGCCGTGCCCGCTGCAACAAATGTCAATGTTCTCAGCATATTTTTTCACCACCTCGCCCAGTTAGACGCCCGCCGGACGAAGACGTGACTGGTACGGTGTCCGGTAAAATAATTAGAAGCTTGTTCCAATTTTTGAGCGTCATACGAGACATGCGGATTCTTAAGAACGGTGTTGTACTGTCAGGATCGCTGTTTCTCGGATTAATTGGCGTCTCTCTTCTTTCCGGCCAGCCAAAGCCCGATGCCGATGTCCTGCTGTTCACCGATGGTGAGAGACTCACTGGACACTTCGTCAAATCCACCGGTTCGTCGTTGACGTTCAAGAGCGACGCGTTGGGCGAAATCACGGTGGATTGGAGCAAGGTGAAGGAATTGCAAAGTTCGGCGAAAGTGGCCGTCATCCCCAAGGGCACGCGCCTCCGCAAACGAGAGGACGGCGCGAGCGTGCCGCAGGGTACGCTCTCGGTGCAAGACCAGCAGGTGCATTTGGCCGAACCTCCCCGCTCGATCCCGGTTGCCGACGCTGGCTTGATTGTCGATCAGGCCGGTTTTCAGGAAGCGCTGACGCATCAGCCGGGATTCTTTCACGCCTGGAAGGGCGCTCTTACCATCGGCGCCGCAGTGGTGAACGCCACCCAGGACAGCGAGTCGTTTACTGGAGCGCTCAATCTGGTGCGCGCCATCCCCACCGAGAGCTGGCTTGAGCCGCGCAACCGGACCATCTTGAATCTCAGTGCCGCCTATGGCGAGGTCACGCAGCCTTCGACGCCCACTATCAAGACATCCATCTTTCATGGGGACGCCGAGCGCGATCAATATTTCAGCCCGCGTCTCTACGTTTTCGGGCAGGGGGCCTTCGATCACAATTTCTCGCAAGGTTTGGACCTGCAGCAGACCTACAGCGGGGGCATCGGCGTAACGGTAATCGAGCGCCCGAACGAGACCCTGGATCTAAAGGCCAGCGTCAGCTATGTGCGGCAGCAGTTCCAAGGTTCGTCCGATCAGGATCTGGATTTGATCGGATCTATCTTCGCGGAATCGTTCAATCGGAAATTCAAGCGCATGACGCTCGATCAACATCTGACGCTGATCCCTACCTGGAACAATACCAATGCCTATTCGGGGGCTTTCAACGCACTGCTTACGATGCCGGTTTACAAACGCCTGAACGCATCCGCCGGCTTCATCGATTCGTATCTCAACAATCCGCCGCCCGCCTTCCGCAAGAACTCAGTGCAGTTGACCATCGGGCTGACCTACGCGCTGCCTTAGCGGCGGACGATTACTTCGCGCAAATGATCGCGGGTGAGGAAGAACTTCACGGAGCTGAATTTCTGGAATAGCTTCTCCAGGCTCCGATTGTTGAAATACTGGACCGGCCGCACCTGATTGCGCGGTGTGAGCGACATGATCTTGGATTCCACGATGCGATAAGAATAGAGCGGCGCCGTTTGCGCTTTCTCTTCGGCGTGGAAGAACGCCAGCAATGACGACTGGGGACGCAGAATGCGATACAGCCGGTCCACCGTGTCCTGCAGCAGGGGCGGAGCCAGAAACTGCAGCGTGTCCCAGATCAGCGCGCCGTCGAAGGTGCGATCGGGAAATTCCAGGTTTTCCCGAAGAAACAAAGCGGCGCGTTCCGGGTCGGACTGGTTGGCGATGAAGTCGCCGCCGCTGCCGAATGCTTCTTCCATGGTTCGCAGGGCGTCGTTGGAATAAATCCGGTGCCCCATGGAAGTAATGAAGCTGATGTTGGCCTGGCTGGCGCCGGAAAAATCCAGGATGGAGAGACTCTCCTGATCCTGCAGCGACGAGAAGAATTGATCCAGGCCGTTGCTGGCGCGATTTTGCGGCTGCGCGGAGCCGGATTTCTTCGGTGGTGAGTGAAGCGAGGGTGAAGACGGTTCAGATCTTAACCGGTCCTTCAGCACAGCTCCACTCCTTCCTTGGATTCATTCGGAGAGATCGGGCAACTAGCGCGAGTCGCCCGCCGCCGCGGTCGCCGGCGTCGGGGTCGCATTGGAGCTGGCAGCGCTGGCAGCCTGTGGTTTGGATTGAGAAGGCGCCGGGGTTCTGGCCGCCTCTGGCCGCGCGATGTCGATGCTGCCCTTGAAATACGCCCCGTCTTCGATGACGATGCGGGCAGTCTTGATATCGCCCACCAGTTTCGCGTCCTTGCGAATATCGATCTTATCGGACGCTTCCACATTTCCGTGAATGGTTCCCAGCACCACCACTTCGCGCGCTTTTACTCCAGCCTGTAGCTTGCCATTGGGCCCAACAGTCAGGCGGTGCTCGTGTAGTTCAACCGAACCATCGATCTCACCGTCAATGGTCAGGTCTTCGCGGCTGAAGATCTGGCCTTTTATCATGACGGACTTTCCGATGATCGCCGGTCCTCTGGACTCGGGGGCATGATGGCTGGGAGCGGGATTCGTCGACATTGGTGCGTTCTCCTTGATCTGACTAGTGGGCGCGGCCGGCGTCGCGGGCGATTTCGGCGGATATTCTTCTTCTTTCCGTTTGTTCCACATTCGGAAGATCTCCTTGGTTCAATCTCGTTCAATCATGACGTTTTGCACTATCGTACTACCTATATGGATGCAACCATCGTACTACGCTCCTTGGAGTCTGTCATTTGGTTGTCACCGTGCTCTTGGGAAGTCGCATAAAACGGAGAAATCCAGTTGTCGCACCGAATCTGTGCCAGGTTTGCGGCGGGCGCGTGGGATAATGAATCGTGTCCAGGGTAAAGGAATTAGAACAGCGCCTGGAGCGCACCGAACAACAGCTGGGTCTGCTGCAGAAGATTAGCCGCTACCTGGTTCGGAAAACCAAACTCCAGGACGCTCTTGACGGCGTGGTGACGTTGGTGGTGGAGTTCATGGACTGCGACTCCTGCCTGCTCTACCTGCTCGACAATCGCGAGCTGGTGTTGCGCGCCAGCAATCGTCCCTCGGCCGTGGGCAACGTGAAACTGGCGATGAACGAGGGGTTGACCGGCTGGGTGGCGCGCGAGAAGCGCCTGCTGTCCATCTCGCGGGAAGCTTTTCGCGATCCCCGTTTCAAGTTCTTCAGCGATCTCCCCGAAGACACCTACGAAGCGTTTCTCTCCGCGCCGGTGCTGTCGCGCCGGGGCGTGGAAGGCGTCATCAACGTGCAGCATCGCGATCCCCATTCCCATACCGGAATCGAAATGGAGCTGCTCACCAGCGTCGGCGAGCAGTTGGGATGTTTGCTAATGCTCTCGCGCATGGAGCAGGCGGGCAGTGAGAGTCCAGACCTGGTACTGTCCTCGAGTCGTGAGCGCACCAGCGGCTGAAGGCAATGGCCGCCCATGAACTCAGATAAACGCAGATTTCCGGCGCGAGTTTTAGCGGCGTTCATCGGCGTTCCTCTGTGGCTGATTCTCTTTCCGCTCTCCGCCGCGCCCCGCTGGAGCATCCAGTTTCTCTACGACCACGCCGATTCCAATTTCTCCATTGAAGACCTGGAATGCCCCACCACGCGCCACTGTGTGGCCGCCGGGTTGATTGACGACAAGAAGGGGCATGAGCAAGGCGCGGTGGTGGTTTCAAGCGACGGCGGTCTGCATTGGTCGCAGTATGAAGTGAAGGAACGGCCGGTTTCGCTGTTCTTCTTGAATGACGGGCTGGGCTGGATGGTCACCGATCGCGGCCTTTGGTCGACGGTGGAAGGCGGGCGCACCTGGAACAAAGTGCAAACCCGCAAAGGCATCCTGCAGGCCTGGTTCCTGGATGCCAATCATGGGTACATCACCGGATTGAAGGGCCTGGTTCAGGAAACTGCCGACGGCGGAAAAACCTGGACCAAGCTGGAGGCGAGCGGCCAGGCTCCCGATGCACTATCGCTCAACTACGATCTTGTGGCGTTCCAGGGAGCGCACGGCGTAATCATCGGCGCCCCCGATGCAGCGGCGCCCGTGCTCTTCAGTCCCACGCCGGCAGGGCCGGCCAGCGGCAAAGTGACGGTGCTGGAAACCCTGGATGGCGGGAAGAAGTGGACCTATGGCGTGATCCCCATTGAGGGCGAACTGGCCCAGTTGAGGATTTCGAATAAGGGTGTTGTGGTTACGTTGATCCTTTACTCGGATCCGAAATATCCGGTGGCGTCGGCTGTGTTCGAGACGCCTTTGGGAGAGCGGAATGGACGAATCGTCTTTGCCGAACGTGATCGCGCTGCCACCGATGTCGCTCTGCTCAGCAATGGGGGCGCGGTGCTGGTGGCCATTGAACCGCCGGGCAATTCCACGCAGGTTCCTATTCCCGGCAAGTTGAAAATCCTGAAAAGCGGCAACCTGAAACTGTGGCAGGAAATGGACGTGGATTATCGCGCGGTGGCGCAGCGCGCCATCATCGCGGGCCCGGACGCCGAGCACCTGTGGGTGGCTACCGATACGGGCGCCATTCTGGGGCTGGTGGACTGAAAACGGCCGGCAGCGGGAAAACATCCCTCGCAGCGCTTGTTTTATCCACATTTTGTCCACAATTAAAATCTGCTAAGCCGCTGATTCAAATAGGAATAAAAGCCTTGGAAAAGCCGTTGTCATACACGTTTAACAGTTGACTCGCGGCGGCTTTCGCGCAATCATAGACCTGGTTCCAAGAGGTTCAGAGAGCAGTAAGCTTGGTGAACGGTAGCGAACCTGGAGCGGCGATCCGAGCGCGCTTAGTTAATAAGACTAATTAACGCGATCGGGGAGTGAAGGGTTATCGGGCCGGACACAAAGGCAAGCATCTCAGATCGAGCCGCCAGCCGAGCGCTACGATCCAGCAGGGATGAAAGTCCCGATGGGGAGCGAAAGTTGGATGGACGTTTGAGAGTTCTGGGCTTGCGAGACAGCAACGGGCTTTGAGCGATGAGCATCCCCGGCTGCGTGAAGAACGTGGCTGAGGTTGGGAGTTCGAAGCCGAACGGGCTGGAAGAAAAGCTCAGAATTTCGCCGAAGAAGCAGGCCGGGAGTGTTGACCTCGCCGCGGTGGTTCCCGAAGGGGAACAGTCGTTGCGGGCGAGCGAAAGGCCGTTTCGAGGCGATGGCTTCTAGCGGGTGGTAAAGGCGAGCGAATTCTGGAGCGTCGAGCCGTAGCCGGACAAAAGAAAGACGGTTGCGGGGAGCAAGAGAATATGGCTTCCACCACGCTGCATGCTATGCTCTGGCCGCGCATGCCGGCCGGGGAGCGGATTGCCGACTGGGTCACCTGGAACCTCTTCTTTTTTTTGGAATTGTTTGTTAACGCAGGTGCCCGAGTAACGGCGCGGCGTTGCGCTTCACATAATCCTCGCGGTATTCTTCCAACGCCCCCACCAAGCGATCCACCACAGAGCCGTGGTTGCGCGTTTTCAGCCCCTCGATGAACACGGCCGGCAGCAGATCGCGCGTGGTGGATGTGATGAAGACCTGATCG
>DATHNM010000058.1:0-11998 GCA_035486095.1 Bryobacteraceae bacterium
CGGGCACACGCAGATGAAACGTCCCTAAGTCATGGCCCCGCGTCCGAACCGAGAAGCGGCTCTCAAAAGCGCCGCAGTCGACTTCGGCGAGTTGCAGGGTGGCTTGCTGGCTGCGCCCGTAGGTGATGACTCGGCGATTCACCAGCGGAAGAAGCTGCTGGACGTTTTCATCATCCAGGCACAGGATGGCCGCTCCATAGAACGGCACCTTTTGAATGAACTCGAGGAACGCGGCGCGGATCTCGACGATGGATGGATAGTGATCCAGATGTTCGCGGTCGATGTTAGTAACCACGGCCAAGATGGGGCTGAGTTTGAGAAAAGACCCATCGCTCTCGTCCGATTCCACCACCAGGAAATCGCTCTGTCCAACGCGCGCGTTGGAGCCGCCCATGGACGCGGCTTTCCCGCCCACCACCACCGTGGGATCGAGGCCCGCGACATTCAGCACCGTGGCTGTCATGGATGTAGTGGTCGTTTTGCCGTGGCTCCCGGCGATTGCGATTCCGTATTTCAGCCGCATCAACTCGGCCAGCAGCTCGCCGCGCGGGATGACCGGAATCGGCAAACGGCGCGCTTCTTGCACCTCGGGATTAGCGGCGTCCACCGCCGAACTCACCACAATCGCCTTCGCGCCAGTAACATTCATGGCCGCGTGACCTTCGTAAATGCGCGCCCCGAGCGCTGCCAGCCGTTCCGTAGTGGGGCTCAGCTTGAGGTCGGACCCGCTGATCTCATAACCCAAATTCAGCAACACCTCGGCGATGCCGCTCATGCCAATACCGCCGATCCCGACGAAGTGCAAGTGTTGCGGCTTAAAAAACATTTTAATCTTGTATTGTTTCGGCTTTCAAGAGCAATGTCAACGGTTGAATGCCTCTTCCAGCACATTTGCCGCGCGGCGCGCCGCGTCGGGATGCGCAAACGTCCGAGCCCGCTCTCCCATGCGATGTAACATCTCCGGGTGCGTCCGCAATTTCTCCACTTCCTCAAACAGACGTCCGCCGTCCATTTCCTGATCCAGAACCAGCACCGACGCGCCGGCCTTCTGGAACGCCTCCGCGTTGCGCAGTTGATGCTGGTCCGCGGCGGTTGGCAGCGGAACCAGGATGGACGGTTTTCCCGCGGCCGCCAACTCGGCCACCGCACCGGCACCGGCACGGCAAATCACCAGGTCGGCCCGCGCAAACGCACCGGGCATGTCGTCGATAAAGGGCGATACTTGCCCATCCATCCCGTTCTCCGCAAATTTTTGGGACAACGCGGCATGCGCGGCGGTGCCGGTTTGATGAATGAACCGAACCGGGAACCGAGCTTCGCGAAAATAGCTCCAACTGCCGCGCGCGGCCTCGTTCAATGTCCGCGATCCCTGGCTGCCGCCCGTGATCAGGATGGTCAGCTTGGCATCCCGCTGCTTGGGCGAAATCTTGAAAAATTCCGGACGGACAGGCAGCCCTGTGACCTCTGATTTCCCCGCAGGAAAGAAGCGGGCGGCATCTGGAAAACTCAACAGCGCGCGGCGAACGAATCGGCCGATCTTACGATTCGTCAGGCCCGGCATCACGTTTGGCTCCATCACCACCAGCGGCCTCTTCTTCCACAGCGCGGCCAAAACTACCGGTCCGGCGGCATAACCACCCAGGCTGAAGACGGCTGAAGGTTGATGCTTTTCGAGCAACTGCCCGGAGCGCCACACGCTGAAAGGAAGCTGCGCCAGCGAGCGAAGTGTCCGCATCATCCCCACCCGGTTTAGACCACCGATCTCAATGAACTCGAGCGGAAAACCCGACGGCGGCACAAGCTTGGCCTCAAAGCCATTGCGCGTGCCGATGAAAACCGATTGATGCCCGTCGGATTGCAACTCCCGTGCCACCGCGAGCAGCGGCATGACGTGCCCGCCCGTTCCTCCGCCGGCCATCACGATGGTAGCCATCGCCTTTCCATAACCACTAGTAGCCCGAATGCTCGCTGACGCTGAGCAGCATTCCCAAGCAGATCAGCGTGCTCATCAACGAACTGCCCCCCGCGCTGATCATCGGAAGCGGAATGCCTTTCGTAGGCCCCATGCCCAACACCACGCTCATATTGATGAGCGCCTGAATCACGATAGACGAAGTTACCCCCAGCGCAAGGTAGCGTCCGAAATCGTCGTTCGCCACCCAATACAGCTGGAAGCCGCGCCACAGAATGACCAGAAATCCCGCCAGGATGGCGCCACAACCCCACAGCCCCAGCTCTTCGCCCACCACCGCATAAATAAAATCTGTGTGCGCCTCGGGCAAGTACAGAATTTTCTGTTTACCTTGCATGAGGCCCAGCCCCAGCGCCCCGCCGCTGCCGATCGCAATCTTCGATTGCTTCACCTGATAGCTCGCGTCGCGCGTGGTCACCGATTGGCTGATGTACTTTTTGATCTTGCCGTCTGTATCCAGCATGTCGATCAATTTGTAATCGGGATCGAAAAAGCCCACGATGCGCGCCATACGATAAGGCTTCGAAGCGACAAACCCCACGGCCACCAGCGCGCCCACAGCCAGCGCGGCCAGGACAAACTTCCGTTCCAGGCCGGCGACGTAGAAGACCACAGCGGCCGGAACAATCAGAACGATCGCCGTGCCCAAATCGCCCAGACCAACCGTTGCCGCCAGTACCGCCAAGGCCAGCGAAGCCGCCACAATGGTCCGCTTGGTGTTGATAGCTTCCCGCTTCTGCGTTACGAAGTAGGCGAAAAAAACGATCAACGCCGGTTTGGCGAATTCGGAAGGCTGCAGTGTCCCCACGCCTTGCAGGCGAAACCAGCGATGCGTTTTGCTGTCCAGGAAGAACACCAGCAGTTGCAGGAATAAGACCATGCCCAGCGATCCGAATGCCCAGCCGGGGTTTTGCAGCATGCGGTAATCGCGCCGCTTGAAGAACATGAGCGCGACAAACGAAAGCGCCGCCCAGATCAGCTGGTGATAGGCGTAATAGAAGCTGGAATTGATGCGCGGATTCAGCTCCGCCACCACCGACGAAGCGCTGTAGATCATCACCAGGCCGGCCCCCACCATGGCCACCACCGTTCCAAACAGCAGCCAGTCGGATCTAATCTGTTGCGCCATTACGCCTTTCCTTTCGCCAAAGCATGCACCAGATCCTTAAACGAGCGTCCGCGATGTTCGAAATTGTCGAACTGATCGAAACTGGCGCAAGCCGGCGCCAGCAGCACGGTGTGACCGGGGACCGCCGAGCGCGACGCCTTGTCCACGGCCGCCGCCAAGGTTCCGCATTGAATGACAGGCACGCTATCGTCACCCAATTGCCGGGCGATCTTTGGAGCCGCGGCGCCAATCAACAGCGCGGCGCGGGCTTTCGCACGCAACGGCCCGCGTAAGACCGTAAAATCGCTATCTTTGTCCTTGCCGCCCAGAATGATCCAAAGGCCCCCGGGGAACGCGTCGATGGCCTTGAGCGTAGCGTCCACGCTGGTGGCTTTCGAATCGTTGTAATAAGCCACGCCCTCGATCTGGCGCACAAATTCCAGGCGATGCTCCACCGGCGCGAAGGTAGCGGCAGCGCTGGCGATTTGCAATAGACCCGCGCCGGCCCGATCCGCCATCAACGCCGCCGCCATCACGTTTTCGAAGTTGTGTCGCCCGCGCAGGCGCAATTCATGCACGTTTAGAAGCTCGCCCTTTTCGAGCCGGATCACTTCCCCATCCAGCCAGGCGCCCGACACGTGGTGCGTGCTGCTGAACCACACCGTCTTGGCTTTCGTCCGCTGGCCAAATGTAACCGTTACCGGATCGTCGGCATTCAGCACCGCCAGATCCTCCGCGCCTTGCGTCTCGAACAGCCGGGCCTTCGCGTTGGCGTAATTTTCAAATGTGTGATGGCGGTCCAGATGATTCTGGGTCACGTTCAGGCACGCGGCAATGGGCGCGTGAAAAGTCTCGATGGTTTCCAACTGAAAGCTCGAAAGCTCCAGCACGTTCCACTGATCGGAGCGCGAGCTCTCCACCATCTCGGCCGGCGCGGTTCCGATATTACCGCCCACTTGGCACGCGATTCCGCTCTCGCGCAGGATATGTCCCGTCAACGCGGTAGTGGTGGTTTTTCCGTTCGTGCCAGTGATTCCGATATTTCGCCCCTGCAAGAACGGCGCGGCCAGTTCCAGCTCTCCGATCACCGGAACTCCGCGCTCCCGCAGCGCCGCGAAAAGATCCAGATCCGGCGGCACGCCCGGCGAGATTACCACCAGCTCGGCGTCGCGAAACGCCGCCGCGGTCTGAGGCTCGATTGTCACGCCTTCCATCTCACCCTTTACCTTTTCATCCACAACTCGAACCAGGGCGCCCTTTTTTCGCAGCAATCTGAGCGCTCCAACTCCGGAAAGCCCGGTTCCCACCACCACCACCTTGGCGCCCTCCAGCTTCCGCATGGCCGGCTACCGCAACTTCAGCGTCGTGAGCGCGAACAGCGCCATCACCAATCCCGCGATCCAAAACCGGGTGATGATCTTCGATTCTTCCCAACCCAGCGCTTCGAAATGATGATGAATCGGCGCCATTTTGAAGATCCGTTTCTTGCGCAGCTTGTAACTGCCCACTTGCAAAATCACCGAAAGCGCTTCTATCACATAGACCCCGCCGATAAAGATCAACAGAACTTCCTGCTTGATCAAAACCGCCACCACTCCCAAAGCGCCGCCCAATGCCAGCGAACCCACGTCGCCCATGAAAATTTCGGCCGGATGCGCGTTGTACCAAAGAAATCCCAGCGACGCGCCCACCATGGAGCTGCAGAAAATGGTGAGCTCTGCCGCGCCCGGCAAGCGCGCCAGATCCAGATATTGCGCCCACGTGGCATGGCCGGTCACGTAGGTCAGCGCCGTCATGGCGAAGGATGCAATCAGCATCAGACCGATGGCCAGGCCGTCCAGCCCGTCGGTGAGATTCACCGCGTCCGACGAGCCCACAATCACCAGCACCATGAAGCCAAAGAAGAACACGAACGCCAGCGGATAGGTGTACCAGTTCTTGAGCAGCGCGTCGATCAGCAGATCCGGCTTGAAGGACTTGAAAAACGGCACGTTCATGCTGGTGGAGTACGCCTTTTGCGCGTGCAGCGTCAGCAGCATAAAACCAACCAGCAGCGCCGCCAGGATTTGCAGGCCGAACTTCTGCTTCACCGTCAGGCCTTGATTTTGTTTGCGCCGCACCTTGGCGTAGTCGTCCCAAAATCCGATCAGCCCAAAGCTGACCAGGCTGAACATGGCGATCCATACATAGGGATTCACCAGGTTGGCCCACAGCAGCGTGGGAATCACGATTGAAATGATAATCAGGATTCCGCCCATGGTGGGCGTGCCGGCCTTCTTCATGTGCGACTTCGGCCCTTCTTCGCGAATGTACTGGCCGATTTGAAACTCGCGCAGCTTGGCGATCAGCCACGGCCCCAGAATGAGGCACAGGAACAAAGCCGTCAGCGCGGCGAAGGCGGTGCGGAATGTCACGTATCCAAACACCCGGAAGGGCGTGAAGCGGCGAAACAGCTTTTCGTAGAACAGCCAGTAGAGCATTTAGTTGGGCCGCGCCAGGAACCTCTCCAGGGCATGCTCGACGTGCGTGCCTCGCGAACCCTTTAATAAAATTACGTCGCCCGGACGCGCTATCTTCCGCAGGTGTTCGCCTGCCGCTTCAGAATCCGGGAAAAAAAACGCGGCGTCAACTGCTAGGCCCGATTGCCTGGCTGCGTCAACAAGGTGGCAGGCCTCGCCGCGTATCCCTACAAGCACATCAATTCCACTCTTCGCGACGTAGCTTCCAACGTCACGATGGAGGGACTCGGACCAACGGCCGAGCTCGAGCATCTCCCCCAGCACGGCGATGCGCCGCTTGGCTGGCGTCTCCCGCAGCACGTCGATCATCACGCGCGCCGCATCGGGATTGGAGTTGTAGCAATCGTTCAAAATCACAACGCCATTGTGCACCAGGCGCTGGCCACGCATGGCAGGGGCGGCCAGATCCCGCACCACTTCCATGAGCTGCTGGGGACGGATGCCATACAGCGAAGCCACCGCCAGCCCCGCCAGGATGTTCGATACGCTGTGACGACCCACCAGCGCGCTCTCAAACCGCACACCGTCCACCTGGAAACTCACGCCCTGATCGGTAAGCTGCACATGGTCCGCACGCATGTCGGCGGGCGAGTTGATTCCAAAAGTGAGAGTGCAACCGGAATGTGCCGCGCGGAATTTGCTGACCAGCGGATCGTCCGCGTTCAGCACGGCTACGCCATCGGGCGGCAGGGATTCGATCAGCTCCCGCTTGGCCGCGGCGACGCCTTCTATCGAATCAAACGCCTCCATATGTGCGTGTCCCACGTTGGTGACAACACCGATGCGCGGCTTCGCGATGGCGCACAACGCCCGGATTTCGCCGGCATGGTTCATTCCCATTTCGAGCACGGCCACGCGCGCATCGCCCGGCAAACGCAGAATCGATAACGGCACGCCCATGTGATTGTTCAGATTTCCAATCGTCTTGCCCACCGGCATACCAGCTGCCAGCATGGATGCGATTACATCTTTGGTGGAGGTTTTGCCAGCGCTGCCGGTCACGCCGATCACCTCCCCGCCCCACTGCTGGAGCGCCCAAATCGCGGTGCTTTGCAAGGCTTCCAGCGTGTCGGGCACGGTTAAAACCGGCCCAGCCTTCTGTTCGTTAGCCACTGCCGCCACGGCGCCTTGGCGCAAAACTTCCTCTACGTACGCGTTGCCGTCGTGATTCGGGCCGCGCAGCGCGAAGAACAGATCGCCCGGCGAGACGCTGCGCGAGTCAATACTCCAACCCGTTATTCGAGCCTCGCCTGGGACACGCAGTCCCAGCGCCCGCGCCACGTCGGTCAACTCAAATTCCATCGCGCTTGTGATACCCCAACTCCCGAAGCACGTCGCGTGCCACCTCGCGATCGTCAAAATGTATGACGCGATCTTTCAATACCTGATACGTTTCGTGCCCTTTCCCGGCCAGAATCACGATATCTCCATCCTGGGCCTCGTTGAGCGCAACCCGGATGGCCTTGGCGCGATCGGGCTCAATGGCGTGCGGTGTGTCAAAACGGCGAAGCCCCACCAGTGCATCGTTCATAATCCCGAGAGGATCTTCAGAGCGCGGATTATCGGACGTCAGCACTACATAGTCGCTGGCCTGCGCGGCCGCCTGCGCCATCAGTGGGCGCTTGGTCCGGTCGCGATCGCCGCCGCAGCCGAAGAGCGTAATCACGCGCTTGGGATGCAGTTCGCGCGCCACCGAAATCACGTTGCGCAACGCGTCGTCGGTGTGCGCATAGTCCACCACAATCAAGAACGGCTGGCCCTGCTGAACGCTTTCAAAGCGGCCCGGAACGCGCGGCGAATTCGCGATGGCCTGTTGAATGGTGGGCCAATCCAGGCCGTAGCTCAGCGCCGCGCCGCACGCCGCCAGGATGTTGTAAGCGTTAAATTTGCCCACCAACGGCGAAGCCAGCCGAATCCGCGCGCCGGCATGCTCCACCGTAAAGCGCAAACCGTCGAAGTTCATTTCGAGCGACGAACCGCGCAGGTCCGCGCCGTCTTCGAATCCGTAGCGCAGCGTGTGCGGCGAGGGCCCTATCTGGCGGCCGTATGCATCATCGAAGTTGATCACCGTCCACGGCGGCGCGGGCGCGCCCACAGGGGCGAACAGCAGGCGCTTTGCCGCGAAATAGTCTTCCATGGTGCGGTGGAAATCCAGATGATCCCGCGTGAGGTTGGTAAACACAGCGGTGTGAAACGTAATGCCGTAGACCCGTCCCAACGCCAGGGCGTGGGATGAAACTTCCATTGTGGCATGGGTTCCACCGGCGCGTTCCAACTCGTCGAACAAGCGATAGAGATCCAGCGATTCGGGCGTTGTATTGACGGCCGGCCGCACTTCGCCCGCCAGACGATACTCGATGGTTCCCACCAGCGCCGTGGTCATTCCCGCCGAGCGCAGCACCGCGTCGATCAGAAATGTAGTGGTCGTTTTGCCGTTGGTCCCCGTTACGCCCGTCAACTTCAGCCTCTCGGCAGGATTGCGATAAAAATTCCGCGCGGCCAGCGCCAGCGCTTGCCTGCCATGCTCCACTTCCATCCAGCGGCCGGCAAAATCCGGCGGCGCGGGAAGCTCACTCAGCACCGCGATGGCGCCCTTTTCGACGGCCTGCCGGGCAAATTCGCGGCCATCGGCGCGCGCTCCCGGAAACGCAAAAAACAGGAATCCCGGCTGCACGCGCCGCGAGTCATACTCTAATCCGGTCACCGGCGCCCGCCCCCAATCGGCCGGCAACTTCCGCCGGAGCCGAACGCCCAGGAGGATCTCTGCCATTGTCATGGGGCCTCGCTAGCGGCCGAATTGCACGCGCACGCGCTGTCCCAAAGGCAAAATAGCACCGGGTTCGGGGACCTGTGCGCGCGCGATGCCGCTGCCGCTGAACTCCATCGGAATACCCAGCGCGGCGGCCTGCTCAATCACGTTTCTTACGGTTTTCCCTTGAAAATTCGGCACCCGTGGTCCCGCCAGATCCTGCCCCGAACTTCCCTCCGGCCTGGAAAAAAGCCGCTGGTCCGAAGCGCTATTTGCGGAAGCCACCGGTCGGTCGTCGGCGGCAACGGCATTTCCCGCTTGGACCAGCGGGGGAGGGATGGAAGAACCTAAATCGGCGATCGCAACATCGTTTTCGTCGGCCGGATGACTGCCGTCGGAAGGGACCATCTCGGGTAGATCTTTCGGCACGTCCATCACACGCAACCCGGCGGCGGCCACTTCGCGAAACACGGGCGCCGATGTCGGACCGCCGTAGCCCACCGTACCCTCGGTTCCGTTAATGGTGACCACGATCACGATCCGGGGGTTGGTCACTGGGGCGAAGCCCATGAACGACGCGTTGTACAGGTGCGTATATTGGTGGGTCCGGTTGTCGTAAATCTGCGCCGTTCCCGTTTTGCCCGCCGACGTGTAGCCTATGAGGCGCGCGTATTTGTGCCCGGTGCCGTAGGGCTTGATGACCACGCCTTCCATCATCCCTCGCATGGTGATGGCGGTTTCAGGTTTCAACACGCGGACGGGATCAACCTTGGGCGCGTCCATGCGCAGCCGCGGCTTCATGAGCAGGCCGCCGCTCGCAATCACGGTGCAGGCTTGCGCCAATTGCAACGCGGTGACGCCGATCTCGTGTCCCATGGCCACCGAACCAATGGAGCTTTTCTGCCAGACGCGCAGCGGCCGGACCATACCGGAAGACTCTCCCGGCAGCGGCAAGCCGGTCTTCTTGCCAAATCCAAAGCGGCGAATATATTCGAACAGATTCTTATCGCCCACTTGCAGGCCGATATTGATGGCGCCGATGTTGCTGGAGCGCGCCAGCACATCAGCCATGGACAAGGAAGCGTAGCGGCTGTGATCGTGAATAATGCGGCCGAACAGGTTGATGCTTCCATTGCCGCAGTTGATCATCGATTCGGGGCGCAAGCGCGTGGTCTCCAGCGCCGACGAAAGAGTGATCACTTTGTACACCGATCCCGGCTCAAACGGCGCCGAGACTGCCAGATTTTCCCGCGCCGCAATAGCGCCGCGTTTGGGCGGTTCGTTGGGATCGAAAGTCGGCACGTTGGCCATCGCCAGGATGTCGCCGGTGCGCGGATCCATGGCCACCAGGCTGCCGGATTTAGCATGATGGATGGCCACCATCTTGGCCAGTTCCTGCTCGGCGACGAATTGAATGCGGGAGTCTATGGTGAGCTGGACATCCTGTCCAGGCTGCGCCTCGTTCTCCATCTTGGATGCGAATCCACGCCGCTGGACGTCCTCCGTGACCAGCAGTTCGCCGGCGTGCCCGGCCAGCTGATCGTTCAGGCTCTGTTCCACCCCGCCGTTGCCCTCTTCCTCGAAATCGACGCTGCCGATGACATGCGCGGCCAGGGAGCGGTTGGGATAATAGCGCTGGCTCTCGGTCCGGAATTCGATCCATTCCAGGTTCAAGTCGCGCAGCCGCTTGGCTTCCTGCCGGGTGATTTTACGCTTCACCCATAAAAATCCGCGGCGGTCGTCGACGGCGGTTTTCAGACTGACCAGCAAATCGCGGGCATCCAAGTTCAGAACTTTGGAAAGCACGTCGGCTGCGATGGTTAGGTCCGGCACCCGCAAAGGATCCACCACTACCGATTCGGCGGGCAAGCTCATCGCCAGGCGCTGGCCGTAGCGATCCAGAATGGCTCCGCGCGGAGCCTTGATCTCTTCCACTCTCTGCTGCTGCTCGCGCGCCATTTCGGCGAATTTCGGATGCTGGAATACTTGCAGCTGGATCAAGCGAGCCACAATCAGCACGGCCCATATAAAGGCCATCCGGACCAACACGTGTACGCGTTTTGTGGCTAATGGATCCATGGATTATTCAGCTAACCGGTTCCCTGGGATGGCGGCCCGACTATTTCTTAGCCAGAATCTGATCGCTCTGGTTGGCGTCCAGATACACCACCGCTTCGGGCGCCGGATCCACAAAACGCTGCATCTGCGCCAGCTTTTCCAGGCGGGCCGGACTCAGCAGTTTGGTCTCTTCCAATTCCAGTGAAGCGCGGTCCAATTCCAGACGCTGCCGTTCCTGCCGCAAAGCCTCCATCTTGTAACCCGCCATCAGGCGGTTCAGCGATGGCAGCAACAGCGCAATTACCACCACGGCGAACGCAAAGGAAGAACCAATCAGCCGCCAGCAGATCTGACGCGCAGCCGGGTCTGCCTCGCGATGGATCCGCGAATTGTCGATGTGCTTCACGTACAGAAACACATCTTCGTTCGGAAACGCGGGAACCTCGTACGGGTCCTCGTGGGCCAGAACGCGTGGCCGCGCATCCCCACGGTCATGGGGCGTCGTGAACCGGTCCAGCATTGTTGCGAGAGTAGCCATTATTTATTTGCTCTCAATCACTTCATCTCCAACGCCCGGAGCTTGGCGCTCCGCGAAGGAGGGTTGTCTCTTGTTTCTTCGGGTGACGGCCTGACCACGTGCTTGGTGAGAATTTCCGCTCGCCCCGCGCGCGCCAGTGCCTGAAAGCTCTGCTTCACTTTTCGATCTTCCAGCGACATGAACGACAGCACCACCATGCGCCCGCCGGCTTTCACCACATCCGGCGCGATCGCGAGCAATTGATCCAACTCCCCCTGCTCGTCGTTCACCGCCATCCGCAGCGCCTGGAACGTCTGCGTGGCCGGATGTATTTTGCTCGTCCGGGGCACGGCCACCTCGATCACACGCGACAGTCGCTGTGTCGAATGGATCGGCCGCGCCCGAACGATTGCTCTGCTGATTCTCCGCGACCTCCTTTCCTCGCCAAGCTGATAAATTAAGTCGGCGAGTTCCTTTTCTGGGGTAAAATTCACAATCTCGTCCGCGGTCAGCTCCTGCCCGCGATTCTGCCGCATGTCCAGCGGACCGTCGGCCATCAACGAAAACCCGCGTTCCGGTTCCGTCAGCTGATAGCGGCTCACGCCCAGGTCGGCAAGCAATCCATCCACCCTCTCGATGCCCATCTCCCCGAGCGTTGCTCGCAGCTCCGAAAACGATCCGTGATGAAACCTGATCCGGTCTGCCCATTGCGCCGTGTTCTGCCGCGCCAGTTCCAACGATTCCGCGTCGCGATCGTTCGCGATCACAAATCCGCCCGCCGTTTTGGACAAAGCCGACAAGCGTTGCGCGATTGCGCCCGCATGCCCGCCTAAACCTGCGGTCACGTCCAGGAAGATGCCGTCCGGCCGTATGGCCAGATACTCCAGACATTCCCCCAGCATGACCGGCACGTGCATACATGGCCGCTATTTGAATCCCTTCAGTTTGGCGGTCTTCAGCTTTTCCGCCAGGCTGTCCTTGGCTTTCTGTTTGCGCGCTTCGTATTCGGCCTTGGAGTAAATGTTGACCGCGCCCTGCGAGCAATCCAGCCGGACTTCCTGATTCTCCAGCGCCA
>DATHNM010000059.1:0-13088 GCA_035486095.1 Bryobacteraceae bacterium
CGGCACGATGAATCGCCGTTGCCGATTGGCGAGGAGATGGATTTCAAGGTTGTCAGGCTGAATGAACCCGAGAAAAAAATCGGGTTAAGCGTGCGCGCCCTCACCGACGATGAGGAACGAACGCGGCTTGAGGATTATCAGCGCCATGCCGCCGCCGCCACCATGACCATCGAAGAAGTAATGAATATCAGAGTAAAGGGTGAAGGCCGGTAAAAACCGCCTCAAAGGGAGAGAAAGCACACATGACG
Source organism: Bryobacteraceae bacterium (assembly GCA_035486095.1). Classification (GTDB taxonomy): domain Bacteria; phylum Acidobacteriota; class Terriglobia; order Bryobacterales; family Bryobacteraceae; genus Palsa-89. Next base: position 249 of record DATHNM010000059.1, read on the forward strand.
AAGGCTGAGTTAATCGAGGAAGTCTCCCGGGTTGTGGAAATGACCCGCAAGGATTCCGAGGTAATCGTGGAAGCCATCTTCGACAGCATCGTGAAGTCTCTGCGTGGAGGGGATAAGATCGAAATACGTGGGTTCGGCAGTTTTCGCACACGGCAGCGGCAACCGCGCGTGGGGCGCAATCCGAAGACCGGCACACGCGTGGAAGTGCCCTCCAAGCGCATTCCCTATTTCAAGCCCAGCAAGGAACTGAAGGATCTGGTAAACACTTCCGCCGGCGGCGATGGGCAGCCCGCGGCGCCCGAACCGCCAGCCGGCGGAGAAAACTCCCACAGCTCCTAAGCGCAATTTCGAATTTATGGACCACTTGTGGAGTCCGTGGCGCTACCAGTACGTCCAAAAAAAGAAGACTGGCGGCGGATGCGTTTTCTGCAATGCAGCGGCTGGCGGGCCGGATGCAAAAAGCGACGAAGAAAATCTGGTGGTCCACCGCGCCCGCAAGAACTACATCATTCTGAACCTGTATCCCTACAGCACCGGACATTTGATGGTGGTTCCCTATGAGCACGTGGATACTTTGCAGCAAGCATCGGCGGAGACATTGGAAGAGATGATGCTGCTGGTGCAGCGCTCGCAGCGCCATTTGCAGGAGATCTACCGGCCGCCGGGATTCAACCTGGGAATGAATCTGGGGGAAAGCGCCGGCGCCGGAATCGCCGAGCACATTCACATGCACGTGCTGCCGCGCTGGCCGGGCGACACAAATTTCATGACCACGGTGGCTGAAACGCGCGTGTTGCCGGAGGACCTGGCGATCACGTGGCGCAAACTGCACGACGCATTTTCGACATCCGGCCAGGGCTAATTCGCGGCACGGCGCGCCCTTTGGTCTCCGATACAATGGTATTGGTACCTGTTTTTCCATGAATGAAGCCACCAGCGAATTGCTCGCCGATGCGAACGATATCGTTCGGGAACAGTTGGCGCTTGCCTGGCGCGAGCACATCGAACGAGTTCGGGACGTGCTGGAAGCGCAGTGGCCGGAGCGCATGGAGCGCGCGCTCGAAGAGACCATCGCCGGATTGGCCGCGCGGTTAGGCGAAGAGCATCAGGACGCTCTGGAAGCCCGGCTGCAACAAGCCACTCGTTCCGCCGAGGCAGCGCGCCGCGAACTCATCCAGAAGCTGAACCAGATTACTCGCCGGCTGCGCGGTTTTGAAGATGAACGCCAATGGAGCAACACGCTGGTGGATGGCACGCGCGGATTTTGCGGGCGCGCCGCGCTGTTCCTGATTCGCGACGGCAAACTACATCTGGAAACGACCCGCAATTTCGATGATGCCGATCTGAGGGAAGGCATTCCGCTCGATCAAGCGCCGGCTCTGGGCACCGCCCTCGAAACACGGGACACCCTGGTTGCCATGTGCACCAGCAGCGAACTATCGGAGCCATTGGCGGCTTACATGGGCCGGGAAAACAGCAAGTGCTATCTGTTTCCGGTGCTCGCGCGGCAAGATGTTCCGGCCGTGCTCTATGCGGACTTGGGCGAGGTGGACGTGGATGCGCTGGAATTTCTGGTTGCCATCGCGGGCGCGGTTTTCCAGCCTCAGACGGCCGTGCAGCCGGTGCGGATGGCGCCCGTTGACGGGCTGGTGACGATAACCACTCCCACCGCTGCTCCGGTACAAAAGCCTGAGATCCTCTCATGGTTTTCCCTTAGCCATGAAGATAGGGAACTTCACCTACGCGCCCAGCGCTTCGCGCGCGTCCAGGTGGCCAAGATTAGGCTTTATCAATCAGAAAAAGTGAAGAATGGACGCGCCGCGCACGATCTATATACGTCTCTTAAAGAAGAGATGGATTCCGCGCGCGAGGCATTTCGCCGTGAGTTTTTGAATGCATCGGATTCGATGGTGGATTATCTCCATCTTGAACTGGTGAGAACGCTGGCAAACGATGACGCTGAAGTGTTGGGCAAAGATTATCCCGGTCCAATGGCATAGAGGACTTTCGCGAGTGGCTGCGACCGCCGCGATATGTGCCGCCGGCGTGTCGGCGCAATCGCTGGAAGCCGTCGCCGATCACTATCGGAAAACGCCCAACGCCACCACGCGCGCCGCGGTGCTGCGGTACGCCGAAACGCATCGGACCGACAAGGACGGGGCGCTTGCGCTGCTGCTCTTGGGCGCAACCGAAAACGATCAGCGCCAGTTTGGGGACGCGCTCACTCATTTGAAGTCCGCTGCCAAGCGCTTGCCGGAGCTGGCTGATTACACGGCCTATTTGAGCGCCGTCGCCGAATCTGGGTTGCGGCAGTTCAACGATACCGAGCAGGCCTTGCAGCCGGTGTGGCAATCCACGCCCGCGTCGCCCTTGGTAACCAAAGCAGTTCTGCTGCAAGCTGAATCTTATTTGCAAGGCGGTAATCCGGCGGGCGCTATCACGCTGGTGCAGCAGCATTCGGCGGATGTGCCTGCTCCGCAAGCTGAGTTGTTGCTGGCGCGCGCATATGAAGCGCAGAACAACACAGAGGCTGCCGCGCCGCATTATCAAAAGATCTACGTGGAGTATCCGCTCTCGCCACAAGCGTCGGACGCCGAAGCCGCGCTCACCCGCTATCCCAGCATCCCCGCCGAAGCTTTGTTTGCCCGTGGCCTGAAGCTGGAGGCTGGTGGGGACTACACGCGAGCGGGCAAGGAACTCACCGCCCTATTGCCGCGCCTGAGCGGCGAGAGTTTCGATCTGGCGCGTGCGCGCATTGGCGCGGCGGCGTATCTGGCGCGCGAGAACGAGTCTGCCTATAAATATCTGATCTCCTTCCAGGCCACTGCCCCGGACGCGGAGGCCGAGCGGCTGTACTATCTGCTGGAATGCCAGCGCCGCCTGAACCGGCTGGATGAAATGAACGCCACGCTTGAAAAGCTGGGGCAATCTTATCCGCAATCCCATTGGCGGCTGGAAGCGCTGGTGGCGGCGGGGAACTACTACGTGGCGCACGATCAGCCGGATATCGCGCAGCCGCTGTATCGAACCTGCTTCGAGACATTTGCCGGCGATGCGCAGTCGGCGGCCTGCCACTGGAAGGTCACTTGGTCTACCTACCTGCGCGATCCGCTGCAGGCCGAGAGCATGCTGCGCGAACACCTGACGCGCTATACGGCGTCCGATCAAACCAGCGGGGCAATCTACTATTTGGGACGAATCGCGGAATCGAAATCCGATTGGCCCAGCGCGCGCGCCTACTATGATGCCGTAAGCAATGCATATCCGAACTATTACTACGCCATTGTCGCGCGTGAGCGCCTGGAAACTCCGGCTCTTCTGACTGCGGCCGCATCGCCGGCCACTACCCAGTTTCTCAGCGCCATTCAAATCGTAAATCGCCGCGCTCCGGAAAGCTTCGATCCCACGCCGCTCACTAGGCAGCGCATCGCGCGCGCACATTTGCTGGACGTAGCGGGCCTGGACGATCTGTCGGAGGCCGAGCTTCGCTTCGGCGCCAAGGTGGATGGCCAGCCGCAGGTGATCGCGATCGAATTGGCGGACCTGGCCACGCAGCGTGATGCACCCGACCAGGGGATCCGCTACATCAAGCACTACGCGCCCGGCTATTTATCGATGTCCATGGATTCGGCGCCCGACAAATTCTGGCGGCTGGCTTTCCCCCTGCCGTACCGGAAGTCGCTGGAGGAATACTGCCGCGCGCAGATGCTGGATCCTTATCTGATGGCTGCGTTGATTCGTCAGGAATCCGAGTTCAATCCCAACGCGATCTCGCGCGCCAACGCGCGGGGTTTGGCGCAAGTGATGCCGGCCACCGGACGCCAGCTCAGCCGGAAAATGGGAATCCCGCGTTTTCGCACGGCGATGCTGTTCACGCCGGATATGAATCTGAAGCTGGGCACTTTCTATTTGAAGCAGCTCTCTGACGAGTTGCAGGGCAAGTGGGAGGCGGCTTTGGCTTCCTATAATGCGGGCAAGTCCCACGTCACTACCTGGATGGCGGCGGGTAACTATCGCGAACCCGCCGAATTCGTGGAGAGCATTCCCTTCAATGAGACGCGCGCGTACGTACAGAGCGTGTTGCGCAACGCCGATGTCTATCGCAAGCTTTACGGCCAGAAGGTGGCCGTCAAAGCAAATTAGCGGATCTGCAAAACCGCCGCGCCGCGAATCGCATCGTTCTTCAACAAATTCAGCGCCCGGTTGGCTTCTTCCAGCCGAAAGACTTCCGTGGAGATATGCACGGGAATCTCAGCGGCCACTTTCAGGAAATCATGCCCGTCTGCCCGAGTGTTGTTGGCAACGCTGCGCACCACGCGTTCCTGATACAGCAGATCGTAATCGAGCGGCGGAATGGCGCTCATGTGGATGCCGCCCAGCGCCAGCGTCCCGCCTTTTTTCAAAGCCTTCAAGGCCGCGGGCACAATCTCTCCGGCCGGAGCGAAGATGATTGCGCTGTCCAGCTTCACGGGCGGCTCGGCCACCGTCCCCCCGGCCCACACCGCTCCTAATTCGAGCGCCAGTTTCTGATGCCGCTGGTCGCGCGTAGCGGCGTAAACCTCAGCTCCCCAGTGCCGCGCTACTTGAATGGCCACGTGGGCTGCGGCGCCAAATCCGTACAGGCCCAGCCGGCCGCCACGCTCGATACCGGAAAGCCGCAGCGCACGGAAGCCGATGATGCCCGCGCACAACAGAGGCGCGGCCTTCAGATCGTCAAAGCCGTCGGGAATCGGATAGACGAAGCTTTCTTCCGCCAATGCGTATTCGGCGTAGCCGCCGTCCACCGTCCAGCCGGTGAACGCCGGGTTGTCGCAGAGGTTTTCTTTCTTCGCCCGGCAGAATTCGCAGGTGCCGTCGGTGGAATGCAGCCACGCGATGCCCACGCGCGTCCCGATAGCGTGCTGTTGCGCGCTTTCGCCCACCGCTTCCACCACGCCGACAACCTGATGCCCCGGCGTAATGGGCGATTTGCGGGCGGCAAGTTCGCCCTCGATCACGTGCAGATCCGTCCGGCAAATGCCGCAGGCATTCACCCGCACCAGCACTTGGGTTCCCGATGGCGCGGGCTGGGGAACATCCGTGTATTCAAGCGGATTCGTTTCTATCGGCGCGGGATGGCGAAGAACGCAGGCCTTCATCGTCTTCTGCATAATAGTACCCTGAGAGTGGATGCCAGTTCCCGGACACCATTTCGCGCGCAATCTGATTCATCGGCGCACGCTGCTGCTGCAAATGGTCCGGCGCGATTTTGAACAGCGCTTCATCGGATCCACAGCAGGGTGGATGTGGGGATTGATTCTGCCGCTGGTGCAGTTGGTGAGTTGGGTGTTCGTCTTCGAAGTCTGCCTGCATCAAAAGGTCCCTCCCAACCAGCCCACCACCAGCTATCCGCTATTCCTGTTCTGTGGATTCCTTCCCTGGTGGTTGTTCCAGGAGACCGTAACCCGTTCCGCCAATTCGATGCTGGACAACGCGAATCTCATCACCAAGACGGTGTTTCCGGCTGAGATTGTTCCGGTTTCCATCTTTCTTTCTTCGCTCGCCAGCCACCTGATGGTGGTCGCCCTGGTGATCACCGGAATCGGCGTCATCGTCGGCCATTTCAGCATCTGGATGATGATGCTGCCGGTCTATATGCTTTTGGTGGGGCTGTTCGCCGTGGGCATCGGCTGGATTGTGGCCAGTTTACAGGTCTACCTGCGCGACACTGCGCAAGTGCTTAGCGTGATTCTGGTTTTCTGGTTTTGGGTAACGCCCATCTTTATCAGCGAGCAGCAAATTCCGCAGCGCTTCCGATTCGCCCTGCATTGGAATCCGCTGGCGTTTGTCGTGCAAGCCTATCGCGACCGGCTGCTTTCCTATCGCATACCCAGCCTGCACGACTTCGTCATCATCAGCGCCTATGCGATCACCGCGTTTGTCGCCGGAGGGTTATTCTTCCGGCATCTCAAGCGCGGCTTCGCCGACGTTCTGTAAACAGCCCGCTATTGTTCGTCCGCGGTAGGTCCGTATAAGGCCGGCACCGGGATATCGTTCAGCCGCAAATAAACGCCCAGCTGCGCCCGATGATGAATGGTGTGGTTCATTACGAAACTGCGAATAACGGCCACCCTGGGCATGGTCATGATGGTCTTTCCGCCGGCCATCAGCGTCCAGGGAGCCAGCATTTTGCTGTCGTCCGCAGCCGCTAGGGCGGTGCGGGCTTTCGCGACACTCTTGTCGAACGCCGCCAGCAATTCATCCGTCGATGCGTATTTGGGTGTCTCGTAAGGAGGTGCACCGGGAGGGGCATAATCGAAAGAGTCGGTCTCAAGCGTGAGGCCGGCCCAATCGGCCATGTTGGCTATGTGAGCCGCAAGCGCTCCGAATTCGGAAGACTTGGGGTGCGGTTTGTAGGAAAATTTGGCGGCTGGAACGCGTGCCAGAGCTTTGCGCGTATTCGCCATCTCCTGGTCAAATTCAGGTAACAAAGTTTCGCTGATTTTCATCTAAGATCCTTGTTGGGGAGAATCAACTGCTCAGGCCATGGTAGGCGAACATAGGGCGAAAGTCAAGAGTCTGGGAAAACGTGGCCTAGATTGCAACCCAGACCAATGCCCCGCATCCAATCTATTGGAAGGCGATGGGAGTCAGCCTTCCGGGAAGGTTTGATATGTTTAAAAAAACTTTGAAAAAACTGGGTCTCCCGATTCTCGCGCTTGCAGGGATGATGATGTTTGTCGGTGCGCCTAAAGCTGACGCAGCCGTGCGGTTCGGTATCGGGATCGGCGTGCCATATGGCTACAGCTATCCGTATCCATACGCTTATGGCGGCTACTATCCGTACGCTTATCCATACGCGTATGGTTACGGCTATCCGTATTACGGCGGATTCTATGGCGGCTACTGGGGTGGTTGGGGCGGTCGCTATGGACGTGGCTACGGCTACTATGGGCGCGGCGGGTACGGTGGATTCCGCGGCAACGCAGTCCGTGGTGGCGGTGGATTCCACGGCGGAGGCGGGTTCCACGGTGGTGGTGGACACGGCGGCGGACACCGCTAACTAACAAGTTCCCTCATCCGCTCCCGCTTCGGGACAATCGCCCCGGGCGGGAGCGGGTGAGCATCCGGGCCTAATGTAAAATAGGCCATGGCGACTCAGCGCATTGGTATTTTGACCGGCGGGGGCGACGTCCCCGGCCTTAATTCGGTAATCAAAGAAGTCACCTATCGGGCCACCGAAAACTGTTGTGAAGTGGTGGGCATCCGGCGCGGTTGGGAAGGCCTGACGCATGTGCGCCTGGATGACGAACCCAGCAAGACCCGCTACATCCTGCCTTTAACGCGCGAGAACACGCGCACGATCGATCGTTACGGCGGCACCGTTCTGCACAGCAGCCGCACCAACCCCGCCAAAATGTCGAAGTCGAAGCTGCCGGACTTCCTGCAGAACAAGGATTTTCCGCAGAAGGAAGTTACCAAGGGCGGTAAAACCTCAACGGTGCTGGATATCAGTTCTCAAGTTCTCAAGAACATCGAAGCGTTGGGGCTCACTTCCCTGATTGCCATTGGTGGCGACGACACCCTCAGCTATGCCGCGAAGCTGCATAACATGGGCGTGAAAGTGATCGCGGTACCGAAGACCATGGATAACGATGTTCGCAACACCGAATATTGCATCGGCTTTTCCACGGCCATCACCCGTGCCACGGACGCCATCGCCCGCCAGCGGACCACTGTCGGCTCTCACGAACGCATCGGGATATTTCGCGTCTTCGGGCGCGATGCGGGTTTCACTTCGCTCTATACGGCTTACGTGGCGTCCATTCGCTGCTGCATTCCGGAGTATAAGGTCAATCTGGATAAACTTATCGATTTGTTAATGGTCGACAAGAAAAACAATCCCAGCAATTATTGTTTGGTGATTCTATCGGAGGGCGCGGAGTGGGAGGGCTATCAGGTTCGCGAATATGGCGAGCCCGATGCTTACGGCCATCGCCATAAAGAGAGCGTAGCCGAAGCGTTGGCCAGCGAGATCCATGCCCGCTCGTCTGAAGAGACCATCGTGAGCGATTTAACCTATGACCTGCGCAGTGGCGTTCCCGATTTCGTGGACAAATTGGTGGCGTCCACATTTGGAACCATGGCGCTGGAAGCCGTGCTGGACAACCAGAGCGGCTTGATGGCCGCTTTAGTGGATGGGCGTTACGCCATGGCGGCCATTCCCGATCCGGCGCTGGGGCCGCGCCACGTGGATGTCGCCACCATGTACAACACCGAACGCTATCGTCCGAATTACGCCAACAAGACCGGCCTGCCGATCTTCTTGACCCGGGGCTGATGTTCTTTAAAAAGGCCAAGACCCCGGCCATACCGCTGCGGGAAATTGTCCAACACTTTAACGATGCGGCCGCCGACGAAGAGAACTTCCCGTCGACCATCGACCCGCGGATTTACCATGTTCAACTGATTCTCGAATATTTCGGCGATCTCAACGGCCGGCGCGTCCTGGACATCGGATGCGGCAAGGGCCGGTTTGCGCGCGTGCTGGCGGAGCGTTATCCGCGCGGGTCCATTGTTGGCTTCGATCTGGCGCAGGCAATGCTCCGGCACGTGCCGGCGGGGGTGAGCGCGTGCGCCGGATCCATGACCGCGCTGCCGTTCCCCACCGGCGCCTTCGATTGCGTTTATGCCACAGAATCACTGGAACATGCCGTGGAAATCGATACTGCCGTGGCCGAAATGTGCCGCGTCACCAAGCCGGGCGGACGCATTGTGATCATCGACAAAAATGCCAAACAATGGGGCCGGCTGAAAACTCCCGAATGGGAAAAGTGGTTCGGTCGAAAAGAGCTGGAAAAGCTGCTGTCGCGGCATTGCGCGAAGGTTTCAAGCGAACCGATTTCGTATTGGAAAGACGTAGCGCCGGACGGTTTGTTTCTGGCCTGGATGGCGGAACGGTAGCTGGCAAAGTCGAGTTTCCCCTCCAATAGCAGGTATCCTAGTAACTTGGAAACCAAGTCCCAAATCACCCCGGCGCACTCCAAGCCGCTTCCACTGCAAGAGCGCGTGGAGGCCCAGGGCCACCTGATCGATTCCCACATCATGGAGCAGATCTTCGACACGGTGGTCGAATTCGGCGGCCGCTTTGAAGTGGAGCAGTTCAGCATCGGCCGCACCAACAGCGATGGCTCTTACCTGCGGCTGAAGATCGATACCGACGATGCCGAGTCGATGGAAAAGATTCTTTCGCAGTTGCTCGGTCTGGGCTGCGCGATGGTGGAATCGGTGGATGCGGAGCTGTTCACCGTAGAGCGGGATTGCTGCGCTCCGGAGGACTTTTACTCCACCAGCAACCACAAAACCTATGTGCGCCAGGCCGGCCAGTGGGTAGAGGTTCAGAACCAGCGCATGGACGCGCTGATCGTGGTGCGGCACGACGCAGCGCAGGGCTATCAATCGGCCTGCCGGCGTTTGCGGGACATCAAAGCTGGAGACAAGGTAGTCACGGGGATGCGCGGCATTCGCGTGGTTCCCGAATCCAAGGAGCGCGACCGGCTGGCATTCGCGTTCATGAGCAACGATATTTCGTCTGAGCGCCAGGTGGAGACGGCGGTAAGACAGGTGGCCGCGCTGGTGGATCAGGCACGGGCCGCGGGGCTGGGAATCGTTGCGGTGGCTGGGCCGGTGGTGGTTCACACCGGCGGCGCCGCGCCGCTGTCGCGCCTGATTCGCGAAGGCTACATCACGGCGCTGCTCAGCGGCAACGCGCTGGGCGTGCACGATATCGAATCGGCCCTACTGGGCACATCGCTCGGAATCCGGCAGAGCGACGGGCGCCAGGAAGAGCACGGGCATCGCAATCACATGCGCGCCATCAACGCCATCTACAATTGCGGCGGCATTCGCGGCGCGGTGGAAAGCGGACGCTTGCGCAGCGGCATCATGTACGAATGCGTGCAGCACAACGTACCCTTCGTGCTGGCCGGCAGTCTGCGCGACGATGGGCCGCTGCCTGAAACCATCACCGATATGAATCGCGCGCAGGATGCCTATGCCGAGCATCTCAAGGGCGCAGGCCTGGTGCTGTGCCTGGGTTCCATGCTGCATTCCATTGCCGTGGGAAACATGCTGCCCAGCTGGGTGAAGATCGTCTGTGTCGATATCAACCCGGCCGTATCCACCAAGGTGAGCGATCGCGGCACCGGGCAGGCCATCGGCGTGGTCACCGATGTCGGCCTCTTCCTGGATCTGCTTTCCCGGACCTTACTAGCAACGAAATGAAGCGTCAATACACCGATGAACACGCCTCTGCCGGCGTGCGCGCGCCGCTGCCGGAGATTGAGACGTGGCCGAATCAGTATCCCGGCTACGAGATCGAGATTATCCTGCCGGAGTTTACTTCGGTCTGTCCCAAGACGGGGCTGCCCGATCATGGCGAGCTGACCCTGCGCTACGTGCCGGATAAGTTATGTCTGGAACTGAAATCGCTCAAGATGTACATGCTGGCGTACCGCAATCTTGGAATCTTTCAAGAGAACGTAGTGAACCGGTTTTTGCGCGACGTGGTGCAAGCCTCGAAACCGATACAGGCCACGTTGACGGGCGAGTTTACGCCGCGCGGCGGCGTGTTTACCAAAATCACTGCGAGTTGGAAAAAGCCTGGCCGGGATAAACATGGACGCAAAGGGTGAAGAGCTTGCGGCGGTAATCGCCGAAATCCGGCAGCGTGTGCGCGCCAGGAATCCCAATGGAATGGCCTCCGGCAACATTCCGCTGCCGGACCTGACGCCGCTGTTGCATGCCCGCGACGCCGCTGAAGCCAAAGTAGCCAGTATCGGCACGGTGAACCCGCGCGCCGGCGGATTGAAGAATTCCATCATTCAACGCGCCAAGCGCATGGTGGCGCGGGCGCTGGATTGGCACGTGCGCGAACAGGTGGAGTTCAATCGCGGTGTGATGGCGTGCGTGCAAGCCACCGTGGAAGCGTTGAATGAATGTAAGCAGTCCCTTGCCATGCTGGCGAGTTTACGCGAGGAGACGCGCGAACTGCGCGATATTCGCGATCATTGGGCGGAGTGGCGCGCCGGCTGGGAGCAGAAGCTCACGCATACTGAAATCCAGTTCCTGCGCAGCGTTTCCGAGCTGCAGGCGGCCTTTCAGCACCGCGTAACGCTGATGGATGCCAGCTATCGGGATCAGATGAAGGCGCAGCATGCCGATTTCGAGCGCTCGCTCGAGCGCCAGCATGCCGGCTTCGAACGATCAATCGTGGAAGTTCAGGAACGTTTTTGGGGAGAGGTGGTTCGCGCGCGCGCCGAATACGAGCGCCTCATTCATTCCGAGCTGCGAATGGTGCGGCAGAGGGCATCGCTCGCTCACACCGTGGAGCAGGTGGCGCAGAGCGCGCCCGTGGAATTCCTGAACGTCGATTGGCTCAAATTCGCCGAGCGATTTCGCGGCTCGGAAGACGACATCCGCGCCCGCCAGGGCATATACGCGTCGCGCTTCGCCCAGCACGCGCCCGTGCTCGACCTGGGCTGCGGACGGGGCGAAATGCTGCAGGTGTTCCGTGAGGCTGGTATTGCGGCGCGCGGTATCGATTCCAATGACGATTCCATTGCTCTATGCCAGGCCAATGGACTGGACGCCGAGAAGGCCGATCTGTTCGCCTATTTGAGCGCGCTGCCGGATGCATCGCTGGGCGGCGTGATCTGCTGCCAGGTGGTGGAACATTTGCCGCAAGCGCGTTTGCCGGAAATGATCCGGCTGGTTCACGCGAAGCTGCGCACGGGCGGCCTGCTGGCGCTGGAGACGCCGAATCCGGAATGCCTGGCGATTTTCGCTACGCATTTTTATATCGATCCCACGCATCGGCATCCCATTCCACCGGCGCTGGCCAGCTTCTACCTGGAAGAGGCAGGCTTCGGAGTGGTTCAGATAGAGCGCTTGTCGCCGGCCATTGAAAGCATGCCGTCGCTAGGCTTGTTGCCGGAAGCATTCCGCAAGGAGTTTTTCGGCAGCCTGGATTACGCGGCCTTCGGAATCAAGCTGGTGTGATCAATCAGATCAGCATTTGACGGGGTAAGCCCGGCTGGCCCGACATCCGGTCTTCCCACAGCGCCAACGCCTGCAAGCAAAAAGCCGTCGAGACGGGATTCACGAAAGCCGAGTCTGCGCCCTTTCTGCGGCCAAATAAGAACCCGCCGGAAGCAAGTTGAAAGCTGGCTGTTTGCGCGGCTTCGTGCGCGGCCGCTGTTTCGTCGAACGCTCCACAGAACAGCCGCGCCCGCAACACTTGAGCATAGACGTCGGAACGCGCGAACAGCGGAGCAATCTCGCGCAAATATCCAGCCGTGCGATCGATGCCATTTCGAAAGGCCGCCGCGCACGCCGGCCGGTCGAGCACCGGCAATAGACCCTCCAGAAAATACGCGTAGGCGTGCAGCCGGTCCATAACGCGCTGCCGGTCCAGATCGCCGGGCAGAAACGCGGCATCGTTCTCGAGCGCAGCCTGCAGCGCCAATTCGTAGCCGCGCTGAAACGCGCTCTCGCCGGTTATTTCAAACAGCTCATGCCATGCCATCGCCGATTTTAGCTGATAGCATCCCGCGCTCCGGGACCAGCGCGGTTCCCACGCCAGCGGCCGCTTGTGGGGCAATTCGAGAATGGGATGGATCCCGCGCGGGCCGGGAAAATCGGCCAGCATAGAGCGGCCCGCCGCGATAGCGATATCCCGGAACTCGGAGTCTTCTGTAACGCGCCACGCGCACAAGAGCCCGCGGACGATGATGCCGCAATCGAAAAAATAAGCGAACGCCGCGTCCGATTCCTGGGCCGCCAGCTCAAAAGGAAACGTTT
>DATHNM010000060.1:0-13895 GCA_035486095.1 Bryobacteraceae bacterium
CCCACACCACTGTCGACGCGTCGATGTTGGCGCGGTTATAAACCCATTCATGATTGATATCGTGCATTGGGCCATAGCGCACAAAGACGAGTTGCTTGCCGGGCAGGGCGTTCAGGAATGCCACGACTCGCGCTCGTTCCGCTTGAAAATCCCGCCGGTCATAGAAAAACCGATGCTCCGGCCAAAATGGAGCGGCAGTTACCTGCGCCACGACGCAGATCAGAGAAACGCGGTAAGCCATGGACGCTATCCATGGACGGCGCGTCCGCCAATGCCGCAACCACCGCAGCGCGCCCGCCGCAAGGATAAAAAACAACGCAGTGGCCGGGGCCGCATAGTGCGGGAAGATGCCGAGTTCCACGTTTAAGCCAAGCAGAAAAAGGATAGCCAGCCACATGGGCGCCCTGGTCCGGCGCCCTTTCAGTGTCAGGCGGGCGCAAGCGACAACCAGGATGGTCAGTGGAATACCCAGATAGAACTCGGAAAGCCACCATAGAAATAAGGATCGGGTCAGCAAAAAATGTTCGCGCATAACACTTTTCTTTCTGAGCTCCCAATCCACCCACGCTTGGCGCAAAGCCTCGTGACGATAAGTTAAAGAAGGTCCGTTGCCTCCCCACACGAATGGGGAGGCGCCTTCATACTGTCGCTCATGAGCGACATACGGCATGACCAACGCGCTGCCCGTCACGCGAAAGTTGTAATACGCCATCCAGGCCCCAACCGGGACCATGACAACTACAAGCGGCGCAGCGACGGCGCGTATCAGCCTTCGGTACCGTTTAGTAGACTTCGTGCTCTGGCCGGCGAACCGCCATGCCACATAACCCAGGCTGAGAACGGTTAGCAGAAGTCCTTCAAACGGGCGGCTATTGGCTAGCAGTGCGACTCCCACCGCCGCAGGCAAGCCGGAAAGGAAGGTACGACGGCGAAGGATACCAGGCAGGCTCCCTATTAGCAGGGCGCCGCCGATTGCCGCGCCAGTCCCGCCCCAATAGCTTTCTGACCAGTAACTTAAGATTCCAATCTTGAGCACCGCCAGCGCCGAAACGATCACGGTCCAAAACGGTGGCATCCACTCGCCGACTGCCCACGCCAAAGCCCCGCAGAGCACCCCCATGCTGAGCAGGATTCCGATCCAGGGCTGGCCGAAGAAGCGCTGTCCGAAAGCCAGGATCAGGCCCGTCAAGGGAGGATATTTGGACATGTAGCTGGGTTGCTGAATAATATGCACGCTTTCGAAGAAGACCCAATAACGGTGGGGCGTGTTGGTCAATCTGCCCGAAGCGTAGGTGTCGCCCGCCAGTAAGTAACTGAACTCGTCTTGGATCCCAGGCTGCGGGGGTGGAATCCAAGGTAATAACGCCAGCCGGAACGCCACCGGGATGAGCGAAAAGGCGACGATGCAAGCCAGCCGTTTCGACGCGAGTTTCCACACGGCGGCCTCAATCCTGTTCAGGCGTTTGGATTGCGCCAGGCCGGCTGGGATCGGGTAAACCCCTGTCACACCTTAAGAATCGGCTTGGTTAGAACCAACTTTACGATTGGTGCGGGCGTTTCCTCCCCTAGTTCCGTCCCACCCAATCGTATCCGCCCTATCGGAAACCCCCATAAGTCCGAATAGCTAGTAGGCAAGCTATGAGCCATATGATTTCGGTCGCGATGATCACCATGAACGAGGAAAAAGCGGTCGCCCGCGTGATTGAGGACATCTCGGATGCCCTGCACGGCCGCGACTACGAGATTGTGGTCGTCGATAGCAGTCGCGACGCCACTCCCAACATCGCCGCGGGTCAAGGCGCGCGGGTGATAAGGCAATTTCCTCCTCAGGGCTACGGCCGCGCCATGGGCCGCGTGCTGCGCGAGTCGCGGGGCGATGTTGTCGTCACGCTGGATTGCGACGGCACTTATCCGGCTTCTGAAATCCCGCGCCTGGCCGACATGGTCCTGTCGGGTAAATGCGATCTGGTAAATGCGTCGCGTTTGGAGCGCCGTCCGGAAAGCATGCCCATGGCGAATTACTTCGCCAATTGGCTTTTCGCGGTCACCGGGTGGCTGCTGGTGGGCGTCAAGTCCAGTGACCTGCACTCGGGGATGCGCGCCTACAGCCGCCGTCTGATCCAGGAGGTGGAGTTTGACCCCAACGGTCCGGCACTTCCAGTGGAATTGCTGCTGAAGCCCGCCTTAGAGGGCTTCCGGGTGAGCGAAGTCTTCATCCCCTATGGAGAGCGCATCGGCGAGACCACGCTGCAACGCTGGTCGTCCACCATTTGGACCTTCCGCCGCATTCTGCGCCTGGCGGTTTCCCGGCTGATCCCGAGCCCCAAACGAAACCTAACGAAAAACACCACTTTAGCCGATTAACAACCAAGGGTTCCTGCGGCAGGAGAGTTGAAATAAGGTGACCAGTCTAACCGGTTTACAAGAAGCTCTCGGGCAGCGCGCGGCAACTCCGCCATCCGGTTTCGCCGCCGCGTTCATCGGGGAGTCCATTGCAATCCTGGAACAGGTGGATATCGCCGCTATTGAGCGCATGGCCGCTGGGCTGGCACGGGTCCGCGAAATCGGCGGGCGCCTGTTCATCCTGGGTGTGGGCGGCTCGGCTGGCCACGCCGGGCACGCCGTCAACGATTTTCGCAAACTGTGCGGTTTTGAGGCTTACGCGCCCACCGACAACGTTTCCGAACTCACCGCCCGCGCCAATGACGAGGGCTGGGACACCTGTTTCGCCGCCTGGCTGCAAGGCTCGCGCATCGGCCCGCGCGATGGCGTGCTGGTCTTCTCGGTGGGAGGTGGCAGCCGCGAGAAAAACGTATCCGTCAACATTGTCCGGGCGCTCGAAACCGCTGCCGCGGCGGGCGCTCATATTTTCGGCATCGTCGGGCGCAATGGCGGCTTCACCCGGCAGTCCGCCGAAGAATGCATCGTGATTCCGGCCCTGGCTCCCGATCGAATCACCCCGCATACCGAAGGGCTGTGCGCGGTGCTCTGGCATCTGCTGGTCAGCCATCCGCTCTTGCAGCGCATGGCGACGAAATGGGAGTCCGTCCGATGAGATTCAAAACATGACCGGTAAACGTTTCTTTATCGCGGGCGGCGCAGGATTCATCGGCAGCCATTTTACAGACCGGCTGTTGTGCGACAAAAGCGTGGAAGCCGTCACGCTCTATGACAACTTTTCGAGCGGGCGGGAATGGCACTACGCGCATCACGAGCAAGATCGCCGCCTGCGCGTGATCTGTGGCGACGTGAAGGATCTGGCCGCGCTGGAACGTAACATGGACGGCCACGATACGGTCATTCACCTGGCTTCCAATCCCGACATCGCGCGCGCCGCCGTGGAGCCCGACATCGATTTCCGCGAAGGCACGTTCCTGACCCAGCAGATTGTGGAGGCCATGCGCCGCACCAGCACGCCGCATCTGCTCTACGCCTCCGGCAGCGGGGTGTACGGAGATCTGAAGGATTTTGAGGCCTACGAAGATTTCGGGCCACTGGTTCCTGTTTCAACGTATGGCGCCAGCAAACTCGCCGGTGAGGCGCTCATCGCGTCCTACTGCGCCATGTTCGATCTGCGCGCCTGCGCGTTCCGCTTCGGCAATGTGGTGGGCGCCCGCCAGACCCACGGCGTGGGGTTCGATTTTATTCGCCGCCTGCGTGTGCAGCCCGAACGCTTGCGAATTCTGGGCGACGGCCAGCAGAGCAAGTCCTACATTCACGTGGAAGACGTGGTGGAAGCAGTTTTGCTCGCGCATCGGACATCGCCGAAAAACTTTGAAGTTTATAACGTCGCCACCGGCGACTACATTACCGTCACCGAAATCGCGAAGCTGGCCATACAGATTGCCGGGCTGGCTGAAGACCAGGTTCGCCTGGAATATACCGGCGGCGATCGCGGCTGGAAAGGCGATGTTCCCGTGGTTCGCCTGAATACGGATCGTATTCGCAGCCTGGGTTGGGCCTCGAAACGCACCACTAGCCAGGCGCTTTGCGTAGCGCTCAATTCCATGCTGGCCGACTCCCGCCTGGGGAGGCTCTAAGCGTGCGCCGCGCCGTATTTCTGGATCGTGATGGCGTCGTGAATCGCGCCGTGCTGCGCCAAGGCAAACCTTATCCGCCGGCCACACTTTCGGATCTGCGGCTGTTGCCCGGCGTTCGCGAAGCCTGCAACAAACTGCGCGACGCCGGGTTCGCGCTCATCCTGATCACCAATCAGCCGGACATCGCGCGCGGGCTGGTTTCAGCCGATCAGGTTTCGCAGATGAACCGGCGCCTGAAACAGTTTCTGCAGCTGGATGGCGTCGGCGTCTGTCCGCATGACGATTCGGCCCGCTGTTCCTGCCGCAAGCCACAGCCGGGTTTGCTGCTGGAAGCTGCCCGCGTCTGGAATATAGATCTGGAATCCAGTTTCATTGTCGGCGACCGTTGGCGCGACATCGAAGCCGGCCATCGCGCTGGTTGCCGCGCTGTGTTCGTCGACTACGGCTACGCCGAACAACGGCCGGATGGTCCGTTCGTGGGGGTCCGCTCGCTGCGCGAAGCGTCACAGTGGATTCTGCGAACCACTCGCCCGGGTTTTCATCTGGAAACGCCAAGCTATGCCTGACATCGCTTCCTTTCGTGTCAAAATCTTCGCCGACGGCGCAGACCGCGCGTCCATCCTGGAGCTGGCGGATAATCCCTGGATTCGCGGATTCACCACCAATCCCACGCTCATGCGCAAGGCCGGGATTACAGACTACGCGTCCTTTGGAAAGTCGCTGGCACACGCCATCCCAGAGCGGCCGTTTTCCTTCGAAGTCCTGTCCGATGATTTCGATGAGATGGAACGGCAGGCGCTCGAAATCGCCACTTGGGGCGAGAATGTTTACGTAAAGATCCCCATCACCGATACCCGCGGCCGCAGTTCGGCGGCGCTGGTAAAGCGGCTGGCTCAAAACGGTGTGAAGGTCAATGTCACCGCTCTGATGACCCTCGATCAGGTGGAAGCCGTGGTTTCCAGCCTGCGGCACGGGCCTCCCAGCTGTATTTCGATTTTCGCCGGGCGCATTGCCGACGCCGGTCACGATCCGCTTCCCATTTTGACCGGCGCTCTGGCCCGCATCCGCGCCTATCCGCAAATCGAGCTGATCTGGGCCAGCCCGCGCGAGTTGTTCAACATCGTGCAGGCCGACGCCATTGGCTGCCATATCATTACAGTCACTCACGATTTGCTGAAGAAACTTCCGCTGCTCGGGCGCGATCTCACCGAATATTCGCTCGACACCGTGAAGATGTTCGTCAACGATGCCCGCGCGGCCAACTTTACTCTGGAAACTCGCACTTCATCCGCCCCGGCGCCCACAACCTGCGTCACCCTTTGACACCGCGAATTAAGGCGGATAGACT
The DNA here is from genome assembly GCA_035486095.1 of Bryobacteraceae bacterium. Classification (GTDB taxonomy): domain Bacteria; phylum Acidobacteriota; class Terriglobia; order Bryobacterales; family Bryobacteraceae; genus Palsa-89. The sequence goes on from DATHNM010000060.1 coordinate 5,389, forward strand.
GTGGGCGATGACAGCACTCCCTATCACCCGGGTGGTCGCTATCGGCGCGCTGGGCCTCGGCGCGGTGCTAACGCTGGCCGCTTCTGAGCCGTCCGCCGCCCCGGTAACGTTTGCCAAAGACGTTGCCCCAATCCTGCAGGCGCGTTGCCAGGAATGCCATCACGCGGGCTCCATGGCGCCCATGTCGCTGGTGTCCTATGAAGAGACGCGTCCCTGGGCCAAGTCCATCCGGCAGCGCGTAATTCTTCGCCAGATGCCGCCCTGGCACATTGACCCGTCGGTGGGAGTGCAGAAGTTCAAGAACGACATGTCGCTCAGCGCCGAGCAGATCAACACCATCGTGCGATGGGTGGATTCCGGTGCGCCCGCCGGTAATCTGAAAGACATGCCCGCGCCCGTCGAGTGGCCGGCCCCCAATGAGTGGAAGGCAACCAAAGAGCTGGGCCCGCCGGACATGGTGATCAAAGCCGAGCCCTACACTATGCCCGCGCACCATCAGGATGTATGGTGGCGTCCGTATTCCACCATTCCCATCACGGAGCCGCGCTGGGTGCGCGCGGTTGAAATGCGCCCTGGCACCGCGGCCGGCCGTAGAATCACACACCACGCCGTCGCCTACCTGGTGCAGGACGATCCGGAAACGGTGGCGCCCGGTGCGAGCGCCGACTTGGGCGGACGGGGCCAGTTGATGGAGTGGGCCGTCGGCAAAGGATATGATCTGTATCGCCCCAACACCGGCAAACTGCTGCTCCCCGGGTCGCAGATCTCATGGGACGTGCATATTCATGCCGTGGGCGAAGAAATTCGCGACAACGTCGAGTTGGGGATCTGGTTTTATCCCAAGGGCCAAGAGCCCAAATACCGCACCTATTTGACGGGCTTCCAGGCGCTGCGGGGATTCGATTCATCGAAAGGATCTCAAACCAGATCCGGCAGGAATATCGACATTCCGCCCAACTCAGTGGTGTCGACCGACAACTACACCGTGTTGAAGCACGCTGCCATTCTCGAAAATTTCCAGCCGCACATGCATCTGCGCGGCAAGGCCATGTCGGTGGAGGCGATCCTGCCGGATGGAACTGTGCAGATGGTGAGCTACGTCGGCAATTTCAACTTCAACTGGATGGTCAACTACATTTACGCGGACGATGCCGCGCCGGTATTCCCCAAAGGCACCACCATCCACGTAACGGCCTGGTATGACAACACCCACGCCAACCCCAACAATCCCGATCCGGACCAGTGGGTAGGTTTTGGCGACCGCACGGTGGACGAAATGGGGCACGCCTGGATGAACGTCACCTACATCAGCGACGATGATTACACCGCCTGGGCGGCGAAGCACCACCCCAAGCTCGAAGCCGACGCATCGTCTCGACCTTGAACATGCGGATATGCGCGCTGTTGGTGGCTGGTGCACTGCTGGCTTTGGGGCAGGCGCCGCCAGAGCCCGATCGCGATTCCGGCTCCAGCATCACCGGCGCTTTTGAAGGCTGGTTCAAGAATCCGGATGGCAGCTTCAGTCTCTTGCTGGGCTATTACAACCGCAATAGAAAACAGGAAGTGGACATTCCTGTAGGGCCGAACAATGCCCTGGAGCCCGGTGGACCAGACCGCGGCCAGCCCACCCACTTCATGCCCGGGCGTGGCTGGGGACTGTTCACGGTGCGGGTGCCGGCCGATTTCGGCGACAACAAAATCACCTGGACCATCGTTGCAAATAACAAAACAACACAGATTCCAGTCAGCCTCAAGCCGGATTGGGAGATTTCGCCTTTCAAGGAAGCAGCGGTGGGCAATACTCCGCCCGTGATCGGCTTTGAAGAGCATGGCCCCACGGTTCAAGGGCCGCTGGCGATGATGGTGGAACGCACCGCCAAGGTGGATCAGCCGCTGGCTCTGACTGTGTGGGTTTCAGACGATGCCAAATTCACTTCTTCGTCCGGCGCCAGGCCAAAGGACCTGGGCGCCGCGGTTACCTTGAAGTGGATCCCGTATCGCGGGCCGGGACGCGTGGAATTCAGCACAGACCGGCCGGTGGTTCAAAAAACAAAGCGCGGCGATGTCGCGGCGCCCTTCAGCGGCACGGCCACAACAATGGCGACATTCAGCGAACCCGGCGACTATGTGGTGCTGGTGACGGCCAACGATTATTCCGGCGAAGGCGGCTCAGGTTTTCAGTGCTGCTGGACTACCGGGCAGGTGAAGGTGTCGGTTCAGCGCTGAATCAGGCGGCTTCTTTTTCGAGCGCCAGCGCGCGTTCCCGCTGCCACTGCACCTTGCCCTGATATTCCTGGTACAGCGTCGTAAATCCGGCCCACCAATAACCCACCACAAACAGCATCAGAAATGGAACGGCCAGGAAGTTCCACGTCTCGATGGCGTAGGCCACCATGTAGGCGAAGTATGCGCCCATGGACAACTCAGCGTAAGGCAGCCAGCCGCTGCGGCGCTGGTAAGTGGCGTTCTGAATTTTCACCTTGTGATCGCCCACCGCATACTTGGGCGTGCGCGCAAATGCAGACTTGATCCCCAGCAGCGCTTCGATCACCGCCTTGGTATTGATCAACGTCAAAGCGATACCGGCTGCCATCAAGGCCGGCATCAGCACAATGGCGCGCTTCCAGTTCTTTCGATCCAGCTCGCGCTGCGCCATCAGGTAAAACGCCCAAATAGAACAGAACGATGCAACGATCAGCGGCAGATCCACCGTGAGCATCTGGAACACACCCATATAAAACCGCAAATCATCACCGGCAGCATCAGCGCCGACATGAGCAGCATCAGGGGATAAGATATGTTCGGCGTGAGATGGCAGAACGCTTCCAGCTTTACGCGCCAGGGCTCTTTCGATCGCAGAATTCTCGGCAGCAGCTTAAGGGCAACCTGCGTCAGCCCCTTGGCCCAGCGCGACTGCTGAACTTGAAACCCGTAGGTGTCCACCGGCAATTCGGAAGGACAGTCCACTGAGGGGACATACACGAAGCGCCAGCCGTTGAGCTGTGCGCGATAGCTCAGGTCCGAATCCTCGGTGAGCGTATCATGCTGCCAGCCGCCCGCATCCTCGATCATCTTGGCCCGCAAAACGCCGGCCGTTCCGTTGAAATTGAAAAACAGGCCGCTGCCGAAGCGCGCGCCGTGCTCGATGACGAAATGGCCGTCCAGCAACATGGCTTCCACTTCGGTGAGCACGTTGAAATGCCGGTTCAGATAGCTCCAGCGGGTTTGCACCACGCCCACGGAAGGATCGGTGAAATGATGTATCGTGCGCACCAGAAAATCGCGCGGCGGAATGAAATCGGCATCGAAGATGGCGATCAGCTCGCCGGTCGCGGTCTTCATGCCTTCCTGCAAAGCCCCGGCCTTAAACCCGGCGCGATTATTGCGGTGCAAATACTCAATGGGCACGCCTGCCGCCTGGTACTCACGGACCAGCGCCTCGGTGAACGGATGCGTGTCGTCGGTGGAATCGTCCAGCACCTGGATCTGCAACAGTTCGCGCGGATATTCCATCTGGCTGGCTTCTTCAATCAGCCGCTCCACCACATAGCGCTCGTTATAGAGCGGAAGCTGAATGGTTACGCGTGGAAGGTTGGGCCAGCGCATGGGCGGTTCCACTACGTCGCCACGGTGCTTCAGATACTTCCGGATCATCTCGAAACGGTGACAGCCGTAGAACGAGAGTATGATCAGGATGGCGAAGTAAGGAATCAACAGCGCCCAATCGAAAAACTCCAGGCGATGCACGCCATTAAAGGTGTCGTCAAACAGCGAACGCACCAATTGATCCGTCGTCGATGTTGCCAGGAGTAAGGCTGGTGGAGTTATCGTTATAACCATACGGGTCCTGCAACGAACAAGGTTGGACGCCGGGGACCGGCCGGCGCGAACACGGTACCTAAAGATTGTAGCGTAAACGTCTTAAACCATTTGTCCTATAATGCTCGCGCACTGGCGTTGTAATATGCCTTACAAAACGATGGCTTTCGTCTTATTCCTGTGCTTGTACCCTGACCTCAGCGCGCAAGAGCGGCCACAGTTCATCTGGCAAGGGCGGGTGGATGGCATCGCGATACTGCATTTGGCGCGCAAGCGCCTGGCCGTGCAAATTCAGAGCGGGGCGCCGGTGGAAGGGCAGAAGTTTCATTTTTCCGATGCGCTGCCTGAAACGCAGCAGGTGGCGCGCGTTCAGGTGCTGGAGGGGCGCGGCTACGTAAGCGTGATCGATCAGCCCGCCATTGAAAATGGTTACACCCTGGCGGTGTCAATTGAGGATCGGCAGCCCGGCAGTTCGTTCTATTCCATCGCGCTCTATTGGGACGAAAAAAACGGTGTGTTCGAACAAGGGGCCGAAAAAACCGACCACGTTTCCTGGACCGGCCGCGTGGACGACGGCGCCATTATTAGCTGCCACAAGCAAACTTGCGTTTCCAGCGCGGAGCGCGGCGCGCCGGTGGCGGATGAGCATTTCAAGTTTTCGCGGCCGCTGCCTGAGCGCGATTCCGATGTCCGGCTGGACTTTCCGGAAGGCCGCGGTGAAACCCGTGTGATAGAACAGCCACGCCAGCGGAACAATTACACCGCGCGCGTTTCTATTCACGATCCGCAGGCGGGCGCCGGCCAGTATTCGTTCACACTGGTATGGAATCGTCCGAATTCGAAGGAGCCTGCGGCGACGATTCCCGATCCTATTGGCTGGGGCTTTCACTGGACCGGGAATGTGGACGGCCGGGTGCGAGTTACGCTCCAGGGCGGCGCCAGTTTTTCTGAAGCCCTAGAGGGTGCGCCGGTCAGCGGTGAACACGCCGAGATGCTGCGGCCATTGCCCGCACGCGCCGATCTTACCCCGATGATTCAGAAAGTGCGCGGCCGCGGGCGGGTTGCGATTGTCGAGTCGCCGTCCGACAAAAACAATTACCGGCTGATTTTTGAGATCGACGATCCGGAGCCTGGCGCGGATTACTACGAGATTGAGTTGGATTGGTAGGGCGCCGGAGCCGGCGATCACTCTAAACTAGCGCCTGCTCTGAGACGCTTCTCCCGGCACGCCGCGAATCCCACACAATAGTAGTTCATGTCCAAACCGCGCGCTCTTGCGGCGCAGCAGCGGGAAAGCACGGGCCGGCTGGCGTTTCTGGTGGCGGCCGGCATCCTGCTCAGCCGCATTATCGGATTGGTGCGGCTGCGGGTGTTCTCGCATTACTTCGGGCTGCGCTCGGACGCTGCGGACGCTTTCAACGCAGCCTTTCGCATTCCCAATTTCCTGCAAAACCTGTTCGGAGAAGGCGTGCTCTCGGCATCGTTCATTCCGGTATATGCGCGCTTGCTGGCCGAAGGCGAAGAGGAAGAGGCGGGCAAAGTGGCCGGAGCGGTGGGCGCAACACTGGCGCTGGCCGTCGCCGTGTTGTGCCTGGCGGGTGTGCTGGCCACGCCTTGGCTGATCGACATCATCGCACCGGGTTTTTCCGGATCGAAGCGCGACCTGACCATCTCTCTGGTGCGGATTCTTTTCCCAGGCGCCGGCTTGCTGGTGTTCTCAGCCTGGTGCCTGGGAATATTGAATAGCCACAGAAAGCTGTTTCTGTCCTACGCCGCGCCCGTGATGTGGAGCGCGGCCATGATTGCGACACTGCTGATTTTCGGCGCACACAGCACACTCTCGCAATTGGCGGTAACGCTGGCCTGGGGATCGGTGGCCGGCAGCGCGCTGCAATTCGGCATTCAATTGCCGATGGTGCTGCGGCTGGCCCGGCACTTGCGAATGCGCCTGGATTGGAATTCCGAGCACGTGCGCGTGGTGCTGCGGAACTTCGCGCCCGTGTTTGTCAGCCGGGGAGTGGTGCAGATCAGCGCCTACATCGACGCGCTACTGGCTAGCCTGCTCCCCACCGGCGCGGTGACAGGTTTGATCAACGCGCAGCTTATTTATGTCCTGCCGGTAAGTTTGTTTGGCATGTCGGTATCGGCCGCCGAATTGCCCGTGATGTCGAGCGCCACCGGGAGCACGGAAGAAATTCAAGCGGCGCTGCGCGAACGTCTGGATTCCGGCCTCCGTCACATCGCCTTTTTCATTGTTCCATCAGCCGCCGCGTTCCTGGCCTTTGGAGACCTGATCGCCGGCGCGCTGCTTCAAACCGGGCGCTTCACGCACACCGATGCGCAGTATGTGTGGGGCATCCTGGCGGGATCGTCGGTGGGATTGCTGGCCTCCACCATGGGGCGGTTGTACTCGTCGGCATATTACGCCTTGCGCGATACTCGCACGCCGTTGAAGTTCGCGGTTTTACGCGTCGCACTCACCACTGTTCTGGGATATATTTGCGCGAAGCCGTTGCCGCTATGGATCGGGATCGATCCACGCTGGGGCGTTGCCGGACTGACGGCGTCGGCGGGCGTGGCCGGTTGGGTGGAGTTTGCTTTATTGCGGCGCGGGCTGCACCGGCGATTGGGATCTGGTCCTTCGCTGTCCGGCTTCGTTTCCAAACTCTGGCTGGCGGCTGCGGCGGCTGTGTTGGTTGGCAGCGCGGGACGGTTGCTGCCGTATGCGTCTCATCCAATTTACGGCGCGATCGCAACGCTGGGGCCTTTTGGCGCGGTCTATCTGGCCATAGGCGCGAGCGTTGCACCAGAAGGCCGCAGGCTAATGATGCGCTTACTTCGTCATTGAGATTTCGAAGCCAATGCCGGATTCCTGGATATCCACGCTTCGAAAATTTGCCTGCGCCAGCATGTAGCGGAATTGTTCCCTGGTATAAGCGCTCTTGAGCAGCATGGTTCGGAACGTAAGCTTGGTCAGTATTTTGTTGATCGGGTTCAAACCCATGCCTTCCACTTCCTGATTGATGGATTCCATGGAAGCGTCTTTCCGCAGATCGATAATCAGGCCGCGACCGCCCGGCTTCAGCACGCGGCACATTTCCTGCAACGCTGGAACCGGCTGGCCGAAATTCTTGAAGGCCGCGCGGCAGAGCAGAAAGTCGAACGTGTTGGGCGCGAATGGCATGGCCGACGCGCTGCCTTGACGGAAGTCGGCCCGGATGCCCGCTTCGGCAGCCTTCTGGCCCGCAATTTCGACAAAAGTATGGCTGATGTCCAGGCCGGTGATGAAATACGTTCCCAGTTTGGCGAGTTCGATACAAAAATATCCTGGGCCAGGTGCCACTTCGAGTACCTTGCTGTCGCGCGGCAGTTGCTTGGCGATCCGCCTGGCGAGTTTGGTGAATTCGGCGAGCGATTGGCCGGTGTTATTCGTATACCATTTCGCGACCATGCCCTCCATGCCGCGATCTTTATGGGGTTTCGGTAATGCTGGCGCCATGCAATCACGTACGCAGGCCGCAGGCTGAAGTTCAGCGAAAAAGAAGAAAACCGATTTTGTTCGATCCGGCGGCGGCGTACCAAAGTTTATCGGTGAGCAGATCGGGCGGACAACGGTCGCTGCCTGCTGAAAGGCCCGTTGGACGTGTGTTGGGCGCCAGCGGAAATTCACTGATGACTCCCGACGGTGTGGCGCGGCCCAGCTTGTCGCGTCCGGTGAACCAGATGTTCCGGTCGGGACCAACAGCGATGTTGATGGGGCCGCTGTGAGGCGTGGGAATGACAAATTCGGTGACCACGCCGGCGGGCGTAATGCGAGCCACCCGGTTGCCATCCACCGTGCGATCGTCCATGCGGCCGTCCAACTCCAGGAACCAGAGATTGCCGTCGGCGCCGGCGGTGATGTCGCCGGGCCCGATATCAGGGCGCGGCAGAGTGAACTCGGTGATGTGGCCTTCGGGCGTGATGCGGCCGATTTTCGCGGTGTTGAATTCGGAGAACCAGACGTTGCCGTCGGGACCGGCGGAAAGAGCGCGCGGTCCGCTATCGGGAGTGGGAATCGCAAATTCAGTGACGACGCCGGCCGGCGTAACGCGTCCGATCTTGCCGCCTTTAAATTCGCCAAACCAGATATTGCCATCGCTCGAAAGTGCGATCGCCCGCGGCTGGGAGGCCGGCGTCGGGATGTCGAATTCGGTGACCATTCCGGCGGGTGTGATGCGCCCCATGCGATTGCCCAGGTGCTCGCTGAACCACATGTTTTTGTCGGCGCCCAGCGCAATGATGCGCGGCTGGCTGCCGGGATGCGGGAGATCGAATTCTTTGAGTCCCGTGCCGTCGGGTTCGATTCTTCCGATACGATTGCCCGCGCCTTCGGTGAACCAGATAGATCCGTCGTGCGCGATGGCAACGGTGGTGGGGCCGCTATTGGGATGCGGGAGGTCGTATTCGGTTGGATGCCCGCCGGTGGTCAACTGGGCGGCCAGGAGCAAAGATACGAAGAACAGGCACGGCAAACTGCGAAGAATCATCAATAAAATTCTACGCTACGATTTGCAGAAATCGGGTTGGCAACCCCCGAACTTATACCAAACATTGGTTTTACGGGTGCATGCAAAGAGGCCTTAGACCACGGGTCGCTTGACAGAATTGTTACGGCAGGATATAAGTTTAAGGAATTGCTGCACTCA
>DATHNM010000061.1:0-33903 GCA_035486095.1 Bryobacteraceae bacterium
GCGCTCGGTAAACTTGATGGCGTTGCCCAGCAGATTCGTCAGAACCTGGCGTAGCCGCCCGGCGTCGCCCAAAGCGTTTTCGGGCAGGCCCGGCGCGAGTGCAGATACGAATTCCAGGCCTTTCGCGCGTGCCTGCAGCGCGAACAGCGATGTGGTCTCCGCAATCGTCGATTGCAGCGAGAACTCCGTACGCTCCAGACGCAGTTTCCCGGCCTCGATGCGCGACAGATCCAGAATGTCGTTGATCAACGCCAGCAGGGAATCGGCGGAGCGTTTGATGGACTCGGCATATTCCTGCTGTTCGGTATTGAGCCCGGTGCCGAGCAAAAAGTCGGTCATCCCCAGAACGCCGTTCATCGGAGTGCGGATTTCGTGGCTCATGTTCGCCAGGAAGCGGCTTTTCATGCGCGTGGCTTCCCGTGCCACGCTCAGGGCTTTTTCCAGTTCTTCGTTCTTTTGTTCCAGCTCCTGGGCGTCATCCTTCAGGCGCTGTTCGCTCGCTTTCAGCGCCGTGATGTTGCGGACCACCGCGATCCACTCGTCCCAGTTGAGAGGCAACAGCCGCATCTCATAAGCCTGCTGGCCCAAGCGGTCTTCGATGGCGAACTCCACCATCTCCATGCCATTGCTCTTGCGAACCTGTTCCTGGGCTTCGCGAACCTGCAGCAGCGCGTCCGAGGGCAACAGATCCTGAAGATTGCGCCCCAGAAACTTGTCCGCGCCCAGGAAGGAATCCGAACGCTGCCCACCCTTGGCATCCAAGACCGTATCGTTCTTGTCCAGCCGCAGGAACAGATCCGGGAAAGCTTGAAACAGCGCCCGCAGTTCAGCGGCATTTTGATACGCCGCGTCGGCGCTGCTTTTGCGCTCGGTGACATCGATGGACGCCATCCGCATCCCGGCGATCGCGCCGTCCCGGGTTCGCAGCAGCTCCTCGTGTACTTCGACCGTAATTTTGGCGCCGCCCTGGTGCACATATTCCCGCTGATGGACCACCAGTGCCGTTTGGCCTTCAATTTTCCGCTGCAGTTGCTCGCGATAGCGCGGGCGATCGACCTCCGGAATCAGATCGGCGCAATGCACGCCCAGCATCGCGTTCTGCTCCAGGCCGCGCAGTTTGCACTCCCGATGGTTCACGCGGCGGATCATGCCCCGCGGATCGATTTCCATGTACCCGATGGGCGCCGTCTCAAACAAATTTCCAACGGCCTGGCTGTCAACACCCGGTTCAGCGATCCGGAACCCTCGCGCCGCGGCGGGTTTTCGTGTACGGATCAAGATCCAAGCTATCGCGACCACACACAACAATGCTGCGGTGAAAACCATTCACCCAGCTATCGTCAAAACAACCCAAGTCATTTAGTCCTAGTACGTTAACCGGGACAGCGCCAAGGGTCCAGCCTTAGGTCTTCAGTTCGCTATCAAATTGACGGAGCCGATTCCGCCCTCCACGTCCACCCGCAGCGTGACTTTCGCTTTGCCATACGCATCATTGACATACCGGCCATCGCGCTTCTGCAGGCCCGACGCGTGGATGCCTCCAATACCGCCTTCCACATGAGCGTCGATGCCAACGTTGTTTGGAAGGTAAATGGTCGCCTCGCCCACCCCACCATGAACGCTCACCTCATAGTCGTTCTTAGGGGAGCCGCGCAAATCCATTTTGAGTTCGCCCACGCCCATCTCGACATTCACTCGCCGTAGCGTCAGGTCACCCAGATCCAGGCGGGATTTTCCCGCACCGCAGTTTATATCCAGGTCCAGCAGCTTTTGATTGTTGAAACGCAGGTCCCAGATGTACCTCGATGTTGCCGAGGCTACATGGTTTGGCTCCTCTACCACCAGATGCCCCCGTGAGCCATCGCCCGTATAGGATATTTCGGGACGCAGCCGCAGCCGGTTGTAAGTAAAACGGCCCTCCATGAATTTGTCCGATCCCCCGCCCACCCGCAGTTCGCCGGCGCCCATCTTCAAATCGGCGCGAACTTCTTCCGTTTTATCCAGTTCGATACTTCGCGTTTCGGTCCGTTCGGGCCCAGGCGGGCCCATCTCCCGGCCGCAAGCGGTCAAAAACAAACAGCTCACGCCCAGCAGGGGGGCGAGGTGACAAGACGTTATCATCCGTTGAATACCTTAATCCAGCATACGAGCGATTACATAGAGTCGGTTCACTATATTTCGCAAGATACAAAAGCTACTAAGGCACTTTCCCTAGACCCATCAGCGCGAACTCCCATGTCCCTTCTATTCTTGCCTTAGTACATTTCATTGTGGCCGTCCCGTTGCTACACTGGGTCATCGTGAACGCCAGTTCCATAGGCTGCTTGTATTGCCGGAAGAAAATCGGTCCTGTGCGCAGGCTCAAGGACAGCAATTTCTGCTCCGCCGATCATCGCGAAAAATACGGCAGTTCGGCGCGCGCCTTGCGCGAAGCCGAAGACCTCTACGGCTTCGCAGCCACGGTCCGTCCGGAAGAAAAATCTGAGCCTCGGGGTGGCATGGGAGCCAGCATTTTTGTGGGGCTCGCCGTGGTGGTGCTGGTGCTGGCGCTTTCGCAGTTACCCAAGGGTTCCGCTGGCCCCAAGGCAATTTCTCCACTTCCGGACACCAATCCGCATCCCAGTCAAAGCGGTTTTGGACAATTGATCGGCAATCTGATCCAGAGCAAAGCCTCCGGTACCTTGCACGATGATTTTCGCACCGGGCTGGGTGGTTGGGAGGGGCTGAGATCCATCAGTTCAGACTGGAACCGCGATGCCGGTGTTGTTCGCCCCACATCATTGCGGCTGTGGAAGCCTTCCACTTCATTGTCCAACTACGAATTGGAGTTTCTGGGGCAAATCGATCACAAGAGCATGGACTGGGCTTTTCGCGCCGCCGATCTGCACAATTACTACGGCACCAAACTGGTGATGACGCGGCCCGGGCCGCTGCCCAACGCCGGGCTGGTTCGGTTCGTGGTTTTGGACGGGCGGGAGCGGGAACGCGTGGAGCTGCCGCTTCCGTTGACGCTGGAGCGCGGCGTCGATTACAAAGTTCGCGTCAGCGTGCGCGGGAATCGTTTCCTCACTTCGGTGAACGGCCAGCTGATCAGCTCCTGGATGGACAGCCGCATCAGCCGCGGCGGTGTGGGTTTCTTTTCCGAAGACGGCGAGTCGTCCGTATTGAAATGGGTCAGCGTATCGGAGCGCGATAGCTTCATCGCCCGCATTGCTTCGCACTTCTCGCTCATCACTTTCCCCACGGCGGCCGTTCCCGGCGCGGAATAACGCGTAATTCGCTACTGTATTATTATCGGAAGCCTCTGCATGCGCGGTTGCCGTTTGTTCTTCGCCGTCTTGGCCCTTGCCACGGGTATCCTTTCGGCCGCCAATTCAAAGCAAGCCGACAAATCGTTCAAGGACGGATTGCGCCTGGAAGAGGCCAATCAGTGGAAGGAGGCCGAGTCTGCGTATTCCGATGCCATCCAGGCAGATCCCGACAGCGCCGCGTATTACTTCCACCGCGCACGCGTGCGCTATTTCGATTTCGACTATGCTCACGCGCTGGACGATATCAAATCGGCCACGCGTCTGGAGCCTAACAACGGCGAGGCGTTTCAGCTGCTGGGCGACATCGAGGATCGCTTGAAAAGCCCGCGCAATGCGGTAACCGCATACACACGCGCTGTCGAATTGGGCATAAACACGCCGGCCCTCTACAACAGCCGCGCCGGCGCGCATACCGAACTGCACGAATACCAGGCGGGCATCGCCGATTACACGCTCGGAATCAAACTGCGGCTGGATAATCCGGAGCCCATCCGGCAGCGCGGGGATCTTTACAACGCGCTGGGCAGCTATCGCGACGCTATCGAAGATTATGACCAGAGCATCAACCTGAAGCCGGACAATCCCGAAGCGCTGCTGGGCCGCGGATTTTGCTGGGGCCAGCTGGGAGATTATCATCGCGCCATTCAGGATTTCGACCGGCTGATCGCTCTGCGTCCGGATGACGCCAAGGCCCTTACTCTGCGCGGAGCCGCGCATTTCCGCCTGGGTGAAAACGAAGCGGCCATCGCGGACTTCACCGCAGCCATGAAGCTCACGCCGCAGGAAGTATATCTCTACCTGGCGCGCGCGGCGGCATTGGTGAAATTGCAGCGGCACGAGGAAGCGCTGCAAGATCGGGAAGAGGCCGTGAAACTGGCGCCCAACTCGGCCGAGGTGTATCTGGCGCGCGGCGGCTCTTATCACCAGTTAGGCCAGCATGAAAAGGGCCTGGCCGATCGCAGCAAGGCGCTGGAGCTGGACCCGAAGCTTCCCGAAGCCTGGTTCGCACGCGGCAGCGCCTATTATCTGCTGGGTGAATACGCCAAGGCGCAATCCGACATCGCACAGGCGCTGCACTTGCGGCCGGATTACAAAGAGGCGGCGGAAGTGTTCGCGAAGACCGAGGAGCGTTTAAAAGAAGCCCAGCGCGCGGCGGCGGTCCCCAGTGCACCGCCTGCTCCGTCTGCTCCGGCGCCTGCACCGCCTGCCAAGACTGAACCGGCGCCAACGCCGGCTCCAACGCCCATCGTGGCGGCGGTTCCCAAGCCCGCCGTTCCCGTTTCCAAACCGGCGGCGATTGGTGGAACCGAACAGGAGCACGAGGCCCACGGCCGCGCATTCATTCAATCCGAGAAATTTCCGGAAGCTCTCGCCGAACTAAGCGCCGCCATCCAGCTTGACCCGAACGCCACCCGCGCTTACAACGCGCGCGGCTACGCCTATCTGCGCCAGCGCGACTATCAACACGCGCTGGCCGATTTCGATAATGCGATCCGTTTGGATCCCAAGTACGCCAATGCGTATCAGAACAGGGCGGTGACACGGAAGGCGCTGGGCGATGCGGCGGGTGCGGCCGCGGACCTCAGCTTCGTGGCCAATTCAAAAGCCGCGCATTAGCCGTTCAACCAGTTCGCCAGTTCGCTGGCCGGACAGCGGATGCCCACATAAAACGTACCGAACAGCGCATATTCCGCGCTCACTTCGTCGAACCGCATCTCATAGATCAGTTTCTTGAATACCAGCGGATCGTCGGCGAACAGATCCACGCCCCATTCCCAATCGTCGAACCCGATTGAGCCGGAGATCACCTGCTTCACCGCGCCCGCATAGCGCCGGCCAATCATGCCGTGATCGTGCATTTGCCGCTGGCGCTCGGCCATGGGCAGCCGGTACCAGTTTTTCAGCTCACCGCGTTTGCGATCCATGGGATAGAAACACAAATATTTGTGAGGAGGCATGTCCGGAAACAAGCGCGGCCCCATGGCCTCGCGCTGCCGCGCCATCACTTCTTCAATCGCCGCGGACCACTCGGGCGAAAATTGCACGATGCCCCGCTCCGCCAGGGACGCATAAGTTTTGAGGCTGGATTCATAAAGCCCCAGTTCCACTACCGACAAATACGACGACGTAGGTTCCAGATAATCCCACAACCGCAGCCCCGCCAATCGCCGCTCCACCTTGTTCAAGTCGTCGAATGAACGCCGGAAGTGCACCAGGATCAGATCGCCCTTGTGCCCCAGCAGAGAAAACGCCGCGCTCTGTCCACTTGCTTCGCGCTCCATTTCGGCCAGCGCGTGGGAGGCTTCTTGCGCAATCGCGGCTCGCTCGGCCGCTGGAACCTGCTTCCAGGCGGTCCAGCGAACGCGCAGCATCTGGTGCAGCATGCTGGCGCCTTCCAGCGTCAAGGGCACGGGCGGCAGATTTTCAGCGGCAATTTCAGGAGGGGCGTTGGTGATGACGGACATAGGGAATCCTGCTTGCTATTCTATCGAACGGTGGCTCATGTGGCGCACGTTCTCAACGTGCCGCATTCACACTCGTGTGAATGCACAAACGTTACACTAAAACTACGTGGAAGAAGAGGTCTTAGGAAAAGCCTACGACGGGCGTCTCATGCGGCGCCTGCTGGCTTATATACGGCCGTACAAACTGCCGGTTTTCGCCGCTCTGGTGCTGCTGCTTTTCAATGCCGTGCTGCAGGTGATTGGCCCTCTGCTCACTGCGCTGGCGGTTGACCGTTACCTTGCGCCTTCCGCCAAGATCACTCATACCATCCTCGATGCTTACCTGGCCGCGAACCCCTGGACCGGCCTTGCCCAGATTGCATTTCTGTACCTGCTGGTGGTGATCTGCGGCATGTTCTGTGATTTCGGGGAGCAGTACATCATGCAATGGGTGGGGCAAAAAGCCATGTTCGATCTACGGCGCGAAATGATGGCGCGCCTGCAACGCCTGGACCTCGCGTTCTACGATCACAACCCGGTGGGCCGCCTGGTCACCCGCATCACAACCGACGTCGACGCGCTCAACGAACTGTTCTCATCCGGGCTGCTGATGATCCTGGGCGATGTGCTGATGTTGAGCTTCGTCGTGATCGCGATGCTTGAAATGAGTCCCGGGATGACCGCGTTTTTGCTCGCCGTCATGCCGCTAGTGGTGCTGGTTACCATGCAATTCAGGCGTTCCGTTCAGACCAGTTATCGCCGGATTCGCGTGGCCATCGCCCGCATCAACTCCTATTTGCAGGAGCACATCAGCGGCATCGCGGTTCTGCAGCTCTTCAATCGCGAGGCGCGCAGCCGCGCCGAGTTCGCCCAGATCAATCGCGACCACATGGAAGCCTATAAGGACGCCATTATCGCCTACGGCTGGTTTTATCCGGTAGCGGAGTTTCTGGGAATGCTGGCCTTGGCCTTGTTGCTGGCCTATGGTGGATTTCGCGTACGCGGGGGCGCCATCGGCATCGGCGTGGTAGTGGCTTTTTTCCAATACGGAATGCGTTTCTTCCGCCCCATCCAGGATTTGAGCGAAAAGTACAACATCATGCAATCGGCCATGGCCGCGTCCGAGCGCGTTTTCAAGCTGCTGGACGCGCCTGTCGAGATCCAATCGCCCGCCCAGCCCGCGCCCTTTCCACGCTCGGCTGCCACCGTGGAATTCGAGCACGTTTGGTTCGCTTACAAGGACGAAGACTGGGTTTTGAACGACGTCAGTTTCCGTATCGAACCAGGCGAGACCATCGCTGTTGTGGGCCACACCGGCGCCGGGAAAACCACTCTCTCGAGCCTTCTGCTGCGATTCTACGAAGTGCAGCGCGGCGTGATCCGCATTGGTGGAATCGACATCCGCAATTTCGAGATCGAAGACCTGCGCCGCAACTTCGGAGTGGTTCTGCAGGACCCGCACCTGTTCACCGGCACCATTGCCGAGAACATTCGACTGGGCACTGACGGCATTTCCGATGACCAGGTGTCGGAGGCAGCCGCGCGGGTGAATCTGCTGGACTTCGTCCAAACTCTTCCGCAACGTTTTGAGCAGCCGGTACGCGAACGCGGCGCCGGATATTCCACCGGCCAGAAGCAACTCATCAATTTTGCCCGGGCGCTGGCCCACAATCCGCGCTTCCTCATTTTGGACGAAGCCACTTCCAGTGTCGATACGGAAACGGAATTGCGGATTCGCGAAGCGCTGCGGCAACTGGTGGAAGGCCGCACCTCCATCGTGATCGCCCATCGCCTCTCTACCATCCAGCGCGCCGACCGCATCATCGTGATGCATAAAGGCAAACTCCGCGAGATTGGCACGCACCAGGAGTTGCTCGCCATGCGAGGCATCTATTGGAAGCTCTACCAATTGCAATACAAGGATCAGGAGATTGGCAACCGCAGCTTAGACGAGGAACCGGTCACTGGGGATTAGCGGCGGGGATTAGTGGCGTTGCAGCTATTAGCTGGTAGCGTGGCGCATTTCGCGCTGGACTTTGCGGGCGGCCCGTTCGCTAATCAAATTCGCCACTTTAGCGAGTAGTCCCGGAACGTCTTCCGGCTTCACCAGTGTCCGCACCTGCTTTTGGGGTGTGGTGTGGTGCGATTTGGCGTTCTGGTAGGTGGTTACAATCGCCGTCGCCGGTTTGTAAGGCATCATACGGGCGTGGGCAAGCACCTTAAGACCGGCCTCAGGGGATTCCATCTGCAGGTCGCTCAGCACCAGCTGGTATTCCTGTTCGTCCAGCTTGCCGACTGCTTCAGCGGCGGAAGCTGCTGAATCTACATGATATCCGCTGGCTTCCAAAACGGTTTGTAACGTCAAACGCGAGGTAGGATCATCGTCTACCAACAATACTCGAGCGAGTTCGAAGTCCAGGCACCGATCAGTTTCGCTCATTATCTTCATTCGGCGTCTCGCGCTGTGCGCTCCTAGGTATTAGTTTAATGCATCCCTGCGAAAATGAAAGCACAGATTTAGGGTACAGGAGCCGGCTACTTCGGGAAGACGCGCTGGAAGATCTGGTCGATGTTCCGTAACTGCCTGGAAACAGAGAAGCTATCCTCCAGTGCTGCGGGTGTTAAATGTTTGGCGATGAGGGGATCGGATTCTATTGCCGAGCGAAAATCGCTATCCTGCTCCCAGGAAGCCGTGGCATATCCCTGGACTAATGTGTAAGCTTCCTCACGTAACATCCCAGCGGCCGCGAGATCCAGCAGCAGCTGCCCCGAGAAAACCAAGCCACGGGTCAAGTCCAGATTGCGCTTCATTCTGTCGGCCGAGACGCGCAGCCCGGAAATCAGCCATACCGTTCGGGACAGCATATAATCCACAGCCGTGGTGGTGTCGGGCAGGATGACGCGCTCCACCGAGGAATGGGAAATATCGCGTTCGTGCCAGAGCACAATATTCTCGAAGGCGGGTTGTACGTTGCTGCGCACCACGCGAGCCAGCCCGCAAATCTGTTCGCACGACACGGGATTGCGCTTGTGGGGCATGGCGGACGAGCCCTTCTGGCCCGGCGCAAAAGGCTCCTCCACTTCGCGAACCTCGGTGCGCTGCAAATGCCGGATCTCGAGCGCGATTTTTTCCAGCGTCCCGGCCACCAGGGCCAGGGTAGCGACATAGTTGGCGTGGCGATCGCGCGAGATGACCTGCGAGGCGATGGCGGCCGGCCGCAATCCCAGCCGCTGGCAGATGCGCTCTTCGGCTTGCGGACCGATGTGCCCGAAAGTTCCCACGGCACCCGAAATCTTTCCCACCCGCATGCCCTCCGCCGCCGCGGAAAAACGCGTGAGATTGCGCTGCACTTCGTCGTACCACAGGGCCAGCTTCAATCCGAAGGTGATGGGCTCTGCGTGCATGCCGTGCGTTCTTCCAATTTGCACCGTGTCCTTGAACTCAAACGCGCGCGCCTTCAACACCGTAGCCAGCTTGGTGATGCCTTCCAGAATCAGGTCCGACGCGCTGCGCACCATCAAGGCCTGCGCGGTGTCCACCACATCATTCGACGTCAGCCCGTAATGCAGCCAGCGCGACGCACCCGCCTCGCCGACGGCGGCCAGGCTTTCTGCAACCGCGGTGGTGAACGCGATCACGTCATGCTTCACCTCGCGCTCAATTTCCTGGATGCGCTTGAGATCGAAGCTGGCATGTTTGCGCAGCAGACGGGCAGCCTCCGGCGGCACATCGTTGGTCTGCGCCAGCGCTTCGGCCGCGGCGAGTTCCACTTCCAGCCACTGCCGGTACTTGTTTTCCTCGCTCCAGATATTGGCCATCTCCGGGCGGGTGTAGCGTTCAATCATTAATACGTAAAAACCTCGGATTGTTGTTTTGGCTCGGCAACCACCAGACGGGTGAACAGCGCGCGGCGTGCGCCATCCAGCGCCCGGTGGGCCTGGTTGCGGACGATCTCGGGATGATTGTTATGCTCGCTCAAATGGCCCAGCACCAGGGTGTTGATGGACGCATCCAGATCCGCTCGAATAAAATCGCACACCACATCGTTCGACAGGTGCCCTTTGCGTCCCATGACGCGCTGCTTGACGGACCACGGGTAAGGCCCCACCTTCAGCATTTCGAGATCGTGATTGGATTCCAGCAACAGCAAATGGGCGCCGCGCAGGTGGAATTTGATGGAATCGGTAACATAACCCAGATCGGTTACCACCCCAACTTTAATGCCGTGCGCGCGAAAGCAGAAGCCCACCGGATCGATGGCGTCATGGGGGATGGTAAAGCTATCGATCTCGATATCGCCGACTGAAAATGTAGTGCCCGCCTGGAAACAATCCAGGCGCGGCGTGTATTCGCCCCACGGGATGGCAGGCGCAGTGAGGCGGGTAATGAAAATCGGCACGTTGAGCAGGCGCGCCAGTGCCACCAGACCACTGACGTGATCGGAATGCTCGTGCGTGATCAGGATGGCGTCCAGCTTTTCGGCGTCTTCGTTTATCAATGCCAGCCGGGCCAGCACGTCGCGCCTGCTGAGGCCGGCATCCACCAGAATGCGCGTTCTTTCAGTACGGATGAAGGTGGAATTTCCCGAGCTGCTGCTGGCGAGAACGCAGACTTGGACTATGACAAGCCTCCATTAATATCTGTGGGCAACACTGGCGCCTTATTCAATCGCCTCCGGTTCGCGCTGAATATTGTGCTCACCGGCGGTCTTCTTCTCCCAATACTTTCGCAGCCACGCTTCCCAACTCTTGCCAGCCGCCGTATCGCGTCCCGTGAACGCCAGCGCCTGGATGTCGGAGTAGGGAATCGAAAGCTTCGAATCGTAATTTTTCGGAAAAACGCGGACGTGGGAATCGGCCAGCGTCGGGCCGTTGTGCCGGTCGAAAATATAACCTTCCACCTGCGTCCCGTTCTTCAGAGTAATGGTGACATCGCCCCGATAATCGAAGGCTTTCTCGAGAGCGCCGCGAATCTCTTCTTCGCTGGCCAGCTGCGGAATCCAGCCTTCCAGCTGGTCGTGCGAAAAGCCCGGGACTACTTCAAGGATTTCAGGATTCTCGATATCGCTCATGCCTGCTTAAGTTTCGCTCGCCGGAGTCTCGATCTGAATGTTCACAAAGGGATTGTGCGCGTGAACCGGCCGCACAGGCTCCTGCAGCAAGCGCTCGGCGTCCTGATCGGGATAGGCGGTAAAAAGATACGAACGCGCCATGGCGGCGAAGCCGCGCAGCGAAGAGAATCCGTCATGCACGGCCGAGGGCTCAAATCCGCAATGCACCATGCAATTGGCACACTTCGGATTTCCCGACTCCGTTCCGTACTGCTCCCAAGCCGTGCTTTCCATCAGTTCGGCGAACGTATCGGCGTAACCGTCCTGCAGCAGATAGCACGGTTTCTGCCATCCGAACAGGTTGTAAGTGGGCATGCCCCAGGGCGTGCAGTTGTACTGACGCTTGCCCATGAGGAACTCCAGATACAAGGGCGACTGGTTGAACTGCCATCTTTTCTTGCGATTCGAAAGGATGGCTTTGAAGGTTCGGCGCGTGCGTGCGCGGCCCAGAAAATGCTGCTGATCGGGCGCCTTGTCATAGGAGTAGCCCGGCGCGATCATGATTCCTTCCACGCCCAGGTCCATCATTTCATCGAAGAAGGCCCGCACGCTTTGCGGATCCACACCGTCGAACAGCGTGCTGTTGGTGGTGACGCGGAAGCCGGCCTGAACGGCTTCGCGAACGGCTTCCACTGCGATTTCATAGCCACCTTCGCGGCACACCGAAAAATCGTGATGATCCCGCTGGCCGTCCAGATGGACGGAGAACGTGAGGTATTTGCTGGGCTTGAACAGCGCAAGTTTCTCTTTCAGCAGCAGCGCGTTGGTGCACAGGTAAATGTACTTCTTGCGCGCCACTAAGCCTTCCACGATTTTGTCGATTTCCGGATGCATCAGCGGTTCGCCGCCAGGGATGGAAACCATGGGAGCGCCGCACTCGTCCACGGCCTTAAAACATTCCTCGGGCGAAAGGTTTTTCTTGAGAATGTGGGCCGGGTACTGGATTTTGCCGCAGCCCGCACAAGCCAGGTTGCAGCGGAACAACGGTTCCAGCATCAGAACCAGCGGATAGCGCTCGCGGCGCTTCAGACGCTGTTTGAGGACGTAAGTTGCTACGGTCCACATTTGTGAGACTGGGACAGGCATAAGTAGGCAGACCTAAAAAACCATTGTAGCGGGGTCGGCCAGGAAAGCGGTAGGGCGGGTCTCATGCATCCGCTGCCCGCGCGGGCTGGAATGCGGGGTACTAGAACGTTCTGATGCGCCCGTAAGAGGGACTCTACGGTTATGGAAGATATACTCGCGCCTGGGGGAACCTTATGAAAGCTTTTTCTAAAGCGCTGATCGTGATGGGGCTACTGGCGGGCAGCGGAGTCTATGCCATGGCAGATACAATCTGGACCCTCAACGACATATTTTTCGACAACGGCAACCAGGCCAGCGGCTGGTTCTCGACCGATGCAACCGGCAGCACGATTGATGACTTCTCCATCCAGGTCACCGGTCCGGATTCGGCCGACGCATTCACGGCCGCCATCATGCCGAGCACCTACCTGGGAAACACGCCACCCGAAATCGGCATCGCTAATTCAGATTGGTCGGAATACGTGGATTTCTATCTGGCTTCGTCTTTGACCAGCGCCGGGGGGACCATCGCCGTTACCGGTGGCTACGATTGCCCGGGTTGTGGAACTCTGCTGGTCAATTCCGATCACGCTCCCAGCATCACCGGCGTGGCGGCGACTCCCGAACCGTCCAGTGTTCCTTTTCTAGGAGCCGGCGTAATCCTGATGGGCGTCATCATGCGCCGCAAGCTGATTCGCGCTTCATAATCACTGCCGGCAAGAAGACGAGAGGCCGCCTTCCCGTTACAATGGGAATTCATGAAAGCACGCGTCTACGTCTTGATGAAGCCAACCGTCCTTGATCCGCAAGGGCAGACCATCCGATCGGCACTGGCGGGTCTGGGGCACGCGTCGATTGCGGCGGTGCGCCAGGGCAAATTTTTCGAGATCACGCTTGCGCCGGGAACGGATCGCGATAAAGCCGGGGCGGAGATCGATCAGATCGCGCGCGATGTGCTGGCCAATCCGGTTATCGAAGAGTATCGCGTGGAGTTCGTCGAATAGTTATCAGGAAAAGTGGCTGGCGCTATTGGCTTTTTCGTCCGCCGCGTTGTCTTTCTGAACAGGCACTTCAATGTGTAACTCGTGCCCCACTTCATCCAGTATTTCCTCAGCCCGCGCACTTTCCAGCTCGCGCTCAAAGTGAAGCAGAGCCAGACCCACGATGTCGCGATGGTGCAGGCGGCTGCCCAGCCGCTCGCTCAGCTTCAGCCATAGCCGGTGCACTCGCTCGACATCCTCCGGCCACAGGCGCGGCGGATGCGGGCCCAAGTTGACGAAGGCGCTGGGCCGGTCTGGGCTGATGATCTCGAGCGAAAAGGAATGCCGCGGCTCCGGGAGTTTTTCCCACGCCAGCCCGATGCGGCGAGCCAGTTCGTTGGAATCCATTTTCGCGGAGACGCCGGTAACCAAGCGCGACGCATTCACCTTTTCCGCCGTGCGAACCATGGCGTCGTACGGATCCATGCCCGGCACCACCAGCAGTTCCACCGGCTTGCCTTCCTTCTCGGCCAGTGTCACCACGCGGGTGAACAACTCTTTCTCGTAGTCGGCGAACAGTTGCTCGTCTTTCAGGGCGTATTCGCCGGCGCCGGTGGACATGGTGCGCACCGTCATCACCACGATGTCGTGGCGCCGCAGGTTGGTCTTCTGCAGCACGGTCTGCAGATGAGACATCTGGCCATAGTCGCGAACGGCCACCAGGATGGAGCCGGGCCGCGCGTGCAGGCTGCCGGAGCTGATGTCGGCCTGATGATCCAGATTGAATTCCTCCAGGCCCTTCTTTTTGCCGATCATCTTCGGCTTATTGATACGGTCTGAAATGGTGAAGAGGATGAACAGGCCCAGGGTGAACAAAACGCCGTAAATGGTCGCGATGCGCTTGGAGAACAGATTAGACAGTGCCACCAGGAACAGCACGGACGTGGTGACAATCAATCCGGCTGGAATCTCCCGTCCACCAATTTTGAAATTGCCAGGGTGCTTGTATTCCTGATCGTGCCGTTTGAAGCGCAGCACCAGGACGCCCAGAGACTTGAGGAAAAAACTCCAGA
Source organism: Bryobacteraceae bacterium (assembly GCA_035486095.1). Lineage (GTDB taxonomy): Bacteria > Acidobacteriota > Terriglobia > Bryobacterales > Bryobacteraceae > Palsa-89. The sequence continues at coordinate 13,985 of DATHNM010000061.1, forward strand.
CCACGCCGAAAGCGTAGGCCTCACCCAGCAGATAAGTATCGCCGCGGCTGGCCGCAATGGTCAGAATCTGGAGCAGTGCCACCGAATTCACCAAGCGCGATGTGGTGCCGTAGCGCGGGTGAGGTTTGCGAAACCAATCCACCAGAACGCGATCCTCGGCCACGCGATTCAAGATTCCGTTCGCGCCAATCATGGAGGTGTTGACGGCGCCCGCCAAAATTAGAACACCCACGATGACCACGAAGGTTTGAAACACCAGCCTCAGCCCGTATGGGCCGGCCAGGTACATGGCCAATCCACCCAGCAGATTTTCCGAGTAGCTGCCCCGGACATTGTCGGGAATAATGAAGCCGGCGAAAAGCGTGACCACTCCGGTGCACAGCACGGCGTAGACACACACGATATTCGCGGTGATGCGGAGATTTTTCAGTTTGGGATAAGCAATCTCGCGATACACCTGCGCCAGTGTTTCGAATCCGCTCATCGACAAAAGCGAATGGCCGAACGCAATGATAATCGCGACGAACGGGATGGTGGGCCAGACGGTGCCCTTGAACCAGCCCAGCCCGCTGTCGCTGAAGTGCAAATTGCGCAGCGTGGGTGGCGGGGGTGTCTGCGCGGCGCCATGAATCAGGATGGTCAGCGGGCACCAGATCAGAAACACCACCACCATCACGGTAGTGATTTGCATGATGCGTAGCGCCTTGCCGCTGGATTCGTGAATGCCCTTGATATTGTTCCACCAGAAATACAGTGTCACGATGAGTCCGAACCCGGCGGCGAACAAATTAGGCGGGACGCGCGAGGACAGGTGCGTGGCTTCAGCGGCTTCGTTAATCAAGCGCCCAAGATATTGGCCGGCGCTGACGCTGCTGATGGGTCCGGTGAGGATGTAATCGAAGATTAGCGCGGAAACGGACAGGCGGGCCATGAAAGGGCCCATGGCGTCGCGCACCACCACGTACACGCCGCCGCGCACGAACATGCTGCAGCCTTCCATGTACACGGAACGCACCGCAAAGCTGAACAGCATGACGCCCAGGATGAACCAGGGTGCGCTGGCGCCGATGGCCTGTTCGGCGATGCCGCCCGCGTAAAACGCGGAGGACGCCAGATCGCTCAGAACGATAGCCGCGCCACGCCAGAACGAAATGAACGAAAGGGCGACCGCGGTTGCTACAACTACTTTGGCCTTGCCATCACGACCCGGTGTTGGCAGCATATAAACTTACCTCCGTCTCGGTCACCCTCACTGCAATAAAAGACCTAGAGCGCGCTCTCTCCACGGTCGCCATTGCGGATGCGCAAAACTTCCTCCACCGTGGAGACAAAGATCTTTCCGTCACCAATCTTTCCGGATCGCGCGGCGGCCGTCAGCGCGGCCACCACTTCATCCAGACGCCCATCGGGCACTACCATTTCAACTTTCACCTTCGGCAGAAAATCTATGCTGTATTCCTGCCCGCGATAAACTTCGGTGTGGCCTTTCTGGCGGCCATGGCCCCGGACTTCGGAGATGGTGATGCCGTCGGCATGGATACCCTTCAAGGCTTCTTTCACTTCGTCCAGCTTGTAGGGTTGAATGATTGCTTCGATTTTTTTCATGATTTGGTCCTCTTCAGAATGCGGACGAATTCAAAAAAAGAGACCGTACGCCTCAAACGCACGGTCTCCGATAGGTTTGGCCGAAAAACCAAACAGTCGTGCCTCGGACGCCGTGCTCTAGTGAGCGGCGCCGCTGCTCAATCCAACCCGTCCCATGGCTTCGGTGGCGAGTTTGCCGGTGGCCGCTTCGGCCATCATTCCGGCGGGCTGAGCGGAAGAGGAAATCACATATTCCGGGTAAGCGGAAATGCCGTGTTCGTGAAGATCCAGGCCGTAACGCTCGCCTTCTTCAGTGACACGCAAGGTACCCGTGGCATTGACGGCCAGCATAACCACCATCGCCACCGCGAAGGTGGCCAGGGTGATGATGGCGCTGCCGATGCACTGCGCCACCAGTAGCGTGGTGCCGCCACCGTAGAACAGGCCGGTGAGCGGAGCGCTATTGTCGGGAGCAATGGGTCCGCTGGCGCCATACTTTCCGGCCGCGAACAAGCCCAGCGACACCGTTCCCCAGATGCCGCAGAAGCCGTGGACCGGAACCGCACCGATGGGATCATCGATGCGCAGCCACTCCAGAAGCTCCACGCCCATCACCACCAGAACGCCTGCGATGCCGCCCAGAATAATCGCGCCGGTGGGGCTGACCCAATAGCACGGGCAGGTAATCGCCACAAGTCCGGCGAGAAAGCCGTTAACGGTAAAACTCACGTCCCACTTCTTACTAAAGATGTAGGCGTAGAACATCGCGGTAAGACCCGCCGCGCAGGCCGCCAGCGTGGTGTTGGTGGCCACCCGGCCGATGCCCACAAAATCCATCGCCGACAGCGTGCTGCCGGGGTTGAATCCATACCAGCCGAACCACAATAGCAATCCGCCGCTGGCCGCGATGGTCAAATCGTGCGGCATCATGGGTCCGCCGCCGTCGCGTTTGAACTTACGTCCTAAACGCGGGCCGAGAACAATGGAACCCGCCAGCGCGATGAAACCGCCGATGGTGTGCACCACTGTTGAGCCGGCGAAATCGTGGAAGCTTTGGCCCAGCGACGGAAGGAAGTTGCCCGCGCTGCCCATGGCGGCCAGGAAGCCGTCCGGACCCCAAGCCCAATGCCCGATGATCGGATAGATGAAGCCGGAGACGGCGATGCTATAGAGCAGGTCGCCCACAAACCCGGTGCGGCCGATCATGGCGCCCGAAGTGATGGTGGAGCAGGTGTCAGCGAATGCAAACTGGAAAATCCAAACTGCCAGGAACGCCACGCCCGTGGTTTCGTAAGTTGCCGGTGCGTCCTGCAGGAAGAACCAGTGATAGCCGATAAATCCATTGCCATGGCTGAACATGAACGCGAATCCAAAGGCGTAGAACAACAGCCCGCAGAGGCAGGTGTCCACGATACATTCCATCAACACGTTCACCGTCTCGCGCGAACGGCAGAAGCCCGCTTCGAGCATTGTGAAACCAACCTGCATGCCGAAGACGAGAAAAGCGGCCACCAGTGTCCAGGCCGTATTTACCGGATTGACGATGTCGTTACCCTTGAGCACCGGATCCGCCGCGAAAGTGCTGAATCCGATCAAAGCCGGATTAACCAGGATGGCCACCAGCAAAAGCAGCGCCGCCGCGCCGAACTTGCCCACAAGGATGGTTGCACCATACTTGCGCCAGTCCGCGTCCTTCATGCGCCCGCGTAACCGCGTGATCTTTTGAGATAGAGATAACTTCTTCTCCATGAAAACTTCCTCCCTTAGGAATTGTTGAAGCACGACTACGACGGGAGCTCCGGGCTCCGTTCGGATCTGTACTTTTGCTTCACGGACGGGGCGAAGCGTATGGGCGACGAGGCTTAAGTAGGAAGTCTAACGGCGGCATTAGTGAGCGTCCAATCAATATTTTCAATCGAAGTACAAAGATTTTCGGATTTTTGTGGCATTAGAAAGTGAATTACATCCGAAAGAAAGGATGGGCTAGTGTATCCACTTAGTCGTACTTCTTTGAGCGCTGTAACTGAACTTCAGCGGCGGGTTACCTCTCCGGGTTCGCCCGCGACGCCCTTTGTCGCCCACATTTTGAGCGTATTGGCAGAGCCGGATCATGAGTCCGTTGCACGCTGACGGCATCCATGCCAGCTCCTGCATTCGCCAGCCAGGTCTTAGTAACTCATCCTCTCCGGAGTAAGATGGCCAGAATAAGTAACTTTCTTTTGGGTCTAAAGACCCTTTCTAAAGGGACTTTTATGCTTTCTATCGGGGGCGGCGCTCTGAGTGCCGTAAACAGCTATCCTGAATCGGTTGGGATCAGATGATCGCGTTGTGTCTCAGAGCGGGAAGACTCAAGGTGCTCAGCGCCACTGCGGGATTGGTGTTTATTGTGGCGCTGGCCGATTGGGCGGTGGGCAACACGGTCTCACTCGGGGTGCTCTACATTCTCCCCATGATGCTGGGAGCGGTGATTCTGGGGCCGATAGAAATCGCCGGCCTGGCGCTGGTATGCGCCGCGCTGCGGGCCCGCTTCGACGTGCCGAGTTCGCAGGCCGAAGCGATGCTGCGGTTTGCCTTCGCGTCTCTCTCGTACTTTGCGTCGGGGTTGTTTGTTACCGCACTGGTAAGGAATCGCGAGTTGGTGGTGGAGCACCTTACCAAGCTCGAACGGGAGCAGGAACTGCGCCGTGAGGCCGAACAGCAGTTAAGCGTGCTGGTGGAAAGCAGTCCGGCGGCGATTCTGACGTTGGATCAGAACGGTGTGATTCTGGCGGCCAATCGCGCGGCCAACAGCCTGTTTCTCATTCCCGAAGCGCAGATCATGCAGGGCCGTCCCATTGCGCCCTACTTGCCCCTGCTGGCCGATGCGCTGCATCTGGAAAGCGGCTCAGAGGCCTTTCGAACCGCCGCGCAGTGCCAGGGCCGGCGCGACAATGGCGAAATTTTTCTCGCCGACACCTGGTTTTCCTCCTACACTACGTCGGAAGGCACCCGGCTGGCGGCCATCGTAGTGGATTCTTCCGAAGAGATGCGTGACCGCGAAGAACAGAACCTGAAGCAGCTTATGAAATACAACCGCATTGCCGCTTCGGGCGTTTCGCACGAGGTGCGCAATTTGTGCGGAGCCATATCGCTGCTGTCGTCGAACCTGAGCGAGAAGCATAGTCTGGCGGCCGACGAAGATTACACCGGCCTGGTCACGCTGGTGCAGGGGTTGGAAAGAATCGCCTCGTTCGATTTGCACTCGCGTGTGCACGACACGGCCGAACCTATCGAGCTAAAAAAGGTGCTGGATCATCTGCGCATCATGATTGAGCCCACCTGGCAGGAGATGGATGGAACGGTGGCGTGGGAACTGCCCGACACAATTCCCGCGGTGGTGGCGGATCCGTATGGGCTGCTGCAGGTGTTTCTCAACCTGGCGCAGAACAGCGTGCGGGCGGTGGCGGAAGGGCCGTTGCGCATGCTGGAAATCACGGTGCTGTTCGGAGAACAACGGGTGCTGGTGTTCTTTCAGGATTCCGGCCCAGGTGTCCAAACGCCGGAGCAATTGTTCCAGCCCTTTCAAGCCGGCGCCGATGGAGCCGGACTGGGGCTGTATATTTCGCGCGCAATTGTGAGAAGCTACGGGGGAGATTTGCGTTTCGATCCAAGCGCGCGCGGGTGCTGTTTCGTGGTGGAGTTGCCCGTAGCGTAGCGTTGCTGAACCACGACCGTAAGGGAGCAAGCATTGGAGCAGCAGTTGGACCACAGCGCGTTGGCCACCATCCAGGTGCTTTTGGTGGACGATCACGGAATGTTTCGTGAGGGCCTGGCGCGCGTGTTGGAAAAGGAATCCGGCATCAAGGTGGTGGGCCAATCCGCTACCTGCGCCGACGCGCTGGCGCTACTGCCGAAATGCGGCGCCAGCATGGTGCTGCTGGATGTGGATCTGGGCGGGGAGCGGGCGCTCGATTTTATCGTGGAAGCCAAGAAGCGCGGCTTTGACGGACACATTCTGGTGGTAACGGCGGGAGTAAGCGGGGCCGAAGCGGTCCAATTGGTGCAAGCGGGCGTGGCGGGCATCCTGCACAAACACCACTCCACCGAAGCGTTGTCGAAGACCATCCGGAAAGTGGCGGCCGGAGAAGTATGCCTGGAGCAGGAATATCTGACCGCGCTGTTTCGTTCGGTTGACCGGACCAAGGAACCAACCCGGCCGCGGCTGACGGAGCGCGACAAGAAAGTGCTGCGCTGCATTTTCCAGGGTTTGACCAACAAAGAAATCGGCAGCCGCATCGAAATCTCCGAGGGCGCCGTCAAATTTTCGCTGCGGCAGTTATGCGAAAAATTGGGCGTGCGGACTCGCTCGCAACTGGTGAAGGTAGCGCTGGAACAGTATCGCGATCAGCTGTAATCCCTGGCGTATCCTATCCACATGGACCTGCAACTGGATGGGAAGCGTGCCTTGGTAAGTGGATCGACCGCGGGAATTGGATACGCCATTGCGGAAGCGCTGGCCAAGGAAGGCGCGCACGTCATTATCAATGGACGCAGCGCGGAGCGCGTGGACGCCGCGGTTCAAAAGTTAAACGGCGCAGGCTTCCCGAGCAAAGCGCAAGGGTTCGCGGCCGATCTAGGCTCCAGTCTGGGCGTGAACCAGATCACCGCGCAATACCCGGACGTGGAAATTTTGGTCAACAACCTGGGCATCTTCGAGCCCAAGCCCTTCGAGCAAATCCCGGATGAGGATTGGTTCCGGTTCTTCGAGGTGAACGTGCTGAGCGGCGTGCGGTTGAGCCGCCATTATCTGCCCCGCATGAAAGAACGCGGCTGGGGACGGATCGTGTTCATTTCCAGTGAATCCGCTCTGCAAACTCCGGCGGAAATGATTCACTACGGCATGACGAAGACCGCGCAGCTGGCCATCTCGCGCGGGTTGGCCGAGACCACCGCCGGCACCGCGGTTACCGTCAACACGGTTCTGCCGGGCCCCACGGATTCAGAAGGCGTCGCGACATTCGTAGAGCAGATGGCGGCGGCGCGAAAGATCAGCCGCGCCGAAGTGGAGAGCGAATTTTTCCGCACGGTGCGGCCTTCCTCGTTGCTGAAGCGCTTCGCGCGCGTAGATGAAGTGGCGGCGCTGGTGGCATTTGTTTGCAGTCCATTGTCGTCGGCCACCAATGGCGCGGCGTTGCGCGTGGATGGCGGCGTGGTGCAAACCATCGCGTAAGGCCTAGGCCGGTTGGAAAATCGCGATCCCTTTGCCCGCCAGCGCCACGCCGATCCACAACGCCAGTGACAGGCTTGCCACCAGCCTTGCGCTGGGATGCGGCTGCGGCGGTTCGGCCAGCGCCACTCTGCGGTGAATGGTGAAATGAAAAGTCACAGCCAGCGCCAGCAGCGCCATCTTCACCCAGAAGGCCGGAGTTTTGTAACATCTCTCTGCTTCCGAAGACAGGATCAAGGGGCCGCTGGCCAGCATGATCGCCAGACCAGCCGCGGTCCAGTTGCGCAGTTCCCGGGCAATTTGAGAAGCCGGGTGGCGGCCGATGCCCAGGCCCAGCAGGCTCAGATCCACCATCAGAATCGTGCCGATCAAAAGTGCCAGGCCGATCAGGTGCACAATTTCGAGCGTTGCGATCAGCGCGGCCGAGTGGCGGATGGTTTGCGCCAGGGGCGTGTGCTGCAGCCACTCAAAGGCCGGAAGCAAGTACGCTGCCATCATCCTAGATCATAGCCGGGCGCATAAGCGATGGCTCGGCCCGCCGCGATGATGGCGATCCAGAAGATCAGCGAAAGCAGGCCGGCCACTCGAGCCCCAACCGGCGCGGCCGACCCATGGTCCCAATTCGCGACATCGCGATAGATGGTCCGGTGGAAGATGAACGCGTTCACCCCAGCCAAAGCCAGCAGCGCCATCTTAATGCGAAATGCCGGGCTGTGATACATCTTCACCGCCTCCGAAGAGAAGAGCAGGCCGCCGCTCAGCAGCATCAATCCAAAGCCGCCCAGAGTCGCCGGCACGATGCGGCCAACCAGTTGTGCCACCGGAACGCTGCGCAAGCCCAGACCCAGCAGGCGAAGATCCACCAGCATGATGGTGCCGGCCACCAGTACGATGCCCAGAGTGTGGATGGTGTCCAATGCCGGGAAGGCCCAGTTAGACTGGCGCATCACCACGTTTAATCGCGTGCTGTCGATCCACTGGCAGATGCTGAGCAGGAACAAACCGAACGGTAGCACGTGAAATTCCCAAAGTCCATTTGCGCTAAGACGCCGGAGTATCCGGCTTAGTAACGGGTATGTCTCTTTTAAGCGTCTAACTCTCGGGAATGTTACGCAGGTTGGCCAGGCGGCTGCAGTTATGATCGGCTTCGTGCCGGTACAGCGCCAAACGCGATCGTTCGGCGTCATCCCAGGCTGTCCGGCAAATCCGGCGGGCTTCGTTGGCGCGCACCTCTTCGCCGGATGTTACGAAAGAAGCCATTTCGCGCACGCTGGTAGAGTAGCTGCCAGCCGCGTCAGAGTATTCGCGGAGCAGACGGAGACGTTCCTCGCAGATCGTCGGCAGATCGCTCGGCATCCGATTGTTCGTTTTCCGATTGTAACAGCAGAACTTACTTCGAAAAACACAAAATGAATAATTCTCGCGATGGGAGGTTATTATTTTTGCGGCCAGGGATCCGCAAACCGGGCGTCGTGAGTTACATTTTCATCCGTCAGGCTCTTGAGAAATGCCAGCAGATCTGCCCGGTTCTGCGCCGTCAAATAGAATCCATGTATCAGTTTGTCCTTGCCCGCGTTTTCGCGCCCAACACCGGCGAAGGGGCCATCATGGATCGTCCGGCCGCCGGCGGCGTAGTGGTCCAACACTTCATCCAATGTCGCAATGCTTCCGTCGTGCATATAAGGCGCGGTTAGCTCAATATTGCGAAGTGTCGGCGCCTTGAAGCGGCCCACGTCGGCGGGAATCCCGGTGTGCTCATAGACTCCCATGCTCGATTGTGGATAGGAAAACAGCCCGGCCAGATTATATAAACCCGTGTTGTGAAACTCCACGCGCGCCTTCGGCCGGCCGGTGTATGCCAGCGCATCACTAAAGTTGAAGCCGCCGTGGCAGCGGAAGCAAGACGGGCCGCCGTAATCCAGAAAAAACAGAAGTTCACCGCGCTTCGCGGATTCCGAAACGGCCGCGGCATCGCCATAATGGAAACGATCGTACGGGGAATTGCCGCTGATGATGCTGCGCTCGAACGACGCCACGGCCTTGGCAATATTTCCGATGAGATAAGGATTGGCTTCGCCCGGGAAAGCACGCGGAAATAGCCCGCGGTATGGCTCGCTGGTACGCACCAGCTTTATCAGGCCGGCCCGCGTTGCGCCTAGCTCGACGGGAGCGCTTGAAAACATCGGCTTCAGAGCCTGCTGCTCCAGCGAATGAACCGTCGGGTCGCTCCAGTTGAAAACGGCGTCATAGGCGACATTCACCAAACTCATCGCGCCGCGCGGATGTGCCTGGCCTGTTGCGCCAACGGCCTGGCCACGCCCATCCGTAAAGGCGAGTTTCTGCAGATGACAAGTGGCACAGGACGTTGTGCCGTTCACCGAGAGCCGTTTCTCATAGAACAGGTAGCGGCCCAACTCCACCTTCAGCGCGCTCATCGGATTGCCGGCGGGAATCGACGGCGCGGGAAATCCCTTTGGCAGGGCAAAATTGAAAGCTGTTGTCACTGTAGCGGCGGTTGGCGTCGGCCGGTCCGCGCACCAGCCAAGTGTGGCAACCGCCGCCAGGCTCATTCTCGCAGCGGCCCGCGTGATGCTCATTGGCTCCCGCAATTGATGCGCGCCACGTTAGACAACGCGCCGTTCACCGTGACGAATAAATCCGTTTCGCCCATGCCGCGCAACTCATTGGGAAGCTCAACGGTGACCTGGTCGCGCCCCGTGTTGCTCAGCGCGCCAAAGGAGAGCGTCCGCAGAGAGTGGTCGCCCAGCGTGACATGAATTTCTGCATTCGCTCCGGCATAACGAAAGCCAGTGCCTTCCAAACGCACCGTGGTGACGCTTTGTTCCGACAGTGCAATCGGAATTGTGTGGCAATCATACTCGCCTGCGCATTCCCATGCCGGATAAGTTTTGCTTACGCCGTTCGCGAATCGCTGCGTTACCCTGCCAACCACCGGCCCGCGGCCGTCCTGGGTGACGGTCCACAAGCCCGGCGCCACATCCGCGATGATCACCTTGGAATGCGAACTGGATCCATCGCTGCGTACCAATGCAACATCGGCCGGTCCGGTCGCGGAATTCGCGGGAACCAGAAACGTGATTTGTCCCCAACCAAAAGCTGTGGCCAATAGAGCCGCCGGCCGAGTTACTCCGCGAGAATCGGTTACTTGGACGGAAACATTGCCCAGGCGAAAGGGGAGCGGACCTGCGTTGGGGGCCGCAATTTCCCGCTCGGCCAGCACCTGTCCATATGCATTTGATACGGCGCCGCGCGCGATCACCATGCTGCCCCGTGGCGAACTGACGGCGATCAAACCGTGTGGGTCGGCATTCCGGAGATGCGTCAGCAGGACCGTGGCAATTCCGCTGCTTGCAGGAGATACGCCACAGGTCCATCCGTCATCCAGCTTCGACCAATTAAACATCCGGTACTCAGAGAGCATTCGCCCCCGGCGAAAAGCAGAGAGCGTCCAGGAAATATGATGCGTGTCGAAATAGTCGAGATTGTCTTCCAGCAGCTTGGTCGCATCCGCCGGATCACTCCCAAAGGCGTGGCATTCGGCCGAATTCATATCCAGCTGCGGATCCAGATCGTTCGCTAGCACCGGCGCGCGATCGGCCAGAAATCCGAACTGCACTCGCCGATCTTCGTCCGTGTGAGTGATCTGGTAGCGTGGCGTGACCTCGTAGATAATGTTTGGGTCGCGTAGCTGGAACTCGGGAGTCAGTCCGGACCAAAGGCCGCCATCCTCGAATCCCGCGACAACAATTGGCTGCGCTGCGCCTGCGCCGCGGATGGCCGATACCAGTGCCTGAACGCCGGGGAACCGCCAGCCGTGCGCGTTGTTCCCGCCGAAAAGCCAGAAGCGCCAATCGAAAGCTGAGTCGGCGCCCTTTAACGCGGTTGCGAGCGCGAAGAACACGTTGGGATTGTTTTTGAAATCGGACGCGCAGAGCGGCCAGAAATTGAGCAGTTCCTCCGAAACATGGCTGCCGGGGTCTGCCGCAATAATCGTGAGAAGTTCAAATTGGTTCGCTCTTTGAACAATGGCCCGGACCCGCGCGCGATACTCCGCTCTCTCGTTGTATAGAGCAACGTTGACGGGAAGCCGCACCGCATTCATGTTCAAGCGCTGCCGGATGGTGATAAACGAACTGGGCGAGTAAACGCCGAATTGTCCGCCCTCGCCGTTTATCTGGGAAATGTCGAGAGTCGCCTCGGGCAGCACCGTTCCCACAGCCAGGTATTCGTGCCCTGTGGCATCCAGGATGCGATTGCCAATTACGTGATAGGGGCCGGCGGGCGCCGGAGTTACTCTCGGCGGCGAATTCCGGGTGGCTCCGCGTAACAGCGAGACGAAACAGCAAAGCGCGGCGGCGAACTTCCAACACTTACCACAATGGAGCATCGCCTCTGGAACACGTTACTTGGGCGCGGTGGTCCCCATGTGCAGCAGGTCCTTGTTGTTCTCCAGGCAAACGTACTCCTGAAGCTCCCACCCCTGACGCCATTTGATGTCGAAGCGAGTGGTCCATGGCTTGGTGTAGTTTTTCGGATCTTCGATCATGGCTTCGTAGTGCAGGCTTCCGTAATTCGGCCGGCTAAAGCGCTCCACCACGTGCAGTTGATCGCTGGCCGGGTGTCCAACATAATCCAGCCACGTCCGGCCGTTGAAACCGACCGTGTCCACCACCAGGGTGTCGTTGCCTTCGTAATGCCCCACCGATTCTCCCAGCCAGGTGGGATTCGGATCGGCCGAATGCTTGGCATCCAGCAGAACCACGCGATACATGTGCGACGCGCCTTCATAAAGAATAACCACCCGATCCGGCAGCTGGATCAATTGGAATGGATAAGGCGTGCCGGTATAGCGCGGCACTCCGGCGGGTAAACAATATCCTTCCGGATCGTCCTTGGATTGGCTGGCTTGCCGTTCCTTATATAACTCCAGACCGGCGGGTGTGAACGGGACATCGATCTTTTCTTCCACGTACTTCTTGTCGGCCCAATCCAGGACCCAAATCGGCGCCCACACGCCTTTTCCGCCCAGGTCAACTTTGCCGTCGGGCAAGCGGGGAGTTGGCTGTGAGTCCGTCTTGTTGCTGGCCGGCGCGGGCTTAGCGGCAACGGATTGCGCGCGCGCCAGGCCGCATCCCAACAGAACCGCCAGCACGGCGGCGCCTAGCAGGTTGGAATTTGTTTTAAATATCGAGTTCGGCCATTTCACGTTGGGCACTCCTTCGCACGCGACAGCTCCACATCGTGCGTCCTTCGGGACCATCCTATAGAGGCTGCTTCTGACATGTCAAGCTGGCCCGCGGTGGTAGAAATACGAACGAAACACAGCTCCCCGCGACGTCCACTGACGTATCAGATAACACGCTAGAAATTGTTGACAGCATATTTGTTGCGTGTTAGCATGCCTCATGCGTTCAATACTAGCTGTTGCTCTGCTGCTTGTACCACTTTGCCTCAGCGCCCAGGAAAAGGGAGGCAAGGGCCCTGGCCCATTTGCCGCGCCGAAGAATCTGAAAATTCTTACCGGCGAGACTCCCGATCAGCTCCGGACCACGATGCGTGCGTTCACCGCCGCCCTTGGTGTTCAGTGCACCTTCTGCCACGTTCAAGGCGATTTCGCCAGTGACGATAATCCCAAAAAGGAAACGGCTCGCATGATGCTCACCATGGCACGCGACATTAACGGTAAGTTTCCGGATGGAAAGCGCCACGTATCCTGCTACACCTGCCATCGGGGTGCCACGGAGCCTGCCACCGAACCTCCTGCAGCTCCCGCACAGTAGCTAGCTGCTCGGCTCGCGTAATAAGTTCTTACAACCGGCGCTCATGGGTACAGACCTGTGAGCGCCTTTAGTTTTTTAGGGTTCTAGCCCACTTTCACCGTTACATCCGATCTCCTCCGCTCTGCATGCAGCACAATTGACTCCAAATGGCCTAGTTCACTTGAGAACGCCTGATGTATAATCACTGAGGCCAATCAGGCAAACAAAATTCCCACACATCACGTTACTACTACAAGGAGAGAAGATGGTTAGTTTGGCAGATGCACGACGCGTAATAGCCGCGGCGGAAAAGAAGGCTGCGGAAATCGGACAGCCCATGAACATCGCTGTCGCTGATGGAGGCGGCAACCTGGTGTCTCACGTCCGCATGGACGGAGCATGGATCGGCAGTATCGATATTTCCCAGAAGAAAGCGTACACCTCGCGCGCATTCGACATTGCGACCAAGGACCTGGCTACCCATTCGCAGTCCGGCCAGCAGTTTTTTGGAATCCACGCTTCCAACAACGGCAAGATCATGATTTTCGCCGGCGGAATTCCGCTGAAGAAAGATGGCAAGGTGGTTGGCGCCATCGGTGTCAGCGGCGGCTCGGGCGATCAGGACCATGCTGTGGCAGAAGCGGGCGCGGCTGCGTTTTAATTTTGACGACCCAGAAGTCGAAAGGAGATTCTAATGGCAAGTAATCGAGGAGTAGTGTATCTCGGACCGGGCAAAGTCGAAGTCCAATCCATCGACTTCCCGAAATTGCAGAACCCCGCTGGCAAGAAGATCGACCACGGCGCCATTTTGAAGATCGTCACCACCAATATCTGTGGCAGCGATCAGCACATGGTCCGCGGCCGGACAACCGCGCCGGCTGGCTTGGTACTGGGACATGAGATCACGGGCGAAGTGATCGAAAAAGGCAGCGATGTCGAGTTTCTGAATGTCGGCGACCTCGTCACCGTGCCCTTCAACATCGCGTGCGGGCGCTGCCGCAATTGCCGCGAAGGAAAAACCGGAATCTGCCTCACCGTGAATCCGGCCCGTCCCGGCGCCGCTTACGGTTATGTGGACATGGGCGGATGGGTCGGCGGCCAGGCGGAATACGTCCTGGTGCCGTACGCGGATTTCAATCTGGTGAAGTTCCCCGACAAACAAAAGGCATTGGCGAAGATCACGGATCTGACCATGCTTTCGGACATCTTCCCCACCGGCTACCACGGCGCTGTGACCGCAGGCGTGGGCACCGGATCGGTGGTTTATGTTGCGGGCGCGGGCCCTGTTGGATTGGCCTGTGCGGCGTCCTGCCATCTGTTGGGCGCGGCCGTGGTCATTGTCGGCGACATGATTCCAGAGCGCCTGGCGCAAGCCAAGAGCTTCGGTTGCGAAACCATCGACCTGAAAAAAGATGCTTCGCTGGCCGATCAAATCGCGCAGATCGTCGGGTCTCCCGAAGTAGATTCGGCCGTCGATTGCGTCGGTTTTGAGGCTCGCGGGCATGGGCATGACGCGGGCAAGGAACAGCCGGCCACAGTGTTGAACTCGGTGATGGAGATCACCCGCGCTGGTGGGCAGATCGGTATTCCCGGTCTGTATGTAACCGGCGATCCGGGTGGCGTGGATGCCAACGCAAAAGTCGGCAACCTTCAAATCCGTATTGGTCTGGGCTGGGCGAAGTCGCATTCCTTCCACACCGGCCAGTGCCCGGTGCTGAAGTACAATCGCCAGCTGATGATGGCCATTCTGTACGACAAGGTGCATATCGCGAAAGCAGTAAACGCGACCATCATAGGCTTGGACAAGGCGCCACAAGGCTATCAGGATTTCGACAAGGGCGCGGCCAAGAAGTTTGTGATCGATCCGCACGGAACCGCGGCCAAAGCAGCCTAAAGGTTCGCAAATCTAAAAGCATCGCGCCGGTTGAGGTTAGGCCTCAGCCGGCGCTTTTTTGTTGTTCGGAAATATGCGATAACTCGGCCGCTACCTCAGCGCCATAGGGATCGTCTTCCGCCAGGTGCTGCAGGTTGGCGGTCACCGTCAGCAGCGTGGATCGAACCGCGGCCTGCAGCAGTGCGGCGGCCGTTCCCAGGTCCGGCGCCACGAACGCGTGAATTAAATCCTTGGCTTGGTTGCAGAGCGCCAGCCCGGACGCAGCCGTGCGCGCAACATGGAGCGGCACCTCAATCGCTTTGCGAATGGCCGCTCCGCTGGGCTGTTTGCTCCGCAGGCAATCCAGATATTGATGGAAGGCCGCGACGTCTTCATCGGCCAATTGCGTTAGGGACTGTGACTTGTTGCGCGCGGCGTTGAGCAGCGCTTGAACCAGATCCCGATCGCCCGCGAAATCCTTGCGCTTGCGTGCCACTTCCAGAACCTTGGTCAACAGTCCAAGCCCCAGCGTGGCGCTCACCGCCGCCGCGCTCACTCCCGCCGGCACCGATTCCAGGCTGCCCAGGCGATCCCGAAATGCCGCCAGCGTGTTGGTCCAGATAGAGTCGGCAGACACGTCGCTCTTTACGATAGACCGATGATTCGTCCGGTAGCCGTATCCAGGTCCACATCGTAGTAACCGGGACGCGTGGAAAGGCCGGGCATGGTGGTCATGGCGCCCAACAATGGATAAAGAAAACCCGCGCCCACGCTGGCGCGAATGTCGCGCACCGGCACCGTGAATCCGCTGGGAGCGCCCTTCAGGTTCGGATCGTGGCTCAAACTGTACTGCGTCTTTGCCATGCAGATCGGCAGCTTGTCGAACCCTTGCCGGGTATAGAGCTCCACTTTTTTCTCGGCTTCCGGCGAATATTCCACGCCTGCGCCGCCGTAAATTTCCTTCACGATCTTTTCGATCTTCTCCTTGATGCTCAGATCCAATCCATAGAGGAAGTGGAAATCGCTTTTCTTCTCGCAAGCTGTAATCACTGCCTTGCCCAGTTCCACCGCGCCCGCGCCGCCCTCGGCCCAATGGTTGGAGACCACGGCATCGGCCGCGCCCGCTTCCATTGCCAGTTTTCGCACCAGCGCCACTTCGTTATCGGTATCGTCCTTGAAGCGATTCACCGCCACCACCACCGGAATTCCGAACGAGCGTACGTCGGCAATCAGCCGAGTCAGATTGCTGCAGCCTTTCTCCAGCAAATCGAGATTCTCGGTGGTGTATTCATGCGCCAGAGCTTTCCCCGCCACCACTTTCGGGCCGCCCCCGTGCATCTTCAACGCGCGAATGGTAGCCACCAGCACCGCGCCGTCGGGCTGCAGCCCGCTGTAACGGCATTTGATGTTGCAAAACTTTTCAAAACCCATATCGGCGCCGAAGCCCGCCTCGGTCAGCACGTAGCCGTCGGGCCCCACCAGCTTCAGTGCGATCTGATCGGCCACAATGGACGAATTGCCGTGCGCGATATTGGCGAACGGGCCCGCATGCACGAACGCGGGCGTGCCCTCGATGGTCTGCATCAGGTTGGGCATGATGGTGTCCTTCATCAGAACCGTGAGCGCTCCACTGGCGCCGATATCATCGGCGGTAATCGGCTCACCGGCCTTGTTACTGCCAATCACCATGCGGCCCAGCCGGTCGCGCATGTCCGCCAGATCGGTGGCCAGCGCCAGGATAGCCATGATCTCGCTCGCCACGGTGATGTCGAATCCGGTGGAGCGGGTGAAGCCTTTCTCTTCCGGTCCCTGTCCGATGGTGATCTGCCGGACCATGCGGTCGTTGGTGTCCAGCACACGCCGCCACGTGATGGTGTCCGGATCGATGTCCAGGCGTGCGAAGCGGCTGCGCTCTTCGGGCGTTAATTCATTGGGGTCGGTCTTGGAGATCCCAAGCTTCCGCAGACGCCGCAGCATCACCGGCGAAAACTTGCGGCTTCCGTCTTTCCCCGGCGGACAGAGCCGTTCGAACATCTGTTTGTCGTCGGCGCTGCTCTCATGAAACATGCGCGCATCAATCGCGGCCGCCAGAAGATTATTGGCCGCTGTGATGGCGTGCAGGTCGCCCGTCAGATGCAGGTTGAACTCCTCCATCGGAATAATCTGGCTATAGCCGCCTCCCGCCGCGCCACCCTTGATGCCGAAAGTGGGGCCCTGGCTGGGTTGCCGGATACACGTGAAGACTTTCTTTCCCAAATGCGCGCCCAGCGCCTGGCTCAGGCCCACCGTGGTGGTGGTCTTGCCCTCGCCCAGCGGAGTGGGCGTGATGGCCGTCACCACGACATATTTTCCATTCGGCGAATTTTTCAGCCGGTCGCGAATCGAAAGATGTACCTTGGCTTTGGTATTGCCGTAGAGATCCAATTCCTCCGGAAGAATGCCGGCTTCGGTTGCGATCTGGCCGATGGGGAGCGGCGTGGCGGCCTGCGCGATATCGATATCGCTGGGCACACGTGTCAGGATGTTCTTTAACTTATGAGGCATGGCAACCCACCATTCTAGAACAGGGCCGCGCTGCGGCCTAGCTGTATCGCGCGCCGTGATGCTGCCTATATCGAGGCGAGCTACTTTTTGATGAGTGACTCTTCCGCTTCGTGAGACGCGGGCCCCTGGATGTTGCCGATGTTGATCAGCGGCTGCGGATGATCCGGCCGGCTATCGCGATTGAGAAAGTAATTAATATACGAACTGGTGCCCTCTAAAGCGCGGTTCCGCGGGGGAATGTAAGTCTTCAGTTCATCCACCCGGTCCGCCGCCTTGGCGCGCTGGTACACTTCCACCCAGATGCAGGCCTGCTCCGGGATCACTTCGCACTGGCCGTTGGAGGTGCCGCCGCAGGGGCCGTTGCGCATACCCTTGGGACAGGTCATCGGGCAAACGTATTCCATCAAGCCCAGAACACAATTGCCGCAAGCCTGGCAGCCAAACACCGGCTTCTTGAAAGCCAGCTCGGCTTTTTCCAAAGCATGCGCCGCCGCGGGATGCTGGTCGATCCAGCCCAGGATGCCCGTCAACATCGATCGCAGCGGCTTGGGCGTATTCGCAGGCTCGATTACATCGAACAGTTTCTGCGTGAATTCCCGCGGCTGGGGCGCGGGCGTTGGCGTGTCGTACAGGTAGAAGCCACCCTTGGCGCCGTAGCTGATCTCCTGGGCCAATTCCTCCCACTGCGGAGCCAGTTCTTCGGCACGCCTGATGATGCCGCGGATATGATCGGGGTTGTGCGTGCCGCCGATGTAAGCCCCCGCATAGCCCAAGCCTCGCGAGATGGCCGCCATTTTCGCCGCGCGTTCCAGCCGGGCCGCTAAGCCTTTGTCTTCGGCCTTCGCTTCCCCTTGAATCTTCGCCAGCAGCTCCGGCGACACCCAGCATCCCGGAGGCTCGCCCTTGGACATTCTTTCCGCCGCTTTGGGCGGCAGCACGTAGACGTTTCCAAAGACCGGCGTCTTCAAGCCGCGCTCGTCCAGGTAGCGCTTCAGTTCGCGCTGCTTGCGCGAATCAAAACCCAGCTGCGTAATCGCGAAATCGGCGCCCGCGGCGATTTTCTTCTCCAGCTTCAGGTACTGATACAGGCAATCCGCTTCCGTGTATTTGAACGGCGATACCGCCACGGAAATGTAGAACGGCCAGCCGCGCGCTTGCCGCACTTCTTGGATGGTTTCCACCAACTGCACCGAATCGCAGGCGAACTGCACCGTTTCCGGCGCCGCGCCTTTCGGCCAATCGCCTGAGATGGCGAAAACATTTTCCATCCCCAGTTCGATCAGCTGATTCAGAGCAGTGCGAACGTCCGCCGGATTGCGATTCACGCACGTCAGGTGAACATTCGGATTCAGCCCCCGCTCGCGAGCGCCCGTGGCCACACGGATGGGATCATGCCCGGCAGACCCGCCCGCATAGCTGGTGATGCCCGCGCCCACCACATCGGGAATCTCAGCGATACCCGCCGCGATATCCCACAACTTCTCCTCCGCCATTGAGGCGCTGGCCACCATTTCCACCATGTAGCAGAAACGGCCGCTAGCGAGCGCTTCACGAAGTGGATTGCCGGATGCCATGCCTCTATTACTTCCCCAGCTCCTTGCGAACGATGCGCGTGCCCTCCACCATGGCCTTTAGCTTGGCGAATGCAACATCGCGCGACAAATGGAACAGCCCGCAATCGGGCAGGATGAAAATGCGTTCCGGCGGCAGCACCTTCAGCGCTTTCTGAATCCGCTCCGCCACCATCTCGGGGGTCTCGATGTCATCCGTTTTCACGTCGATCACGCCCACGCCCAGCTCGAAATTGGTGTTGAACTCCTTGAACAGATCCAGGTCTTCGCCGCCGCGCCGTGCAAACTCCAGCGTCAACTGGTGGACCTTGGCTTCCATGATGGTGGGGAACAGATAGCGGTAGCTGCCCTCCCAGGAAGGCTTGCCATAGCGGTTTCCATAGCAGATGTGCACCGCTATCTTGGCGTCCACGCCCTCTACCATGGTATTCAAAGCTTTCACGCACCACGGCAGGTCTTCAGGAAAGCCGGAATAATAAGGCTCGTCGATCTGGATATAGGTCGCGCCCGCTTTCACTAACGCCTTTAATTCCAGGTTCATCACCTTGGCGATGTCCGTCGCCAAAGCTTCTTCGCTCGGGTAATACTGATTGCGGATGCGCTTGCTCAAACAATGCGGACCGGTAATGCAGATCTTGGTCTGCCGCTCGGTGAAGGCTCGCAGGAAGTTAAAATCCGGCACCAGGCCCAGCGATGCCATGGGCAATTTGCCCTGCACCACGCTGTCGTAGAAATCGTAGTAAAACTTCTTGGAAGACCGGTCGATCTGCACGCCTGGCAGCCGTTCCACGAAGTAGTCCACCATGTTGTCGCGGCGCGGTTCGCCGTCGGTGACAATGTCCAGACCCGCGATTTCCTGGTCTTTAATCGCTGCCTTGGCCGCCGCGTCATAGATTTCGTCCAGATCGTGGCGGCTGATTCGCCGGGCGAAATATTCGGTCTTCAGGCGCTCCAGCCAGCCCGGCATGGCGTAGCTGCCGACCATCGTAATAGGGAGAGTGGGAGTCATTTATTCTCGGCGCGTGGTATAGAGAACGGAAGTGCGCGATCCTTTGCGGTAGTGGAACGGAGCGAAACGCACGTTGTATCCGGCGCGCTCCGCCACTTCTTTTAGTAAAGCACCATTCACCCAATTCAGCAGCGAACCATCCAGTTTTCCCGGTCCGTAAAAACCCAAACGATACTGATCCAGGTCTGTCACGAAAATGTCCTGCACCTGCAAATAGCCGCGCGGATGCAGCAGCGGCAGGGTGTTCAGGAAACTGGACAGCGCGCCCGAACTCAGGTGGAATCGAAAATCGGTGGGGGCGTCCTTCAGGATATCCTCCACCTTCAGTGCGTCCAGGCCTTGCGGAAAGGGG
>DATHNM010000062.1:0-6953 GCA_035486095.1 Bryobacteraceae bacterium
GGAGGTGGGCTGCAGCCGCTGCGCCAACCGAGAACGCAAATCCCAATAAGGCCAGATGGTAACAGTAAATCCGAAGGATGCGATGCCACAGTTTTTCGTGTGCAACTGAGGCACCATACTTTTCCACAGCGCCTTGCTGAATTCGGCCCACCAGAATCGCAGCCAGAAGAATAAATCCTTCCGCCGCCGAAACATATCCCACCATTTGATTCGAGTAAGCGCTGACGTGAGTGGGAAGATGGGTTAAGGTCATCCATATCAGAAGGAAGCCACGCAGGGTATCAAGCTCCGGCATGCGCTGCGCAGGTTTACGGAATTTTACTTGCGCAACCGAAAACGTCGCTGACCGTAAGGCGCCCACATCTAAGAGATAGCCACCGCCCCGCTTGGGTTTCGTAATTCATTGTCTGGTCCGTTGATATGAATTGCATATCAGACCGTGTGGAAATGCATATTAGACATATAGTTGAGCCGCCGTTAAGCTCCGAGTATGACGCCCACACACGTTCTTCCCGACATTGAATCGGTGGTGCAAAAGGAGCGGCGGTTTTTGCTCCAAACTTACGATCGTTACCCGCTGGTGATCACTTCCGCGTGCGGCTGTTACGTCTATGACGCAGAGGGCCATCGTTACCTGGATGGCATCACCGGAATTGGGGTGAATGCGTTGGGCCATTCCCATCCGCGCATCACCGACGTGCTCATCGAACAGGCCCGGCTGTGCATCCATACTTCCAATCTGGTCTACCACCCTTATCAAGGTGAATTGGCCCGCCGGTTGTGCACGCTCAGCGGATTGGATCGCGCATTCTTTTCGAGTTCCGGAAGTGAGGCGATGGAAACCGCGCTCAAGGCCGTGCGCGCGCACGGGCTGGCGGCAAGCGTGAAGAAAACCAGATTGGTGGCGCTGAACAATTCGTTTCACGGACGAACTTTCGGATCGCTGGCGATCACAGGACAACCGAAGTACCGGCGGCCTTTCAGCCCGCTCGCGCCGCAGGTGACGTTTGTCGATCCCAACGACAGTGCCGGGCTGGCGAAGGCCATCGCGAAGGACACGGCGGCGATCATCGTTGAGCCGGTGTTGGGCGAGGGCGGCATCTATCCGCTGACCGCGGAGTTCCTGCAACTGGCGCGCGAACTGGCCACGCGCCACAACGCCTTGCTCATCGCCGACGAAACACAGTGCGGCCTGGGACGCACGGGCCGCAACTTCGCGTATGAATGGTCCGGTATTCGTCCGGATATCGTGGTCACCGCAAAGCCCCTGGCCGCGGGGCTTCCCCTGGGCGCAACCTTGTTCACCGAGCGCGCCGCGCAAACGCTTCCGCTGGGACTTCACGGCACAACTTTCGGCGGAGGGCCGCTGGCATGCCGCGTGGCTCTGGAGTTTCTCGACGTGCTCGAAGAGCTGCTGCCGCAAATAGGAAAACTCGCGGCGCAGCTGCACGCGGGGCTGGAGGAAATCGCCCGGCGCCGGCCCATCGTTACCGAAATTCGCAGCGCCGGCCTGATGTTCGGGATTCAACTGGCCCGCTCTGGAAACCATCTGGTGAACCGCGCTCTCGAACGCGGCCTGCTGCTTAACTGTACGCATGATATAGTGCTGCGCCTTTTGCCGCCGTATATTCTTTCGAGCGAACAGGCAGAAGATATGCTGCGTATTTTGGATGACGTGCTGGCTGTGTGACAGGCCGAGGCCCGCGCCTCGCTGCTATGCTGAATCGTATATGCAACTGGGCATGATCGGTTTGGGACGAATGGGCGCGAACATGGTGCGCCGGCTCATCAAGGGCGGGCACGAATGCGTCGTTTTCGACAGAAATCCGGACAGCGTGGCCGAGCTTGGCAAACAGGGCGCGGCGGGATCGAATTCGCTGGATGAATTCCTGAGCAAATTGAAACCGCCGCGCGCCATTTGGCTGATGGTGCCGGCAGCGGTGGTGGATCAGACGCTGGAGCAGCTTATATCGCGCCTGGCAAAAGGCGACATCGTCATCGATGGCGGAAATTCGTATTACATCGACGACATTCGCCGCGCGCAGCACCTGCAGCCCAAGGGCATCCACTATGCCGACGTCGGCACCAGCGGCGGGGTGTGGGGCCTGGAACGCGGGTATTGCCTGATGATCGGCGGCGAGCCCGATATCGTGAAGCATCTGGATCCGATTTTCAAAACGCTGGCGCCGGGGCGCGGCAATATCGAGCGCACGCCGGGCCGAGAAAAAGTTGGCGGCACCGCCGAGGATGGCTACCTGCATTGCGGGCCGGTGGGCGGCGGACACTTCGTGAAGATGGTGCACAACGGAATCGAATACGGCATCATGGCCGCTTACGCCGAAGGCTTGAACATTTTGCATCACGCCAATGTCGGCAAGACCGCGCGGGAGTCCGATGCCGAGACCACTCCGCTGCGCAATCCGGAACATTATCAATACGATTTCAACCTGGCCGATGTCGCCGAAGTGTGGCGCCGCGGCAGTGTGGTGGCTTCCTGGCTGCTGGACCTCACCGCGATTTCGCTGCTGGATGAGAAGTCCTTCGAGAAATTCTCCGGCCGCGTTTCCGATTCGGGCGAAGGGCGCTGGACCATTAACGCGGCCATCGATGAGGGAACGCCCGTTCCGGTGCTGAGCGCCGCATTGTTCCAGCGCTTCGATTCGCGCGGTGAAAGCGAGTTCGCTAACAAATTGCTCTCGGCGATGCGCTTCCAATTTGGCGGGCACATCGAGCGAACCGCCGGCGGCTAGGAATTTTCACGAACTTATTTGTCACCTTTATCACCTTTATCACTATCACTGGAAAATTCGCCCCCGAACTTGACGGTGGAATCCACGCGATAGACCTTTACGCCCGCCGCCACCGGGCGCAGCATTTGCAGCACAACCGCATCGCCTTGCGTCTTGACGCTGAAGTGCGTGCTGTCGTCGCGCTGCACGGGAAACTGGCGCGACGCATAAGGAGGAATCAAAACCTCAAAAGCTTTGGAACAGACCAGCGTCAGCTCGGGAGTGGGATGGGCGGCGGTGGGAACCGAATACAGATTTCCGGCCGAGTAGCACAGCGAGGCTTGCGCCGCGCGCTCGGAAGTATTCACCACTGAAATCACGCTCCCTGGCATCTCCTCCACGTCGCCAGAG
Source organism: Bryobacteraceae bacterium (assembly GCA_035486095.1). Classification (GTDB taxonomy): domain Bacteria; phylum Acidobacteriota; class Terriglobia; order Bryobacterales; family Bryobacteraceae; genus Palsa-89. The sequence goes on from DATHNM010000062.1 coordinate 3,141, forward strand.
AACCAGGGATTGCGCGTGGGATAGGAAAGCTGCCGCGGCGTGCTGCGCAGTTCATTCTCGATGGTGCATTCGCTCAAGCCGGACACCGCAACCACCGGCGAATTGCGGGGCGACGGAATCCTCTCGCGAACCTTGAGCCAGCCCGCGCCCGATTCGTCGCTGATTTCCAGGCGATGCGTCACCCGTTCGCCGGGGTTCAAGTGCAGCACCATTTCGTCCAGGCCGGCCAGCCCCACCAGGCCGCCGCCCGCCCGATGCGCTTCAATTTCCACCGTGACCATGCGATCCCCCAGATTCGAGAGCGTCACGCTGGACCAGCAGGAAGCGCCATAGTCGAGCGAGGGAAGGATGCTGGTGATAACGCGCTCCTGATCGGCGGCATGAATTCTTGCGGCCAGCAGGATCAGAAGCAAAATACGAATCATCACCCGACTTTTCGGCTGTTTCGCCTCCAAACTGCAGTTGGCGCATTATTTGGCCAGCGCCGCCCGGATGGCAGCCTGCGCTTTCTGCATGGACTCTTCCCCGGGATGCGCCTGGCGCGGCCAGAAGAATCCGCGCAGCCCGTCTTTCTTACGGCGCGGCACAATGTGCACATGCAAATGCGGAACGCTCTGGCTAACGCGATTGTTGATGGCGACAAACGACCCTTCGGCCTCCATGGCTCGTTCGACGGCGCGCGTAAGCAACTGCACGTTAGCGAAGAACGGCCCCACCAACTCAAGCGGCAAATCGGTGAGCGTCTCATAGTGCGCTTTGGGAATCAGCAGCGTGTGTCCGATGAACAGCGGCCGGTAATCCAGGAAGGCTATAGAAATATCGTCTTCGAACACGACGTAATTGGCGTGCGACGCAATCTGGCAGAACCGGCAACTCGCGTTGGCTGCCATCAGGTTTCGATGGGACCTTCACCGCGGCTCAAGGCGCCGATAATCTGTTCGCGGCGAGTGACCGCGGCTTTCAATGCGGTTTGCATGGAATAGAAATACACCAGCGCGCCCAGCAGGCCGCCGAACAGCAACACGCCGAAAAATGCCCATTCGGTGTCGAAAGCATAGCGCGCCAGATACGCCAGGGCGACGGGTGTCAGCGTCACTGGAAACGCCAGCATCAACAGCGCCTGGGCACGGCTTTGCGCGGCGGTCTTCATGGCCTTGACCGGATTAACGGAGCGCGGGTTATAGAGCGAGCTCAAGTTCCCCACTGCAAGGATAAACAGAGTGATGACGCAGGTGACGGCGAACGCTTCCAGAATCTGGCGGCCGCTCAAGGGCAGCCGCAGCAGCGCGCATACCAGCGCAATGGCCGTGATCTCCATCAACACCAGAAACGCCGCGGCCAGATTCTTACCCGCTAACACTGTCGACATCTTTACCGGCACCAGGAAATAAACCTGCGCGGCACTGCGATCGAACCCGAAGCAATTCCAAAACAGCGCGTCACTCAACAACAGTAGCGCGTAAATGCTGACCATCGTCAGGTAGTTGTCGCTGATAAAGCTACGCTCGGTGCTCATGCGGCCGAAAGCGATGGGCGCCCAGATCAGCATTCCGAAGGAGAATCCCATGAGGAACACCAGACGGAAGCGCGGTGCGCGGCTCAGGAAGCGCAGCTCTTTTTCGATGAGGGCGGCGAGGGGATCGCGCAACACCGCATTGGGCAATTGATACCACCACTCCAGCCGGCTTACGCGGCGTTTCGATGACGAGCCGCGGGCGGAAGCTTCGGCGGCATCGAAGCGCAGGCCGCGTTCAAACTGAGTGCGGCCGAAGGCATACGCGGCCAGCGTCCAGGCCAGCATGATACCCAGACTGGCCCAGGAAAATTCGCCCAGCGCCAGGCGCGCCGTTGCGGTCCACGGAAACCAAGCGGAAGGTTCGCTGCCGAAGAACTGCCGCATACGGCCTTGCGAGCCGCGGAAGAGCATCAGTTGGGGCAGGGCCGCTGAGATGACAACCAGGAACACCACCAGTTCCCGCGCGCGTTTGTGCGCCAGCAGCCGGACCAGCAGATCGCGAATGCCGGTGGAACAAAACAGATTGAAGAGCACGAAAACGGCCAGTGAAAAAGGCGCCCAAAGCGGCACCGCGCGATTCCAGAACAAGCCGATGGCCGCGCCGGTTAAGATGAGCATCATCTCCACGGCGGTGGAGACGCGCAGGATCACTTCGATGGCGAACAGGGCGCGCTGCGGAATGGGATAGACCAGCAGTTTGCGCAGATCGAGCGAGGCTCCCATGGAGGTGAGGAGCACTGGAATCACCTGCCAATAGAGGAAGCACAGCAGCAATGCCACAGGCAGGATTTTGCGGAACGGTTCCAGTTCGCTGGGCCGGGAAAGCAAGACGGCCGCGATGACTGCCAGGTAAGCGAAAGCGCCATACCAGAAGGCAGTGAGGATGCCGGTGAAGAGCAATCCGCCCAGATTGGCGCGCGGAAGATGATTGCGCGTGCTGCGCCACTGCGCCCAGACGATCGCACGGGCTTGGTTCCACATTAGTCTTTAGTCTGCTCTTCCGCCGGTGCACTTGGCAATGGGGGTCAAACCGTGGGTCGCTGGGGTGGCGGGTCCGCTTGGAGACGGCGGAGGGTTGCGTAAAAGCCGGGGTTGTTGCGTATCAGTTGTTGTGCGCGGCGCTCGATTTGTTCTTTTGAAAAAACGAAGCCATGGCCGGCAGGATCCCAGGGAATTCCCTGGTGCTGATGGCGCAAGAAGACTTCGGCGGCTTCGGTGAGCTGGCGGCTGTGCATGCGGCGGCGATCTTCCTGGATTTCGCGAAGATGATGGAGCGCTTTGTGGAATTGGCTGGAGAGGCGCGAGCCGTGGAGACTGAGCGTGGCCAGCATGGGGACTAAGGTTTCGGGGTTGGGATTTCGTGAGAACAGCTGGGCCTCAAGCAGCGGGATGCGATGGAGGCGCCAGGCGGTGTCGGCGATTTCGTGAACCAGCTGGGTCTCGGTGGCTGTGGCGGGCTGGTACTCATCGAGAAATTGCTGGATGTGGCGCTGGTAGGTTTCGGGGTCCTCGTTGGGCAAGACGGCGGTGCGGGCAGTGAGACCATGGCGCAATGCGTTGCCGGACGAACGCTGCTTGCCGGATTCGGTGCGAGGACCGGTGGAGTGTCGGGAGTTGGCGCGGTTGGTGAGGGCGCGCCGTTGTAGCCAGCGTTCGACGGGATCGGTTGTTATTGGCGCTGCTTGAGCTTGGGCTGCTGCTGCCATTTTTCCACCTCGGGTTTTAAAGAACTCGCGCAAAACGGAGTGCGGCGCGGGTTAGTTCGTGATCCGATTGGTGGTTCGCGCCGCACCTTTGCGCTACTGGGATAGCACGGCTGGGGACGCTGGCGGGTGGTTGGTGGAGATAGTTTGTTGCAGGGGTGGTAGAACGGGCTGGGGGAAATTGGTGATTGTTGGGGCGCCGATTTGTGACTGGCTGGATTTGGGGGTTGGAATTTTGGGTCGGTTGGGGGGCTTTGAATTTATTGATATTTGGGGGTTTGGTGCTTGGGGGAGCTTCGCGATGGTGGGTGTTTTTGCCCTTTAGTCCAAGTGATCGCGGGATTGAGGCGCTCAGGGTGGGCTTTCTCCGAGTGGCGCGTTATCCGGACGGAGCATTGCGGTTTGGCGGTCGCAAGCCGACTTTTCGTTCCTGATCCAGAGACTTCCACTTGGTAAAGGCGGCTGAGTCCTGTTTAGATGCCTCTTTACTCGGCCTTTTGTCTGCACGAGGTGTGTGCGGCGTTAGGCATGAGGGGCAGCGAATCTGATGCGCACAAGCTGAGGAGCATCAACACCTTGCGGCGTGCGAGCATA
>DATHNM010000063.1:0-23709 GCA_035486095.1 Bryobacteraceae bacterium
GTGCATCGGGCGGTGCTCTGCCAGCTTGCGGCGATTCCGTTCCTGGTGGCGGGAATCACACTGCTGTTGGGAATACCCGGTGCGTTCTATTGGCTGGTGCCCGGCTTTGTATTTTCGTTTGTGGCCGCCATGGTGAGCGCGTGGGTGCTGCTGGTGGAAATATTGCGCTAGCTGCTAGCGGCTCATCGTTGCGGCCGGCTCCGGCGTGGCTTGGAACGTCTTCCTGCGGGTTCGCATGCTGCGGAAGCTCTCCATATAGATGTAGAACACGGGCGTAATGTAGAGCGTTAATAATTGCGACACCACCAGGCCGCCAACCACGGCCAATCCCAACGGACGGCGTGCTTCAGAGCCCGCGCCCAAGCCTAAAGCAATGGGCAGCGTTCCCACCAGCGCGGCCATGGTGGTCATCATAATGGGGCGGAACCGCACCAGGCATGCTTCCGAGATGGCTTCGGCTGGCGGCAGCCCCTGGGTACGCTGCGCTTCCAGCGCGAAATCGATCATCATGATGGCGTTCTTCTTCACAATTCCGATCAGCATGATGATCCCGACAAACGAGTAAATGTTCAGCTCGTCATGGAAGATCAACAGCGTGGCCAGCGCGCCCAACCCGGCCGAGGGCAGGCCCGAAAGAATAGTCAGCGGGTGAATGAAGCTCTCATATAAAATCCCCAGCACCATATAGATCACCAGGATCGCCATCACCAGCAGCAGCCCCATGCCTTGCAAGGACGATTGGAAGGCCGCAGCCACGCCCTGGAATGACGTTTGCACGTCGGCGGGCAAGGTGTCGCGCGCAGCTACCGCAATCCGGTCCACCGCATCCCCCAGTGAAACCCCCGGCGCAAGATTGAACGACATGGTTACCGAAGGCAGTTGCCCCAGGTGAGTTACCGAAAGCGGGCCCACGGTGTTGCGCGGCTTGGTGACCGCGTCCAGCGGCACCAGCTTGCCCTGATCAGACCGAACATAGAGCAAGTGCAACGCCGCCGGATCGAGTTGGAACCGCGGCAGCAGCTCCAGCAGGACCCAATAATCATTGGTCGGCGTATAGATGTCGGACACCTGGCGCTGGCCGAATGCATCGTACAGCGCGTTTTCGATTTTGTCGGCGGTGACGCCCATGGTGGAGGCATGATCGCGATCGATGTCCACCTTCACGGTGGGGCTGGAGATCTGAAGATCGCTATTTACGTCGAACAGGCCGGGGATCTCCTTCATGCGCTTTTCAAAGGCGCCCGCGGCGTGATACAGCTCATCCAGATCCTGCGCCTGCAGAGTATATTGATACACGGTGCGGGTCTGCTGTCCGCCCACGCGGATCAGCGGCGGATTCTGCAGATAGGTGCGGATGCCTGGTATGGCATTCAGTTTGGGCCGCAACTCCTCGATAATCTGCTCGGGAGTGAGTTTGCGTTCCGGGCGCGGCTTCAAGCGCAGCTGCAGACGCCCGGAATTGCCGGAACCCTGATTGCCTCCCTGCGCGTTGACCAGCGAAAAATATGCGTCCACATTGGGATCCTGGCCAATCACCGCGGCCGCTTGCAATTGCAGCCGGACCATGGATTCGTAGGATGCCTCCTGCGGCATTTCCGTGAAGCCCCCCAGCTGATCGGTGTCCTGATTGGGAATGAAGCCCTTGGGAAGAACGTTGTACAACAACACCGTGGCCACCACGGTGCCGGCCGCCACCATCAAAGTGACGAAGCGATGGCGAATTACCACGCGCAGCGTCCACTCATAGAGATTGCGCATGCCATCGAAAAATCTCTCGGATGTGCGATACAGAGCGTTGTGATGCTCGCTGGGCGGCTTCATGAAACGGCTGCACAGCATGGGCGTCAGGCTGAGCGACACGAAGCCGGAGATCAAAATCGCGACAATGATCACGGCCGCGAATTCATGGAACAAGCGGCCCAGAATGCCGCCCATGAAGAACACCGGGATAAAAACCGCGGCCAGCGACAGCGTCATGGATAAAATGGTGAAGGCGATTTCCCGGCCGCCATCCAGCGCCGCCTCCAGCCGTGACTTGCCCATCTCCATGTGGCGCACGATATTTTCCAGCACCACAATCGCGTCGTCCACCACAAACCCCACCGCCAGCGTCAGCGCCATGAGCGATAGATTGTCGAGCGTGTATCCGAGCAGCGACATGGCGGCGAAGGTTCCGATTACCGACAGCGGCAATGCCAGGCTGGGAATCAAGGTGGCTGAAATATTGCGCAGGAACAGGAAAATCACCAGCACCACCAGTACGACCGCCAGCTCCAGTGAAAATTTCACGTCGTCCACGGATTTGCGAATCGAATCGGACCGGTCGTACAGCACCTCCATGTTGACGGCGGGCGGAAGCTGCTGGCGAAATTGCGGAAAAAGCGCGCGCACTTTGTCCACCACATCCACGGTGTTGGTGCCGGGCTGCCGCATCACCTGAAACATGATGGACGGAGTGTTATTCAGCCAGGTGATCACTTTGTCGTTCTGCACGCCGTCGATCACTTCGCCCAGCTCGCCCAGGCGCACCGGTGAACCGTTGCGGTAGGTGACCACCAAAGGGCGATACGCCTCGGCATTCATCACTTGGCCATTGGCTTCCACGGTGAAAGCCTGGCGCGGGCCCCACAACGTGCCGGAGGGCAGATTGACGTTGTGGCTCTCGATGGAGGTCTCTACTTCGTCGATGCCGATGCCGCGCGCGGCCAGCTTATTGGGATCCAGCTGCACGTGCACGGCGAACTTCGCGGTGCCAAAAACATTTACCTGCGAGACGCCGTTGATGCTGGAGATGGCCGGCGCAATCAGCGTCTCCGCATATTCGTCCACGATGCGCGGCGAAATGGTTTTGGAGTTGAGGCCCATGAAGAGCACGGGTTGATCTGCCGGGTTTACCTTTTGCACGCTGGGCGGCGCGGGCATGTTCAGGGGCAGGCGCCGGATGACTGCCGAGACTGCCGACTGGGTGTCCTGCGACGCGGCGTCGATGTTGCGATCCAGCACGAACTGCATGGTGATGCTGGTGTTGCCGCGCACGCTGGACGAAGTCATCGAATCAAGTCCGGGGACCGTGGAAAACTGCCGCTCAAGTATGGTGGCCACCGATGCGGCCATGGTTTCCGGACTCGCGCCGGGCAGGTTGGCCTGGACCTGCAAAGTGGGGAAGTCGATATTGGGAAGATCGCTAACCGGCAGCGAACGGTAGCCCACCACGCCGAACAGTAAAATACCCATCATGACCAGCGCAGTCATGACCGGGCGCCGGATGAACAGTTCTGTAATGTTCACAGGCAGTTATTTTATCAGGGCGGGTTGGGTTAGCGGCTAACTCCAGCCTTTTGGACGATCCGATTTCTTGCGGCCAAAGCGCGCGCCCAATTTGTTCATCCAGCCGGATTCGGCCGAAGCTTTCTCCAGGTCAGCGTCCTTGCGGACGATGTGATGCAGCAAAACGCCCACGCGAAAGAGGCCCGACGAAAGCTCCCGGCAATGCCGGACCACGCCCAGCGCGGTGTTTTCCTCGCTCTGCACGGCGATATTGGACTGCAGCGGGACTGCCACGGCGAGCTCAATGCCCAGCCCTTCGCCCGAAACGTCGACGATGGTGCCTTCCAGCGGAACAGTACTCGCATGGCTGAAGACGCGAGCGGGGATGCTGACCGGGAATCGCGGCGTTCGCCTCAGACCGGTGGCATCCACGTCATCGAAGGACACATGCGCTTCCCAACGGCTGTCGCTCGGCTGGCAGTACAGAATTACCCCATCGAAGGAGCAGGTGTTCATCTGAATAGTGACGTGGGTTCCGGAAGCGATCTTGTCGTCCAGGATGAGAATAACTTCGCCCGGCGTGAAATCCTGCAGCACCGCGGAAAGGCCGATTTCCCAGGTTGCGGCGGTTACCCGGGCCTCCATTTGAAGGCCCCGCGCCGACCGATTTGGCGTTGAGGGCGTGCTTTGCTCCGTGGCCGGCTGCTGACCCTCGGTCTTTTCCGGCGATGGAGACATGGGGAATTCGACCGTCTCCTCCAAGCTAACATTTTTTTGGATTTTGTTCGAGACGGAACTGGCCGCGCGGTAATCCCAGGCCCGGCTATTCAGCTACCTCCCAGAGCCGGCGAGAACGCCGGCTGCTGACGGGGGGCTTTAATGTTGGCGCTAGCTGGCCGCTTGCGCCATCACGCTGGTCACTTTGCTGAAGATCCTGCTGATGGCGGGAGCCACGTTCGGCATGATCGCCCCAGCCGCAACCGCTACAAATCCGGCCATCAAAGCGTATTCGATCAGGTCCTGACCGTGATCGTCTTGCCAAATTTGCAGGCGCCAAATCACGTTCAGGTACGTAAACCTTAGGTTGTGTACCTTCGTCATCATGTTTCTAGCCTATCCCGTAAAGGGGGTACGCGAAATTAGGGGAACCCTTGATAAAGACACCGGATTCGCCTTACGGATCCTTGCTGTTCGGTAGGGCCAAGTACCGGCGATCCACCACTGCTACCCCTCTCGGCGGTAAGATTCCTAGGTGAACAGGCTTGACACCTGTTGCCGCTCAACGATATACAGTAAGGGTTTACACCAGGAGATCAGAATGACCACAAAGAAATGCTGGGCGCTGTCCGCCGCCCTAGCGCTGTTTGCGGCTTTGCCATTGGTTGCGCATCACGCGGTGTCGGCCGAGTTCGACGCCAGCAAAGTGGTTACCTTAAAGGGCGTGGTGTCCAAGGTTGAGTGGGTAAATCCACACATCTTCATTTACTTCGATGCCAAGGATGAAAGTGGAAAGGTCACAACGTGGCGGCTGCAATCGGCGCCTCCTATGTTCTTCAAGGGCAGTGGCCTGACAAAAGACAAGTTACTCGACGGCACGGAGTCTACCGTTACTGCCTATCCGGCGAAAGATGGCACGGATGGCTTCGGCTTCCTGCTGAAGCTGGCTTATCCGGATGGGCATTTCTATAATCTCGGAGGCGGTACTGCGCCGCCCTCGGATCCAGCAAAATAGCGGCGACAAAGAAAAAGGAGAAGCTGACCTATGAGATTCCGTTTAGCGATTCGTGGTCTGGGAGCTGCAAGCTTTGGCATGGCGATTATGCTGGCGCCCGTGAACCTTTTCGGCCAATTTCCTGCCTATGGTCCAGCGACGGCCTCCTATGTCACCGAAGCCGCGAAGTATCCCGACGCGGCATCCAAGCCGACGCCCCATATGGCCGACGGGCATCCCGATTTAAATGGCGTATGGCATCACTATTTCGGCGGTCTGGTGCATGCGGTGGGTGATAACTCTTTCGCTCTCGGTTTTGGAGCGCCCAAGGCGCTGCCCGGCGCTCCACCTCCGCCGCGCCCGCAGCCCGATCCGCTGCCCGAATACAAGGCACAATATTTAGCCAAGGTAAAGCTGCTGAATCAAAATCAGGTGAAAGAGGACGGCGCTTTGCACTGCATGAATCCAGGAGTTCCGCGCATTGGAGCGCCGCACCAGATTGTGCAGACTCCGAAGCAGGTGATATTCCTCTACGCGGATGCGACCGGCAATCAATGGCGAGTGATTCCGGTGGACGGCCGCGGTCATGGCACCGATCCGGACGCCGAGGGAACCTATAACGGCGATTCGGTTGGCCATTGGGAGGGCGATACGTTAGTGGTGGATGTGACGCGTTTGACGGGCGACAGCTGGCTGGGGGACAACGGCCTTTTTCACAGCAGCAAGCTGCACGTGACCGAACGGTTCCGGCGGGTGGGAGATACGATTCAGTACACCATGACCGCGGACGATCCGCAGGTCCTGGCAAAGCCGTGGACCATTTACCGGACCGTCACGCTGCAGATGGACACGCTGGAGGAAGCCGCGCCGTGCGTGGACAACGACGCGGGGCATTACGTGAACCAGGAACACCACGACAATCCCCGCTAGTTCGGGGATTTAGTTTGCGGTGATGGCGCCAAAAACACCGGTGGTCTGGTTCGCTCCGCCGGCGTTGAAGTACAGCACATTTACGGGCCCGGATTCGACGTTCCCGTCGCCAAATTCCAGCCCCCAAAGACCGGGCAGGACAATAGCCTTGCCGCCGCTATTCTTAAGGAAGCCTTGGAACGCGCCCTTCGTGTTGTAAGCCCCGATCACGCCATTGCCGGTGTTGCCCACCAGAATCATGCCGCTGAAGGCTCCAAAATTAGCGGGCGCCACGGTAACTCCCCACGGTTGATCGAACCAACCGTCCTCTAACCGTAGCAGCAGCTTGCCGTTGGTATCGAACACGTCGACGGCGCCGGTGCCTCCGCCCGTGGTTTTGTTGTAGGTGACATAGATATTCTTTCCAAGAGCTTGAATACCAGCCGGAGTATAGGTGGCGGGTATCTTGCTGTCGACGAAAGCGCCGGCTGCCAGCGCGATGGGGGCGAAGGTGTTCGCGTCATAAGCCTCCACGCCGCCATTTACTCCGCCATTGGCATTGGCGACGAAGTAAGTTCGCACACCGGAGGTGACGTTGGTGGCCAGAGTGACACCCTGATAGGAGGCTCCGCTGGCCGAGTTATTCACCTTGATGGTCGCGGCACTCGGATGGCACGCCGCGCAATGCGCGCCCGGCACGGTGGGCGGCGCGTTGGTGTTCCAAATTGAGAGGGTTCCATCCAGGGTCACGAATGCGAAGTTCGATCCGGTGGGATCGAACGTAGTACCCGTGGGACTACCAGTGCCTGTGCCGCTTCCGGTGGGAATCTTCACCGCCAGTTGCGCAATGGTTCCATTCACATCGTACAGAGTAGAAAGTCCGGTTACCTGGTCGCTGACCCACCACTCATTCTCGCCAAAGTGGGCCGACGCCACGCGTGACAATCCCCAAGGATTCACCAGGCGGGAATCTCGCGCCGAAGTCACAATATTGGACACCGTGTAGCTATTCGTTTGAGCCCCGGCGCCCACCGCAAACAGCAAGGCCGCAGCCAGCGTGAAAACGTATCTCATTCTTCTTCTCCTGTATTCCGGGTTTGCCGCAGTCACTCAACGATCCCCATTTCGTTGCGCGGTATCCCGGGGGAAGAATAACACGTCGCCCGCGGCGGTAAGTTGCGGAACTTGTAAAAGATGAGTAAACAAAAAAGCGTCGCGCCCGGAGTATACTCACATCAAACAACACTAAGGCGGGAGTTAGACGATGCGACGGATGCTTCGATGGCACGAAGTAACCACTTTTTCCGAAGAACGTTCAGGCCACTTGAAGTTCACGGCCGCGCAGATCAGCCAGTTCAGAAGGCAGTTGGTGGGCCGCATCAGTTTGCCGCAGGACCCAACCTACCCGGCGGACCGCACCAGCTTCATGAGCGCTTTCCAGCATTTTCCTCAGCTGATTGTGTACTGCCAGGGATTTGCGGACGTGGTCCATTGCATCCGCTTTGCCCAGGATGTCGGTTTGAAACCGGTCTGCCGGTCGGGCGGACACAGCACGGCGGGATATTCGCTCAACGACGAGATGGTGATTGATGTAAGCGCCATCAACTATGTGCGCGTGGACCCGGATGCCCTGGTGGCTTGGGTGGGACCGGGCGCCAATTTCGCCCAGATCAACGCCGCGCTGGAATTATATGGGCTCCACATACCGGGAGGCGGCTGCGAAACGGTGGGCGTGGCGGGCTACATGCAGGGCGGCGGGTATGGTTTCACGTCCCTGATGTATGGAATGAATTGTGACCAGGTGGTGGGTTTCCAGATGGCGCTGGCCGACGGCAGCATCGTGAAGGCCAATGCCAAGGAAAACCCCGACCTTTTCTGGGCCGTTCGCGGCGGCACCGGCAATAACTTTGGGGTGCTGCTGGAGATCGAATACCGTTTGCACCCCCTTGGCCTGCTATGGGGTTTCGGCTTCAAGTGGCCGCTTGAAACCGATCAGGATGCCGAATCGGCCAGCCTTGCTTTGCAGGTTTGGCAGGCGAATTTCGCCGGCGATGCGGCTCCCCCGAATCTGGGCAACGAAGCCATGCTGGGCCACACGCAATATGCGGACGACCAGCCACTGGCGCCGTATTTCCTGGTGCGCGGCATGTTCAATGGCTCCGAAGCCGCTTGCCAGGCGGCGCTGGAACCGCTGCTCAAGCTGATCCCGGATGTGGAGCAATATCGTGACATCTGGAGAAGCGGAACGTACCGGGATTTGAATGGCTATTTGCTCACGTATCCCACCGAGTTGCCGGCCAACGTACCGCAGTCGGCCCGGTCCGTGGCCAAGTCCCACATTATCGGGCGCTGCCTCACGCTGGAAGAATGCGCGGCGATTGTCGCCTTTTACCGCGCCACCCCGAACCCGGATAATTTTATCGGCTTCGAAGCTTATGGCGGCGCGGTGAACGCCCCGGCGCCCGACGCCACGGCGTTCTGGCATCGCAAAGCGGTAATGGACGTTTTTCTATTCTCTTTTTGGATGTACGAAACGGCGCGCCCTGAGGGCGAGGCCTATGTGAGCGAATTCGACCACGTGGTCGAGCCCATGTCGAACGGCCAGTCTTACCAGAACTATCCGCATCGCGGGATCGAAGATTTCGGCAGCGCGTACTTTGCCGGCAATCTCGCACGGCTGCTGAAGGTGAAACTGGCCTACGATCCGAAGAACTTTTTCACCTTTCCTCAAGGGCTGGCGAAGGCCGGCGGCGCGGATTCGTGACAGGTTCGTCCAACTGAATAGTTGCATCCAGCTGTATAATTGAGGTGCCCGCGTTCCCGTCCTGGGAGATTTTTGTGAAACTACTCGGCTTGTTCTTAGCCGTAACCATTGTCCGAAGCGCGGCACCAGCCAATCTGGCGGTTTCCACGTATTTGAAAGATGGATTTACGCCGGCCGCGATCGCGTCCGACCCCGCCGGCAATATATACCTCGCGGGAAGCGCGGTCATCGATCCACTGTCACAGAGCTTCGGCGCGGTGGTGGCCAAGCTGGATCCAAAGGCCCACCAATACCTCTATCTCACATACTTCGACAGCGCCGCGAACGACCAGTTATCTGCACTGGCGGTGGACAATGCCGGAAATTCCTACATCGGCGGATGGACTGGCAATCCGGATTTTCCGAACGGGGGCTCGCTCGGTACCGCGCCGGCCAGCATTACCGATAAGCGCGCTTTCGTGGCCAAGCTAAGTCCAGCAGGTGCAGTGGTATTTTCCGTTCTCGTCGGCGGCTCAACCACAGCTCAGGTGAGTGGGATCGCGCTAACACCGCAAGGTCAGATTTTAATCAGCGGCGTTGCCGGGGCCAGTGGATTTCCCCACACTGCGGGGGCATACAGCGTAGCGGACTCCACCAATCAATGGTTCCTGATGGAATTGGATTCCACGGGCAGCCGGGTGATCTTTTCCGCTACCGGCATTGGCGGCAGTTCCATCGTGCTGGACGGGGCCGGCAACATTTATCTTGCGGGCAGCAGCGTCGGAACGAATTATCCAACAACCCCTGGTGCATATCAGACCGGTTTTGTTCAAGGCCACGTTTGCTTCGGAGCATGCCAACTCGGCGAGAGCGGCAACTTGCAACATGTCAGCAAGGTCGACTCCCAGGCGTCGAAATTGATTTACTCCACGGGCATCAACGATACGACAGGCGCGGCCGGGTCTACGACAAACGCGGGTTTGGCGGTCGATCCCCAAGGGAACGCCTACGTCACGGGTACGCTGTTGCAGGCCAAATATCCATTTACCACGAAGCCTCCAGCCAGCTATTCGGGCTACCTGACGAAGCTCGATTCCGCAGGAGCAAACGTGCTGTTTTCTCTTCCTGTCGGCGGAGCCGGAGTGCAATTGGATTCCGGCGGAGCAGTGTATGTGGGCGGCATGGTGTCCACCTACACTCCCACCGACTTCAGTTCGACGGTGCCGCTGGCGCCGCCGCAGATATTTTCATGGATACCGCAACAATGCTGGCCCGACAACATCACTGCGATCAGCGATGCATATGTGATGAAAATCGATTCCTCCAGCGGCACGGTGCTCGACGGCCAGTGGATCGACGGCTCGGCGCCTGGTGCAACCGGCATCACCTTGGCATCGGGCGACGTCTGGATGACTGGCGCTACCCCGGCGGCAGACGTGCCTTTCACGCCCGGGGTTCTTGCGCCGCAAAATCTTGGGCCTGGATTTGTGGCCGGCGCTTATTTGTCCGCGGTCGATTTTTCAAGCGGCGCCCACACCGGGCCTGCGATCGCCTGCGTGCTGGATGGCGGCAATCTAACGCACGTGGGAGCGGTTGCGGCGTATCAGCTGCTTTCTATATTCGGGGCCAACCTGGGCCCTGCCGCCGATGCCGCGCCCGATGGAAGCGAGCCATCGTTAGCAGGCATATCCATAACGTTCAATGGCATTCCCGCGCAGCTCCTGTATGTTTCGGCATCGCAGATCAACGTTGCCGTTCCGGCGCCTCTGCCCCCCACTCAGGCTGTGGTTGGAGCACCTTCGATGGTCATGCAATTGACCGTGAATGGCGCAACGGCGCAGCGAGTATTTCCGTACGCCAACTCCAACATGAATTTATTCGCCAATCTGTCTTCCAACCAGGTTTCTTGCCCGGCCGGATTCATCCTCGCCAGTGCCAACGGATTCCAGCCTCTCGCACTGAATGCAGACGGCTCGGCGAATTCCTGCGCGAATCCAGCTAAATACGGTTCCACGATATCCTTTTTCGTGCATGGGGTGGGACCTGATTTCGGCCAGCCGCCTCAGCAGTTGCTGAACTTGCAGGCGCTGGTGGGTGGCTGCTCCGCCACGATCGTTAACGCGGCCTTGCTGGATAGCTTCGTTTACAAAGTGGATGTGACAATGCCCACGGCCGCGTTGCCCTGCGCGCAAGCCTACCAAGGAAGCACGCCCGAAAATCCGTTCGCCGCCACTTTCCTGTACGACGGCGCCCCGGTGGGACCGCTGGTGGTGCCCCCTCCAAACGGCGGCCCGATCATAAACTTTACCCCCGGCCAGCCCATGCCGATGATCGTATGGCTGACACAGTAAGATCCGCAGCGACCCCATTCGTGATACTTTGACGCTGCAAGGTGCAATATGGGCGAGCCCACCCCCAGTCCGCAGATCAATGTTTCAAAGATAGCGGTTGGAGGAGGCATCACCGGCGCCGTATTCACCATCGCCACCATGGCGATATTTTTCGCCGGCATTCCCATCGTACGGGTCATGTTTCCGGCGGCCTTTATCTTAGGCTGTGGCGTTGCGCTTATCCTTCATTTCATGCGGCATAAGACCCCGGGTGCACCCTGGATCCTGGCGGCCACCAAGAAGTAAACGCCTTCTTCTAGGAACACCTCGCGCTACACTGGATTCGAATGCTGGTTCCCGGCGAGCGGCTCGGCCCATACCGAATCGTGGCGCACATTGGCAAGGGCGGCATGGGCGATGTTTACCGCGCCACGGACACGCGCATGGGTCGCGATGTCGCCGTCAAAGTGGTGGCGGAACAATTTCTGGAACGTTTCGATCGCGAGGTTCGCGCCATTGCCGCGCTGAATCATCCCAATATCTGCACCATTCACGATGTCGGCCCGAACTATCTGGTGATGGAATATGTGGACGGCGTTCCGCTGAAGGGCCCACTGCCGGAAGGGGCGGCGCTGCAATTCGCGGCGCAGATCGCGGCGGCGCTGGATGCGGCCCACACGCGCGGCATCGTGCATTGCGATCTGAAGCCGGCCAACATTCTGGTTACTGGCGACCGGCTGAAGCTGCTGGATTTTGGAGTAGCCACGCTTGCCTCGGCTCCGGTGCCGGCGGCTGAACCGGAGCGCATGCCGGCAATCGCGGAACTGGCGCCGGTTCCCTCCGCTGATTTCGCTGAAGATGTGGAAACCGTGCAGCTTGGTCGAACTCCGTCGGCCGGCGGACGCAGCACGGGCGGCAACCTCAGCGGCACTCCAGCTTATATGTCGCCGGAACAAGCGGCCGGCCAGATGGTGGACGCCCGATCCGATATTTTTTCTTTCGGCGTGGTCCTCTATGAACTGCTCAGCGGCCGGCGCCCCTTCACGGGAAAAACCATGCAGGTGGTGCTGACGCAGATCCGCGAGAGCCAGCCCGCGCCGCTGGAATCTTCTCTGGAAGTAACGCGGCTGGTGGCGCGCTGTCTGCGCAAAAGCCCCGGCGAACGCTTCCAGAGCATGAGTGAATTGCAGCCGGCCCTGGAAAAGGCAGCGGCAGCGCTCACCCGCAAAGATCCTTCGGTAGCCGTGCTTCCATTTAGCATGACGGGTGCGGGCGCCGATAGCGAATACTTCAGTGAAGGGCTGGCCGAGGATATTATCAACGCACTTTCGGGCGTCGCTGGGCTGAAGGTTATCTCCCGCACGTCTACCTTCGCATTCAAAGATACAGCGCAGGATATTCGCGCCATCGCTGAAGCGCTGGGAGCGGATCATGTGCTGGAAGGCAGCGTTCGCACCGCCGGCAATCGCATTCGCGTCAATACGCAGCTCATCTCCGCCCGCGATGGCGCGCAGCTTTGGTCCAAACGCTACGATCGGGATCTGATTGACGTCTTCATCATTCAGGATGAGATCTCAAACGCGATCGCGAACGAGCTGAAGGTCAGCCTGACGACGCAGAAACTGGTGAAAGCGCCCACCGCTCACTTCGCCGCCTATGAAGCGGTGCTGCAAGGGCGATATCATTTTCTGCGCTTCGATCCGGCGGATCAGGCCAAGGCGCTGGCCTGCTTTGAAAGGGCCGTGGCCATCGATCCGGCCTATGCGGCGGCACACATCGGCATTGCGTTGAACTATTGGGGGCAAATGGTGGTCGGCTTGGCCGATCCGCGGCAGGCCATGCAGCGCTCCGTGGAGGCGGCGCGTGAAGCCTTGCGTCTGGATCCGTCCAACTCCGACGGCCATCATATCCTGGCGTCTTACTATGCGCTGCACGATTTCGATTGGGTGAAGGCCGAACACCATTTCGACCGCGCCCTGGAACTGAATCCGAATTCGTTGGACGCTTACCATTGCAAGGGGATTTACCTGCTGTTGCCCTTGGGACGTCTGCAAGAGACACTCGAAAGCCAGGATTTGGCGCTGGCCATCGACCCGTTGTCGCGGCCCGTGCTGGCAAATCGCGCCCTCACGCTCGAGTGCCTGCACCGCGAGGAAGACGAAGCGCAGGTGCTGGACCGGTTGACGCAGTTGGATCCTAATTTTGTGGGCGGCCAATGGTACATGGTGCGATTGCGCGCTCGCCAGGGCCGCGCCGCTGAAGCTATCGAATTGGCTGAGCGCCTGGTTCAAAGCGCCGGACGCTGGGGTATGACATTGGCCGCGCTGGGCGCTGCCTACGCGGCTGCCGGCCGTGTGGATGAGGCGCGCGCGGTGATCGACGAACTGGGATTGGATGGCAACCGCCAGTCGCGCGCCGTATATTCCTTTCTGATCGCCGCAGCCTTGGGCGATCGCGATGAAGCGTTTCGCTGGGCCGCCGAAAGCATCCAACACCGCGATTCAATGATGCTGAGTTTGGTGTGGTGTTCCAGTTTCGACGCTCTGCGCGACGATCCGCGCTTCGCGGACCTGATGAAGATGCTCAAGATCGACCACAGCCCGTCCTCCCAGGCGCTGGCTGGCGCGCACGATGCAGAACCGCGGCCGTGAACGCGTTGTCAGATAAACTAGGGCCCGCCTGGCTGCTGGATGAGTTCCGCGCTTTTGAGCGCTCGCTGGCTCTGCGAACCGCCATTGAGATGGATCTGTTCACCCGCATCGGTGCGGGCGCCAATACGGTTCAAGCATTAGCCGCCGTTGCTTCTGCTTCTGAACGCGGTCTGGCCGCGCTGTGCGACTACCTGGTAATTCAAGGGCATCTTTCAAAGCGCGGCGCGCGCTACGGCCTCACGCTCAACGCGCGGCTGTATTTAACCCGGGATTCGCCGGCCTATCTCGGATCGGCAGTGAAGTTTCTGGCTGGCGATGCCACGCTGGACGCGTTCCGCCGCCTCAGCCAGACTGTACAGCGGGGAGCGGTCTCAGACCCGAAATTAGACTGGGTAGAATACGCCCGCTCCATGGCTCCGCTGGCTGAACCTGTAGCTCAGTTTGCGGCTGCGGCGCTGGAAGTGGATGCGGCGGGGCCCATTCAAGTGCTGGACATCGCGGCAGGGCATGGCTTATATGGGCTGGCTATTGCGGCGCGCAATCCGTCGGCTCAGATTTTCGCGCTGGATTCGCCGAGGGTTTTGAAAATCGCACTCGACAACGCCCGCCGGGCCGGAGTGGCCAGGCGCTACCATCCGATTCGCGGCGACGCATTCCAAGCCGCATTCGGCGGCCCTTATGACCTGGTGCTGGCCGCTAACCTGGCGCACCATCTGGACCGCGACGCCAACATCCGGCTTTTTCGCAAGATTCGCCTTGCGCTGAAGCCAGCCGGCAGATTCGCGCTGATCGATTTCATCCTGGATGCGGATCGTTTATCGCCGCTGCCCGATGCGGGCTTCGCTCTCAACATACTCGCCACCAGTGCGCGCGGAGCGGTCTATACTTTTCAGGAGCATTCTCAAATGCTGCGCGCCGCCGGGTTCCAACGCGTGCGCCGTTTGAAAACCGGCGACTACGCACGCTCGATCATTCTTGCGTCAGCCCGGATTCGATGATGTCTTCCATGATCCCGGTCATCATCCGAATGGTCCGCAGCGAACTGATGCCGATCAGCTCCAGTTGCGCGGGTGTCAACGGCAGCGCATCCAGCACCTCGTCCAGATCCCGCTGGTGCTGCGGATCGATCTTGGCGTGATACAGAAAACTGCTGAAGCATTTGAGCGAAAGTTTGTTGCGGGCCGCGATTTCCTCAAAGAATTCGGCGGGCGGCGGATTGCCTTCCATGGTGGCGATGAAGCCGGCCAGCGCGATGGGGCTGTAGTGATGAATCCAGTAATATTGCACGCCCACCAGCTCAGTCGGGCGTTCCTTGGGAAGGCGCCGCAGAATCGCTTGCCGGTCCAGCCCTAGCGCTACGCCATCGTTGACGATCCATTCGTGATGGCCGGTTTCCTCGGGGATGTGATGGCGCAAGTAGCGTCCAAAGCCCTCTAGTGCGGGGTCACCGGCGTGGGCCGGCAGCCGGCAGGCCTGTTCAGCGGCCTGCATTAGAGGCACACTGGCGCGAATAATGGAGTGGCTCTGGTAGATGTATTCCCGGTAGATTCGCGGAAATTGCGGATGGGTCCAGAACGAATGGGCAGTGTGTCCCAGCCGGCGGCCGAACAGGCGGATTTTGGCCCGGACGATTTCGCTGTTGTGGACCAAGGTTCTAGTAAAACATGCCGTGTGAGGCGTGTTTCGAAAAGAACTCCGACCCCATTTTGGTTTTGGTGGAGATAATGGCAGTCACTTCGCTCGCCGACAGCGACTCAATAGCCTTCTTTTCAGCGGGCGTGAAAAGCTTGTAATCAGCCGGCACTACTCCGGCCTTGGTCAAGGCGGCCAGATTGCTACCCGCCGTCTTCTTTGCCGCGGTCGCCTTCTTGGCCGGCGCTTTCTTAGCCGGCATTTTCTTTGCCATGGTGAAACCCTCTTCCTTAATCTGTTTGGGAAAGCGTGTGAGCTATCAAAACGATGTTATCGCCGAGTTCGCGGCATTTGCAAGAGGTTTCGACAGGAACTCTTCCAGTTCCGCAATTCGGCGCTCCAATCCCTGCAACCAGACCGGCGGTTGCTCCAACCCCGCATAGCGCGCTGCCAGCTGCCGCGCTTGCTCTACAAACTGATTGGCGCACCATTGGCGATAGGCCGCTGCGGCGGCGAGCGGATCCATCTGGTTGCTGGCCGCTTCGACAATCAGATCCGCCGCCTTCAGCCCGCTGGCCAATGCGCGCGCAACTCCACTGGATGCCGCCGGGTCAAGCACTGCCGCCGCATCGCCGCAAAGATAATAAATGTCTCCGGCACATTCCGGGACCAGCCGCCAGGTGACGTCGGCCCCGCGAAAGCGGGCGTGGGCAGGCAGACGATCGAAAGGCGCCGGCGGGAGCTGTGCGCCGCCGCCCGCGGCCAGCGAAAGTTGAACACATTGGCAACAATCGTTCCGGACCCGCGCCAGCCACGTCCAGCCGCAAGCTTCTTCCCGCAATTCAGGAATTACTCCGAGCGCGCAATCTCCCGAAAAATATGCGTAGCGCGCCACCAATCTGGCCGAAAAGTTCTGGACCCGCAACTCCAGGTTTCGCGCCAGCCAACGCGCGGAGCCGGAGGCGTCCACAAAATAGCGGCAGTACCATGCCTCGCCGCTCACTTCCATTCCAGCTACCCGATCGCCATTCCGCAGCAGCTTACAACCGGCCGCCGGCTGAACCACCGTAACCCCCGCATGGCGGGCGCGATCCAGCAGAATGGAATCCAGCTCCGCACGCCACACCTGTTGTCCAAAACGAAGGCCGCCTTGGTCCCCGAAAGAAATAAAGCTACGCTCGCCCGATCGTTCCAGAATCCAGCCTGGATAGCTGATGAAACCGGCTGTGGAGATCGCATCGGCCGCGCCCAATTCGGCAAAGAGTTGATGCACGGCCGGATGAATCGCTTCGCCGGGAAGATCGCGCGGGAAGGCTGCCCTTTCGATCAGTGCGACCCGCAAGCCGCTGCCAGCCGCGCGGATGGCGGCCGCGCAGCCTGCCGGACCGGCGCCGGCCACCAGTACGTCAAAGACCATGCATCACCCTAGCATTGACGCTGCAACGGAAGCTTGCTCTTTGCAAGTGAGTTTTGATAATGTTTCGGTCGTGAAAGCAAAGCCTCGCAGCACACGCCGTTCAGGCTGTCCGGTGAGTGTCTCGCTTGAGACGTTTGGAGACCGGTGGTCTCTGCTGATCATTCGCGATCTCATGGTGCGGGGCTATCGGACGTTCAAGGAGTTCAGCGAAGCGGGCGAGGGAATCGCCACCAACATTTTGGCGGATCGGCTGCGTGCGCTGGAAGCCAACCGGATCATTGTTTCAGAGGTCGAAAAAACCGATGGACGCAAAGTGAACTACCGGCTCACCGAGCGTGGAATCGATTTGGCGCCGCTGCTGTTGGATCTTCTGGTGTGGGGTGCGCGGCACGAAGATACCGCGGCGCCCTGCGCAGTGATAACGAATATGGAGCAGAATCGTGAGGCTGTTCTGGCCGAAGTTCGCCGGCGCTGGCAGGCTCGCGACGCCACGCCCTTATTGCCGAAGTTTAAGGAGAGATAGCCGAAGTTTAAGGAGAGCCGAAGCTTAAGGAGAGAAGATGAGCAAGGTACGAGTGCTGGCTGGCACAAAGAAGGGCGCTTTTGTCTTAGAGTCGGACGGTAAGCGCGATCGTTGGCAGGTAAGCGGCCCCTATTTTGGAGGCTGGGAAATCTATCACGTCAAGGCATCGCCCGTTGATCCCAATCGGTTGTACGCGTCGCAGTCCAGCGGGTGGTTCGGGCAACAGATCCAGCGCTCCGACGACGGCGGCCAGACGTGGCAGCCGGTGGGGAACAAGTTCGTCTACGAGGGCGTCACAGGGACTCACCAGTGGTATGACGGGACGGCCCACCCGTGGGAATTCAAGCGAGTGTGGCACCTGGAACCGTCGTTGACGGATTCCGACACCGTCTACGCCGGGGTGGAAGACGCGGCCTTGTTCCGTTCAAGCGATGGCGGACAGACGTGGCATGAACTGGCCGGGCTGCGCGGCCACGGGTCAGGACCGAGCTGGCAGCCTGGCGCCGGTGGAATGTGTCTGCACACCATCGTTCAGGATCCCAGCGATCCGCAGCGGATGTTCATCGCCATCTCCGCTGCCGGTGTATTCAGGACGGACGACGGCGGCCAGACCTGGCAGCCGATCAACCGGGGATTGCATTCCCAATACATTCCGGACCCGACGGCGGAGGTGGGCCACTGTGTTCATCGCGTGGCGATGCATTCGTCGCGTCCCAATGTGCTTTTCATGCAAAAACACTGGGACGTGATGCGCACCGACAACGCCGGCGATTCCTGGCAAGAGATCAGTGGGAACCTGCCCACCGATTTCGGGTTTACCATCGACGTTCACGCGCACGAGCCCGAGACCATTTACGTGGTCCCCATCAAGAGCGACTCGGAGCATTATCCTCCTGACGGAAAGCTGCGTGTTTATCGCAGCCGCGCGGGCGGAAACGAATGGGAGGCGCTGACCCGGGGGCTGCCGCAGAACGATTGCTACGTCAATGTGCTGCGTGACGCCATGGCCGTGGATTCGCTGGACGCTTGTGGCGTATATTTTGGAACGACCGGAGGCCAGGTATACGCGTCCACTGACGCAGGCGATAGTTGGGCGCCGATTGTCCGCGACCTTCCAGCCGTCCTTTCGGTGGAAGTCCAGACTTTGTCATGATTCAGGTTGTGCTTCCCGCGCATCTTCGCACTCTGGCTGGCATCTCCGGCGACGTGCAACTGGACGTGCGGGGAGAAGTGACCCAGCGCTCCGTGCTGGATGCGCTGGAAGCCCAATTTCCGATGCTGCGGGGTACGATTCGCGATCACGTTACTCAACAGCGCCGCCCCTACGTGCGCTTTTTCGCCTGTGCGGAAGACCTCTCGCATGCACCACCGGACGCTCCGCTGCCTGTCCCGGTGGCAGCGGGGACGGAGCCTTTTTTCATTGTCGGGGCGCTGGCCGGCGGGTAAGGGCATTCCCGCCGCTTCACGATTCCGGACAGTTCCATCCCGAGAGTGGACAGGATTGGCGTGCGAAGCCGCCGCCGCGACTTCTCATTCATCATGATGCGGCCTGGCCGATGAATTGCTGTGTGAAGCCCAATGCTTACATTAACGAGGGTGCTATCGGGGTTGCTATTTCTCGGCGCGGCTTTTTCCGCGGGTGCCACTCCCATGACCAAGGCGGAGCGCGAGCACGTTGTGGCTCACCTGGAGATGACCCAGTCCTGGCTGACTGACGAGGTGTCGTCGCTCTCCAAGGCGCAGCTTAATTTTCGGCCGGCGCCGGATCGATGGACGGTGGCTGAGGTGGTTCAGCATCTGGTGGTTGCGGAGCCGAACTACTGGAAGCTTCTTCAGGACGCATTGAAACAACCGCCGAAAAAACTGGCTGAACAGGCCACCGATGCCGACGTCCTCTGGTATGGAATCGATCGCACGCAGCATGAAAAGACGTCGGCGAACCAGAATCCGAAAGACCAGGTCATCGATGCCGGGCTGGCGCTGAAGACATTTCTCGGCATGCATGCACAATTACTGCAGATGGCGCGCTCGAGCAACGAGGATTTGCGCGCGCATGCGGTGCCGGAATGGGGTGTGGACGCTTATCAATGCCTGCTCGAGATTTCCACGCATGAGCAGCGCCATATTCTTCAGATTCGCGAAATCAAGGCCAGCGCGGGATTTCCGAAGAAGTGACCGCGAAAACTCGTGTTTGCTAGTTGGCGGGAACCGGCATCAGGAAACGTGTGCCATCCGGGGAGACGTCCCAGAATAATAAGCCGGCTGGCACCTTGAACAAGGGCTTGGGCGCAGAGGCCTGAAACGTGGCTCCGGCCTTCACTTCCACTGCGGTGGCCATTCCACCCGGGGCCAGGTAGAACAGCTCTTTGCCATCTCCGCTCCAAAGCGGCGTTCCGCCGCCTCCGCTGGTCACGATCACCGGATTGCCGGCAGACCCGGTAGCCGCATCGAACGGCCGCACGGAAATTTCGTTCTTGCCCGATTCGTTCGAGCTGTAAGCGAACCAGCGTCCGTCCGGTGAAAATCTTCCCGTGACGCTGGAGAATTGCGGATCGATCAGAGGCACTGGTTTGCGATCCGCCGCGCCATCCACAGCCAGCAGCCGCAAGTGGGTTGGCTGCCCCAGGCTGTAGTAAATCAGAAATTTCCCATCGGGCGACCAGCTGTTGGGTCCCTTTCCTTCCGTGGATTGGTACAGCAACTCCTCGGTCCCACTGCCGGTTGAAGACTTCCGGTACAAATCATAAACCCCGCTGCGGTTGGAGGTGAATACGATCTGGCTGCCATCGGGAGACCAGGTCGGAAACGCGTCCCACCCGGGATCGGAAGTGAATCGGGTGGTCGCGCCGGTTGTGGCGTCCACCAGCCAGATATCGCGATTCTGGGTCTGCGAATCCGTGCGCTCGGCGGCCACGCGTTTTCCGTCGGGTGAAATGGTGAGCGTGCGATACACGCCCCGCTCTCCAATGGCGCCAACCTGTTTGCCTTGCCGGTCGAACCAGGTGAGGCGGCCGTCGATGGCGCCGCGCGGTGCAGCTCGTTCGGTGGGGGTAGCAGGGGGCTGGGCCAACAGGGCCGCGGCTGCCGCCAGCAGAAATACGGAAACCAGCTTACGTATCACAGCCAGCCAGTCTATCAAAGTGGCGGCCGGCCAATGGGCTTGACGCGGGCTCGCTTGAGTGATCGAATACAATAAGTTAGCGTGATCTAGGATGGAGGGCGGGATGAGGGTGCGCCGACCGGTGTCTGTGTTGCTGTTCATCGTGATGCTGTTGGGAGTGGGGGCCATTTCCGCGGCCGCCGCCGATGCGCGGGTAGCCGACGCGGTGATGAGTGGAGACAAAGATGTTCTCCGCGCCTTGCCCAGCGATCATGCCAACATCAATGCTCCTCAACCGGACGGCACCACGGCTTTGCACTGGGCCGCCAGACGTGACGATCTGGCCGCCGCCGATGCGCTGATCAAAGCCGGCGCGGATGTGAACGCCCAAAACCGTTACGGCGTCACGCCCATCAATCTCGCTGCCACCAACGGAAGCGCGGCCATGATCCGCAAGCTTCTGGACGCGGGCGTGGATGCGAACAGCGCCAATCCCGGCGGTGAAACCGCTCTCATGACTGCCGCGCGCACGGGCAAGGTGGACGCTGTCACATTGCTTCTGGATCGGGGAGCGGCTGTCAATGCAAAAGACAGCGTGCATGGGCAAACCGCGCTGATGTGGGCTGTGCTCGAAAATCACGCCGACACCGTGCAGCTGCTGCTTACGCGCGGCGCCGACATCAACGCCCACACCAACGTGACCCTTACCAAGGGCGAATATGTTCCTGCCCGGCCCGCTGCGGCCTCTGGAAACGGCATCATCCGGCAGCGCGCCCTGCCTACGCCCAATGGCGGGATGACGCCCCTTCTGTTCGCCATTCGCGACGGCAACGTCCCCATGATGCGGCTGCTGTTGGACCGCGGAGCGGACGTCAACCAAGCTTCGGGTAACCACACCTCGCCCTTGATCATCGCTCTGCTGAACGGGCAAGTGGCCATGGCCAGCGAGCTGCTGAACCGGGGCGCGGACCCCAACGCGGCCGACGATTATCATCGCGCGGCGCTCTTTGCCGCCATCGATCTGCGCAACTTCAATCACGACAAATATGGCGACCTGCCCACCGACGGGCGCGATCCCTTGGATCTGATCAAAGCTCTGCTGAAGAAGGACGCCAATCCCAACCTGAAGACCGATACGGTGCCAGTGCATGGGCTGATGCAATTCGATGCCTCTTGGGTGAACTTCGATGGCGAGACGCCATTTATTCGCGCCGCCTTGTCGGGTGATATCGAGGTGATGCGGCTGCTGCTCGAATACGGAGCCGATCCCAACGTTGCCACGGTGCAAGGTTCCACCGCCCTGATGGCTGCCTCCGGCATCAATTGGATCCCCGGACAAACCTACACGCGTAGCGAAGAGGATTATGTGGCGGCCGTGAAACTGTGCCTGGAACGCGGCGCCCCGGTGAACGCCTCCAATACGCTTGGCCTTACGGCGATGCACGGCGCGGCCAATCGCGGATGGAAATCGGTGATGCAACTCCTGGCCGATCACGGCGCGCAGGTGGACGCGAAGGATAAAGAGGGACGCACGCCCATGACCTACGCCAAAGGCATCTTCTTGGCGGTGCGGCCTCCCGTGGCGAAGCCGGACGCCATCGCGCTGCTGCAGAAACTTTCCAATCCATGACCAGACTTTTGCTGCTGGGCATCGTTGCCGTGGTCGCATTGAGCGCGCAGGATCAGCAGGCGCTGCTCAATCAATATTGCGTCACCTGCCACAATGCCAAATTACAGACCGGCGGGTTGGCCATTGACAAGCTGGACCTGCGCCATGCCGGGGCGAACGCGGAAACCTGGGAAAAAGTGTCTCGCAAACTTCGCGCCGGATTGATGCCCCCGGCCGGCGCGCCACGCCCTGACCGGCACGCGCTGGACGGACTTGCAGGCGCGGTGGAAGACGCGCTGGATCAAGCTGCTGCCGCGAATCCCAACCCCGGCCGCACGCCGCTGCATCGCATGAATCGCGGCGAGTACGCCAACGCCATCCGCGATCTTCTGGGCGTGGACGTGGACGCGGCCACGCTATTGCCCGCTGACGATTCCAGCAATGGCTTCGATAACATCGCCGATGTTCTGGGTATCTCGCCCGCATTATTGGAACGCTATGTCGCGGCGGCGGCCAAAGTCAGCCGTCTGGCTGTGGGAGATCCGGAGACTGCTCCGCTGGACGTCACGTACACAGTGCGCGGCGATCTGAGCCAAACCGAAACCGTGGACGGTTTGCCGCCCGGAACGCGCGGCGGCACTGTGCTGCGGCACAACTTCCCGCTGGATGGCGAATACCAGATCAAATTGTCGCTGATGAAGCTCAGCTTCGGCCAGGTGTTCGGTGAAGGCGCCGAGGGCCAGGAACTGGAAGTGACGCTCAACGGCCAGCGCGTGAAGCTGTACAAGCTGGATGAAGTGCCCATGTTTTTCATGAAAGCGTCGCCCGGCCAGGGCACGCCCGCGCCTTCCGCGCCTTCGCACGATGCACTGGAAGAGCGCGTGAAGATGACGCCGGACATTCACCTGGAATTCAAGTTGAACGTGCAGGCCGGGCCGCGCACCATTGGGGTTGCGTTCCTGCAGAAGGGCTACGCGGCCAATGAGGATCTGGTGCATCGGCCGGGAGCCAGCACGTTCGATCCGAACATAGGCATGCAGTACGGATACGACACTGTTCCACATCTGGCGCGTGTGGATATCACCGGTCCCTATCATGCCAGTGGTCCCGGCGACACCCCCAGCCGGCGGCGCATCTTTGTGTGCCATCCCAGCGCGGCCGCCGATGAGATTCCCTGCGCGCGAAAGATTTTGTCCAACCTGGTTCGCCGGGCTTTTCGGAGAGCACCCGCGGAGGCCGATATCGAATCGTTGCTGAGCTTCTATCAGCAGCAGCGCAATCAAGGCGGAACTTTTGAGGCCGGCATCGAAATAGCCCTGCGCCGCGTCCTGGCCGATCCGGAATTTGTCTTTCGCTTCGAACCACCGCCCGCCAATATCGCGTCCAACGTGCCTTATCGAATCAGCGATACAGAACTGGCGTCGCGGCTGTCGTTTTTCCTGTGGTCCAGCATTCCGGACGATGAATTGCTCAACCTGGCGATTCAAGACAAATTGCACCAACCAGCGGTGCTGGAGCGTGAGACGCGGCGCATGCTGGCGGATGAGCGCTCTGGCGCGCTGGCATCTAATTTCGCCGGCCAGTGGCTATATCTTCGAGATTTGAAGAGCTCCAATCCCGATGGACGCGAGTTTCCCGATTTTGACGACAATCTGCGCCAGGCATTCCAGCGTGAAACGGAAATGCTGTTTGACAGCGTTTTGCACGAGGATCGCTCTGTGCTCGACCTGCTTACCGCCGACTATACTTTCGTGAACGAACGTCTGGCCAAACATTACGGGATCGCCGGCGTGTACGGTCCAGACTTCAGGCGTGTT
>DATHNM010000064.1:0-3691 GCA_035486095.1 Bryobacteraceae bacterium
ACTGCATACCTGGCGCGAGGAAATCGCCTGCATGTGGCGCTTCACCCGCAACAACGGAATCACGGAAGGTTTCCACACTAAAATGGAGGTTCTTCAGCGGCAGGCTTACGGCTTCAGAAACTTCCACAACTACAGACTGCCAGTTAAGGTATTGTGTTCTTGATATCAGTTGGAGGCGCGACTGCCCCCATTAAGTGCGTAGAGCCGAGGTGCATTGGGACACGCTTAACTCACAACTAATCAATGGAATGGCGGAGAGAGAGGGATTCGAACCCTCGATAGAGTTTCCCCTATACACGCTTTCCAAGCGTGCGCCTTCAACCACTCGGCCATCTCTCCGGGGTCTACGGAAGCGTGGGCGAACCCGCCCGCGACCTTCAGTCTAACATGCGAACCCTGCTAAACCTGGTGACGCTTGGTGCGGGAGAGCAGCTCTTTCGCCCGCGCCAGCGCGCGAGCTTCGGCGTCTTCCCGCGTATCCGCTACCACCCGCGCCAGCGCCGCGCCGGGCGATACATTGTCAGCCTTGGTGTGCCACTTTTCACCCAGCTGGTAAGTAGTCAGATTCACCTGCCAGCCGTCTACGTCAACTTTGCGTTCGCTGAAGTTTTCCGGCTTCACGCTTGCCCCACCGATTTCGCCGCGCCCTGTTCAACCGGGGCGCCCACCAGGTTGCCCCATTCGGTCCAAGAGCCATCGTAGTTAATCACATTGTTGACGCCCAGCAGATACTTCAGCACAAACCAGGTATGGCTGGACCGCTCGCCGATCCGGCAATACGCGATCACCGGTTTGGACTTGCCGACACCCTCAGGGCCGTAGACTTTTTCGAGTTCTTCGGCGGACTTGAACGTTCCATCATCGTTACAAGCTTTACCCCATGGGACGTTCCGCGCGCCCGGAATGTGGCCGCCGCGCTGGCAGGTTTCCGGAAGTCCGGGAGGCGCCAGAATCTCGCCCGTGAATTCCTGCGGGCTGCGCACGTCGATCATCACGGCGCTGGCCGATTTCTGCGCCTGCTGCACCTGCGGCAGAAACGCGCGCAGCGAGTAATCGTGTTCAGCGGCCTGGTAGGGTTTCGCGCTGGGCGTGGGTCTGGTTATCGCCGTATCCAGCTCGCGGCCTTCCGCCAGCCACTTCTTGCGCCCGCCATCCATGATGCGAACATCCTTGTGCCCGTAAATCTTCATCTGCCAGAAGGCCCAGGCCGCGAACCAATTGTTGTTGTCGCCGTAAAGGATAACGCTAGTGTCGGCGCCGATGTCCGAGTCAGTCAGCAACGCTTCGAAGGCCGCCTTCGGCAGAATATCGCGAATCACGGTATCGCAAAGCTGCGTATTCCAGGCCCACGCAATCGCGCCCGGGACGTGGCTTTCGTCGTAAGCCTTGGTGTCCACATCCACTTCCACCACGCGCACGTTGGCATCCTGGGCGTGCGCGGCTACCCAATCGGTGGTTACCAATACTTCCGGATGCGCGTACGAGGCGCTCATTATTTACCCCTACCCCAAATCGAATTTTTCGTGATGCAGCAACGGGTCCGCCTTTACCAGCACGGGCCGGCGCAGGATCTCTTCCAATTCTTCCAGATGCTTATTCTGATTGGACTTGAGGAACTTCGCCACATCGGGATGCACGCGCAGCAAAACGTCCTTCCCTTCAATGGCCGCCGCAATCTTACCCGCCTCCTGCAAAATCTCGTTCACTATGGTTTGCAGGCTCTTGACGTAGCCCGCTCCTTCGCAATGCGGGCAGGGCATGCACAGCGCCCGCTCCAGACTCTGCTTCACGCGTTTACGCGTGATGGCCACCAGGCCGAAATCGTTGAACTGCAGAATTTTGTAGGGCGCGCGGTCGGTACGCATGGCGTCTTCCAGCACCTGCATCACCTTCTGGCGATTCTTGCGCTCATCCATGTCGATAAAGTCGACCACGATGATCCCGCCCAGATCACGCAGCCGGACCTGCCGCACAATCTCCTTCACCGCTTCGGTATTGGTCTTGACGATGGTGTCTTCCAGACGGTTTGAGCGGCCGACGTACTTGCCCGTGTTGACGTCCACAGCCACCAGCGCTTCGGTCTGGTTGATCACGATATAGCCGCCCGATTTCAGCCACACTTTCGGCCGCAGCGCCTTTTCCAGCTCCGCGGTGATATTGAAGGCGTCGAAAATGGGCTCGGGCCGGGTGTATAACTTCACGCGCGTCACCAGGCTGGGCTGGAAGCGCTGCACAAATCGCAGCACGCTTTCATACAGCTCTTCGTTGTCCACCCAGATGGCCTTGAAGTCGTCGGTGAACTGGTCGCGCAGGGTGCGCTGCACGATGTCCAGGTCGTGGTGCAGCAGCAGCGGCGCGGGCTTCTTTTCGGCCTTCTGGCGGATATCCAGCCATAGGTTGAAAAGAAAATTCATGTCCGCCGCGAGATCTTCTTCGCTCTTCCCCTCGCCGGCCGTGCGTACGATGAAGCCGCCGGGAATTCCGGAAGCATGGATCTGCAGGATGCGCTTCAATCGCAGGCGTTCTTCGTCGCTGGCGATCTTGCGCGAGACGCCGGTATGTTCCAGCGTCGGCATGTAGACCACATACCGGCCCGGCAGCGCGATGTGAGATGTGATGCGCGCGCCCTTCTGGCCCAACGGCTCCTTGGCGATCTGGACGATAATCTCCTGGCCTTCCTTTAACAGTTCGGTGATGGAAGGCAGCGGCGCACGCTCCGGACGGCTGTAGCTGCGCGGCTCGGGTCGGGCTTGTTCACCCCGCGGCTGCTCCGATCTAGGGGCCATTGAATCGGTGGACGCCGCACCCGGCGAACCTTCCGGGCGCTCTTCAAATCTGGCTTCCCCCTGCCCTCCGCCGCGCATCTTGCGCCGCATACGGCGTGGCATGCGATGTGGAGATCGTCCGCCTTGCTCACGAACCTGCGCCGATAACGGGGCCGTAGCATCCGTTGGCGCCGCCTGCTCGCCGGCCATCGCAGCCTGGATCTCAGACGGCTCATCGGACTCCGATGCCGCTGCCGCTTCGCTCTCTTGCTCGAGGCCGCTGGCCTCGATCTCTTCCATCGGCTCTTCCACGAAGCTGTCGATCACAACCACAACTTCAGGTTCCGGCTCGGGCGCGATTGCTTCGCTCTCCTCGGCCAGCGGAGCGTCATCGGGTTCTTCGATGGCTTCTTCGGCGATTTCGGCCAGGGTCTCTGAAACCACAGCCTCGCTGGTCTCCTGGACATCGGTCTCCTGCAAATCGCGAATCTCGGCTTCTTCGGCCTCATCCAGCGGCTGGATGTTGGAGCGCGTGTATTTCGCGAGTGACTCGCCAGGCAGCACGGAAAAATCGGTTGCGCCGGCGCTCGACACGCGCGGGGCAGCCTCGAAGGCTGGAACTGGGGTGGGAGTAGAAGCACTGGGTTGTTCAGCGGCGGGAACTGCGTCGCCAAAACGGGGCGGGCGTGAAGCGTCCGCGGAGGCGTATTTGGAATCCGGGAATCCGCGACCCCGGCCACGGCGACGGCGGGAGCGGCGGCCGCGATCGCCACCTCGGTCAGCGCCACCCCGGTCAGCGCCACCAGGCGGGCGCGCAGGCGACGGCCGCCTCGACCAGGTCCGCTCGGGTCACCGAGCCGTCGCCGACCCAGGCCTTGATGGCCCCGGCGAAGCCCTGGGCGAAGAACTGCGCCATGACCCGATGG
>DATHNM010000065.1:0-5485 GCA_035486095.1 Bryobacteraceae bacterium
GCGATGACTTGGCCCGTAACGAGAACCGGGGCTTTTGCGGTCTCGCTCAGCGGTGTGATGCTGACAAGAGTGGCTCGCAGCGGAATTACGACCGCCAGAATCGTGAATGCGCACGACAGCGTGCGCCCCATACTATTTGCCTTTGCTGAGCTTACGGTAATAATCCGCGACCGCGTCCGAATAGCCTTGCGGAATGGTCTCGGTGCCGGCGCTGCGCACTTGGTCGCCGTTCTTCTCGTCCAGCTTGCGGCGCAGCTCCAATTCCAGGCGCTCCATCTGCGGCAGCACTTCGTGATTCAGCCGCTGCGACAACTCGGCGTCGTTGCTGGTATAGCCCGGGTTCAGCGCCCGCGACAGGTTGGAGTAGTCGCCCTGCACATCCGGATTTTGGCGGACGAAATCGCGCATCTGGTTTAGATCGCGCAGCGATTCGCGATAGGCCTGGTCGATGGACACCGGGCCTTCAGCGCCGTTGCCGATGCCAGGCGTAACCGGTCCGCCGCTGCCCGAAGGAGAATAAGCGGAAGTGTTGGACTGGCCGTTTTGGCCGGACTGCCCGTTCTGTCCCTGCTGGCCACTCTGCCCAGGCTGTTGCCCGGGTTGTTGCCCCGCTTGTTGGCCGGATTGCTGACCCGGCTGTTGTCCGCCTTGTTGCCCGGGCTGTCCCTGTTGGGACTCGGCGCCGTTGCCGCTTTGATTGCCGCGCTGCAACGGATTCGATTGGCGGCCCTGGCCCTGGCCGGGCTGATTGCCCTTCCCTTGCTGGTTTTGAGCCAGTTGCTGCAGCCGGTTTCGCATGGCTTCCACGCGAGCCAATGCTTTTTCCAAATCGCTGTTATCGCCGCCAGGCCCTTGGCCCGGTTTGCCGGATTGCGAATTGGCAGCCTGCGCCTGTTGCAGCTGATCGCGCAGATTGCTCAACCCTTGCGCCACGCTGTTTTCACGCACCCAAGCTGACGAGCCATAGCCTTGCCGGATGAACTGCGCGTTTTGCCGCATGTGCATTTCCAGCTCATTCTGCTGCGCTTCGCCCAGGGCTTCCCGCAGTTTGCTCCCCGCTGGATTCTGCGCGCCTGCCATACTGCGCGCGGTATCGGACATGCCCTGCTCCAGCTTCTTGAGCTTGTCGGCCATTTCCGTTTTTTCAGCCGCCAGCCGCTCGGCTTCCTGCTGGCTGGGAGTACCCTGCGGTCCGAACCGCGAAGTCTCGCTGGGGCCGGCGGCGACCATCTTGCGCAGACGAGTCTGGGCATCGGCTTCCTGCTGGGCCAGCTGATTGGCTTGCTGGGCCAGATCGTCCAGCTGCTGCGACGAGTTCTGATGCTGCATCCCATTCAGGATGTCCCTAGCTTCCTGCAAACGGTCTGCCGCGCGGCGCTGACCGGCGGCGGTCTGTTCGGGACTGCCGTTTTGCTGGCTCTCGGCGTTTTGCATATCCTCGGTGGCTTTTTTCAAGCGGTCGAGAGCTTCCTGCAATTGCGGCGACGCGATGGAGCCCACCCGTCCTGCGGCGCTCGAC
Organism: Bryobacteraceae bacterium; assembly: GCA_035486095.1. Lineage (GTDB taxonomy): Bacteria > Acidobacteriota > Terriglobia > Bryobacterales > Bryobacteraceae > Palsa-89. The sequence goes on from DATHNM010000065.1 coordinate 1,520, forward strand.
TGGCCGGATTGCTGGCCTTGCTGTTGGCCTTGCTGTCCCTGCTGTCCTTTTTGGCCCTGTTGCCCCTGCTGGCCTTGTTGACCTTGCTGTCCCTGTTGGCCTTGTTGTCCTTGCTGTCCTTGTTGACCCTGCTGTCCCTGTTGACCCTGCTGTTGCTGTGAATCGCCGCGCTGCAGCTGCTCCATCTGTTTCTTCAGCTGCTCGGCTTCGCGGCGCAGCATTTCCTGTTCCCAGCGCTGCCGGAACGGTTGCTGCTGGTCCTTCTTCGCCGCCAGCTCCTGTTGGCGGCGCGCCAGTTCGGCCAGTTTCTGCAGCGCCTTATCAATCTCTTGAGAGCGGCTGTCAGAGGCGGATTGCTGTCCGGTTTCGTATTGGTTCTTTTCGCGGTCCAGTTCCAGATCGGCCAGGTTTTCCAGATCGCGACCAGCGCCACCACCACCGCCGGCGCCGCCACCCTGCGTTCCAAACGCCACCTGAATGTCACGGAAGGTAGCTTCTGCGCGCTGCGCCGATTGCAGCGCCTTCTGCTCGGCCGGCATCGCATCGCTCCATTTTCGAGCGCGGATCTTTTGCGCCGACTCGATCATGTTCTGCGACGCCTCGGTCATTTCCTTGGTGAAGCTCTGGAACTGCGGGTTGGCGTCGGCCAGCTCGCGCGCCTTCATACGGTCGGCCAGCGATTTGGCCTGCGCGGCCAGCTTCTCTTCCTGGTCCGCCAGGAATTTGGCGTCGTCGCTCGCGATAGCCGGGTCCTTGGAGCCATTCTTATACTCGTTCCAGGTGGCGGCAATCATGTCCTTCTGGCGCTGCGAGATCTGCTGATCGTTATCGCCGCCACCCATGCCGCCCCCGCCGCCTCCGGATTGCGCCTGTGAGTAATTGCGCTCGAAGGGCTCCGCCTGGATGAAGTAGATATCGGTCTTGGTGGTATTGCGCGCGTCCTTGGCGTCGGCGTACAGGCTGATCAGATCGCCGGGAGCCAGCTTATAATCCTCCAGCGATAAAACGTATTTGCCGCTGGCTGTCTTGACCCCTTTTTGCGGCAGCAGCTCCACGGTTTTTTCCGCGCCGCCGTTGACGGAGTAATGCAGCGCAACTTCGTTTAGCGCGAAATCATCGTCGGCATTGACGGTGATGGTCACCTCTTCGATCGGATTGACTTTCGCATCACGCCCAGGCCGGTCGATCTTCACGGTTGGCGCAGAATCCTTACGTGCTTCAATAAAGAAATCTTCGCTAAGCCGGACGTTCTCGCCGCGGTCAATAGCCGCGATGTGATAGAGACCGTCTTTGTCGAGCGTCACCCGGGCGGTAACCCAGTTCCCTTCTTCGGGTGGTGCATCTTTCGCTTTCAGCTCAATCTGCCGGTCGTCACCCAACATCAGTATGCCCTTGTTTAATGGGCGATCGGTGAGGATGGCCACTTCCGCCTCGGTGCCTTCGACGGCGCGCAAATCGCCGCCCGGATCTTCCACCGAATCCTTCATTCCCGTCCAGGACGGGTAATGATAAGTGACGCGGATCTTCTTGACGGCAGGAAGATCCACCACGCGCAGATTGTAGTGCTTGGATTCAACGGCGCCCGCTGCGACGTAGTATTCGACGTTGTCGGCCAGGCTGCTAAACAGGAATTCATACGTGGATGCGCCGGGCGACGGCTGCATGTCAACCTGCTCCCACTTCGACGTGCCGCGGTATTGGGCAAACAACCGCACCTTGGGCGAATCGAATCCCAGAAGCTGCGCGGTGACCAATTGATCGGCCTTGCGGCGCACGGCGCGATCGCCGGGAGTAACGGCGATGTCATAGAACGCATGATTGCCGGATTTCGGCGCACCCGCCCACAGCAGCGACGTTCCATAACCCAGATAGCCTGGACCGGCATGGATCAGCCACAACAGCACGGCCACGGCGACAGCCGCCGAAGCCAGGAATCCGAAGATGGGGCCGTTGGACGCCAGGTGCTCCGGTTCGCTGGTTTCGGCAACCCGCATGGTGTCGGCGGCCAGCAACTGCAGGAACGGATCGGATGTGTTGGGCTTCTCGGCCAGCGTCAGAAGGCGCTCTTGGAATTCGGGGAATTTCTGTTCGGCTTGGCGCGCGGCGTTGCGGCGATTCAGACTGAGCAGCGGGATGACCAGGCCGAACGCGATGGCCACGGCGACCGACAAGAATAGGAAAATGCGGGCGGTGAGCAGGCTGGCCGGTGAGAAGGCGTAGCGATTGATGATCCAGACCAGAAGCACCGTAATCACCAGTGCCGAAACGGTGACAAGCGACGTTCCCTTGGAAACGGCCAGAAAGCGCAGGCGCTTTTCCAGGCGCTGAAGGTAACCATTCAGTTGGTCGAGAGCGTTCAAGCGACCTCCTTCTCCACCGAAAGATATCGGCTCGCTAATACTGATTCGATTATCGCCGTTATCAGGACCAGGAGCAAAGCGTAGCGCCACAAGCTCCAGGGGCGCGCCTGGGTATCCGGGGCCGAACCATCGCCCGAGGGCGTGTCCGGGCCAAGGCCGGTGTTCTTCCACAAGACCAGCGTCTCTTGCGGGATGGGCGTGAGGTCTGATTCGCGGCGGTCGGCATGCACGGCAATCATTTCCTGACGGCCGTTGGCGCGATGAATTTCGTAGAAGCCTTCGCGCGTCACCTGGAAGTTCTGCGTGGTGGTGGCATCCTTGAGCGAGAACGGGTGGGTGCCATCCGGCTCCGTCACGTCGATGGCTGCGCCGCGTTCCTTGGCAGAGCGCAATTCTACATACGAATCCACCGCCAGGTTAGTGGAGCGATCCTGCTGGCCGCCCAAATAGCGCGCCGTCTCTTCGACAAACGGAACAAACGAAGCGTGCAGCGGCAGATCGTTCCCGATCTTGTCGAAGGTAGAGGTGAAAACAATCACGCGGCCTTCGCCCACCTGTTTTTCCAGCAGCAGCGGCACTTGATTCGTGAGGCGCGCGATCACGCGGGACTGGCCGGGATCCACCTTGATTACCTGATAAAACTTAACGCCATCCAATTTGTTGGCGCGGCGCAGCGTGGGATGTTCAGCATCGGCGGAAGCCACTGTTTCAAAGCGCGAACCATTGAGGGCCGCGTAGCTGGATCCCTGGATGGTTTCGTTCGATACCGGAACGTGGCTGAGCGCGGCAGAAAGCGGACCCAGCGCGATCAGCAGCGATCCACCGCCGGCGACATAAGCCCGCAAGCTGTTTTCCAGGCCCGCCGGCATGCTTCCCACGTCGCACAGGACGACGAACGCGTACTTGGAAAACGATTGATTGGCAGCTTGTTCCACGGCCAGTGGTTCCAGCGTGAAGCCGGCCTCGGAAACCGATTCGAGCGCGGACCGGTAATACAACTCGTCGCTGTCCTGGCCGGCCGGATGCAGGAACAAGACCGGATGCGGATCGGTTCGCTCGATGGCGAAATCGAACCGGTCGTCTTCATGCAGCGAATCGCCGGGCTCGATGCGGATTTCCCCTTTGTGGAAGCCGTGCGGTGAATCGAGCGAGAGGAACTCGGCGGAGACGCGGCCGTTGGCGGGCACGTCCACGGTTTTGCTTTCGAGCACCTTGCCATCCAGCGCCAGCGACACCGTGCGCTTGGCCGCGGGCGTGTTCACGCCTGCGATGACGGCCTGCACGCGAACTTTCTTCGGATCGTAAATCTTGGCGGGCGCGGTGACGCTTTCCACCATCCAGTTGGGATCCTGCGAATCGGCCACGGAATGAAACACCAGCTTGGTGTCGCTGGCCAGGCGCAGGTCGGCGAACGCGGGCGGCATGGACGATTTCTGCAGGTCGCTCGCGAAATGCACTTCCAGCGGAATGTGCGAGCTCTGCGAAATGGTCCGCAGGGCGCGCGCCAGTTCGCCATAGGAACTCTGTTCATCCGACGGCTGAATGCCCTGGATGGCGGCTTTCAGCTGATCAGCTTCTTCCACTGGCTGCGTCAGGAAATGCACGC
>DATHNM010000066.1:0-2622 GCA_035486095.1 Bryobacteraceae bacterium
CCCAGATTGAAGAGACCACCAGCGATTACGATCGCGAGAAGCTGCAAGAACGTCTGGCCAAGCTGGCCGGGGGTATTGCGGTGATCAAGGTGGGCGCGGCCACCGAGACCGAGATGAAAGAGAAGAAGGCTCGTGTGGAAGACGCGCTGCATGCTACCCGTGCGGCCGTCGAGGAAGGCATTGTTCCGGGCGGCGGCGTCGCGCTTCTGCGCGCAGCCAAGGCTTTGGACGGCCTCACCCTTCCCGGTGACGAGAAAATCGGCGTGGATATCATCCGGCGCGCTTGTGAAGAGCCGGTTCGCCAGATTGTTGGCAACGCCGGTTATGAAGGCGCGATTGTGATCGAGAAGATCCGCGTCAACAGCGACTCCAACTTCGGGTTCAATGCTGCCACCGCGCAGTACGAAGACCTGGTGAAGGCGGGCGTCATCGATCCGACCAAGGTAACGCGGTCGGCCCTGCAGAACGCTTCTTCCATCGCGGCCCTCATGCTCACCACTGAAGCCATGATCGCCGAGATTCCGGAGAAGAAGGCAGCCCCGGCCCCCGGTGGGCACGGCGGACCGGAGATGGATTACTAAGAAGAATTCGAGAAGTCAGAATTCAGAATGCTCAAATCGGCTCGCCCTTCGGGGCGGGCCTTTTTGTTTTAACATCCCTCCCACATCCTCTTTTGTGATTTCATTAGATATGCGGCAGTTGCTCCTGGCTCTTTTGGTTGTGGCTTCCCTGCGCGGCGGGACTCCACTGTTTCACGCCTCGTTCGATAGCCCTAAGCCGGCCTGGACTACGCTGCGCGGCACCGCCGCCACCGACGCCGTTGTCACCCACGATGGCCAGATGTCGATGCGTCTGGAATCGGGCAGCGCCGCCCGTGACGCACGGGTTCAATCGACAGCCATTGCGCTCACCATCGGGAAGAGCTATGAACTCACGGGCTGGATCCATACCGACAAACTCACGGTGCATGATCTGGATCGCTCGCCTATCGCCACCGGCGCCGCGTTGAGCATGGCGTCCCTCCCGTTTGATGTGCAATCGGAATCGTTTGCCGGAACGAGCGATTGGACACGCGTGCATCTCCGTTTCACCGCCACCCGCGCGCACGACAACATCGTGCTCACCGTCGCCTATGGCGGGACATTCGATGGCAAGGCGTGGTTTTCAGGCGTCGCGATGGAAGAAGCGACGGGCGTGGATGCATGGCCGGCCGCAGCCGCTGTCACCACATATGGCCCGGCCTACCGCTATCCGGTGGGCGGATGGATTTATGTCCACATCGAAGGCCAGCCTTATGAACGCGGCTACCAGCACGGGCATCTGATGGCCAAAGAGATACCGCAATATATGGAGCGCTGCGCAGCCGAGCTGGATCCCAAGGGCAAAAACAAAAGCTGGAACCTGGCGCGTACCACCGTCACTGCGCTGTTTATGCACGGCTTCGATCAGGAAATTCTCGCCGAGATGAAAGGCATTGCCGACGGTGCTTCCGACGCCGGAGCGCGCTGGGAGGGCCGGCCCATCGATCTCACCGACATCGTGGTGCTGAACACCACGGTGGAACTGAGCGATCTGAGCGCGGCGCTAAACGTAACGCCGAACGGGCTGCAAGGGCTTCGCATGATCGCTCCCAACTATGTGAATCGCAAACGGGGCGCGGCGCCGGACCATTGCAGCGCCTTCGCCGCTACCGGCGCGGCCACTCGCGATGGACGCATGGTGATTGGCCACACCACCTGGTGGCCGCTCACGCTGGCCGAGCAGACCAACGTAATGCTCGACATCAAACCCGCCAGCGGCCATCGCATCCTGATGCAGAGCTATCCCGGCGGCATCGAGAGCGGCACGGATTGGTATCAGAACGATGCCGGCGTGGTGCTCACCGAGACCACCATCAATCAAAGCCCCTTCAACATGAATGGCACTCCCATCGCCTATCGCGCCCGCAAAGCGATTCAATACGGCGACAACATCGACAAAGTTGTGGAGTATCTGAGCACCCGGAACAACGGCCTGTACACCAACGAATGGCTGCTGGGCGACGCCAAGACCAACGAGATCGCGCTGTTCGAGCTGGGTACCTACAAGAGCCGTCTTTACCGCAGTTCCAAGAACGATTGGTTTGGCGGCACCGAAGGCTTCTATTGGGGCGACAATAACGCCAAGGATTTGAACGTCCGGCTGGAAGAGAGTCCCGATCCGAACGGCGCGCCCGCGTATGTTCCTTATGTCCCCACCAATCGCGATCTCAAGTGGCAGGCGCTGTATCGCGAGTACAAGGGCAAGATCGACGAACAGTTCGGATTCATGGCGTTTCATACCGCGCCGTTAGTGAGCGCCACCGCCATGGATGCCAAGGTAATCACCGCCGACATGGCCTCGCGGATGATGGTCTGGGCCGAATTCGGCAAACCAAATCAGCGCGAGCGGCTGCCTTCGAAAGCCGACCAGGAGGAATACCCGGCTAACGACGGACTTTACACCTCCGGCTATCGCTTGATTTCGACGCTGCCGGTTCCCGCGGAGCAGACCGAAACCGCGAGGACCTGGGCGGTAGACCCTCCACAAATGAATTATGGAGATCGTCTATGGAGTGGCTGGGTGTTGCCCGCCTCCGACGCC
>DATHNM010000067.1:0-6118 GCA_035486095.1 Bryobacteraceae bacterium
ATTCCTGCACTCGCCAGCGCGAAATGCAGCCGCTCCAAGAGCGCAAATAGTTGGTCCAGATGGTTATCCAGCGCCTTTGCGGTGATCATTCCAGGGCTGTCCTGATTCTTGCATAAGAGCGGTTCTAACGGCTCTGGCCGTGTTGCAGTGAATGGTCACGGTATCGTTGGTATCGCGGGCATAGCCGCCGGCCAGGACCACGGCTACCGGGACAGATTGGGCCAACGCTGTTTCGATGACCAGCTGGTCGCGGCGCTTGAGACCTTCGATGGTGAGCGCCAGGCCGCCGAGTTGGTCGTCGCGGTACGGGTCGGCTCCGGCGAGGTACAGCAGCAAGTGGGGGGCGAAGCTCAGCGCGACTTTGAGCGCGCCCTGCAGGCGATCCAGATATTCGTCGTCTTCAACGCCGTCCCGCAGGTCGACGTCAATCACCGATGGGGGTTTCTCGTTGGGATAATTGTTCAACTGATGCAGCGAAAGCGTGAGCACGCTGCGGTCACCGGCGAAGATCGCGGCCGTGCCATTGCCGTGGTGAACGTCGCAATCAACGATAAGCGCTTTTTCAATCACACGCTCGTGTTGCAGCGCGCGGATGGCGATGGCGACGTCGTGGATGGCGCAAAATCCTTCGCCGTGGCCGGGGAAGGCATGGTGAAATCCTCCGCCGATGTTAAACCCGATGCGATCGCGCACCGCATTGCGGGCGGCCAGTATGGTTCCACCGGTGGCCAGCCAGAATCCATCCACCATTTCCTGCGAGTAGGGAATTTCGAGTTTTACGATTTCGGCCGCGGTGAGTGTGCCGGTTTTGAGGCGATGTACCCAGCCGGGATGGTGGACTCGCGAAATATCCTCGCCTGAAGCGGGCTGTGGTTCGATGAAATCGGCCGGCTCGGCGAAGCGCTCTTGAATCAGGCGCTCCCGAATCAAGCGGTACTTGCGGGCGGGAAAAACGTGCTGGCCCAGGTTGAGATCGTAGCGCGGATGGTAAACCAGCTGGAACGGAAGCATGGCTCACGGCTTGGCGCCGCGGCGATACTGCTGAACGGCCAGGTTGTGCTGCTCGATGGTTTCCGAAAACTGGTGACCGCCCGAGCCGTCTGGCTTGGCGACAAAATACAGATAATTTGTTTCCGCGGGCGCGAGCGCGGCTTTCAGCGCCGCCACGCCAGGATTCGCAATGGGGCCGGGCGGCAGTCCGGCGTGCTTGTAGGTGTTGTAGGCGTTGTCGCTATTCAGATCGGATCGATAGATGGTCCCGCGATAGCGCGCGTCAAGCAGTGCCGCGTAAATAGTGGTGGGATCGCAATCGAGGGCCATGCCTTTTCGCAGGCGGTTCGCATAAACGGACGCCACCACCGGCCGATCTTCGGGACGGCCGGTTTCCTTTTCCACCAGCGAAGCCAGCGTGACAATGTCATTTACGGGCTGCTGCGCCGAAGCCTGCAGTTCCCGCCATTGCCGGCGGAACTGGCCGGTCATCATGGCGCACAGCTGTTGTACGGTGGTGGCGCGTGTGATTCGATAGGTGGCCGGGAAAAGATAGCCCTCCAGCGTGGGCGCGTTGGGCGCCAGATCGCGAATAAGGGCCGGGTTTCGCGCGGCAGTCAGGAAGTCAGAGGCTTTCAGAAAATCGAACTGGCCGACGCTGGCCGCGATGTCAAATATGTTGCTGCCCTCGGGCACACTGAGCTCGTAGAAGAAGACGTCGCCGCGCGCGATGCGATCCAGGACATTGGACGGTGTATCGGCGCGCGCGAAGCGATATTCGCCGGCTTGCAGCTTTTTGCCGGGATCAATCACCCGGAGCAGCAGGAACTGCCACGCGTAACGGATGACTCCGTTTCGCGCCAGGTCGTTCGCCATGGCTTCGGTGCTGGTGCCCTTGGGAAAATCGAGAATCACAGGCTGGTGAAAGCCCTGGTAGGGGGTTCTCAGCGAAACATAGGCCACTCCTGCGCTGAGCAGGGCCAGGAAGGTGAGAACGATGAGCAGGCGCTTCATGATTGGCGGGAGTCAAGGAAGCTTTCCAGCAGAATCACAGCGGCCAGCCGGTCTACAGCCTTGGCTCGCTTCTCAATGCTGACGCCGCTTTCGCGCAGCACGCGCTGGGCTTGCACGGTGGTGAGACGTTCGTCCCACAATTGAACCGGAATGGAAGTGGCGGCCTCCAAACGTGCGCCAAATTCGCGGGCGTGTTGGGTGCCGCGTCCTTCGTTCCCGCTCATGTGCAGCGGATTTCCCATCAGTATCAGTGTGACGTTGTGGTGCGAGGCCAGTTTCGCCAGGTGGGCCAGATCCTCGCGAATATTAGTGCGTTGGAGGGTTTCCAGGCCTTGAGCGGTGACGCCGAGCTCATCGCTGAGGGCCAGTCCAATGCGCCGTTTGCCCAGATCGAGGGCCAAGATTCTGCCTGAAGTCATAAAAAATGGACAAAACTGGCCCAAACTGCGCCGCAGCCCTGATTTCGATTGCTGTTTCGGCCGATTTCATTTCATCATAGAGTAGACTGCGGTTCAGATGTCCACGCTCATCCCCACTCCCACGCCGAAGTTGCCGGTGCAGAAGCAGACGCAAGCCGGGGTGACCATACTGGCAGTGGCCGCCGCCGTGGCGCTGCTGTACTACGGCCGGGTATTTTTCATCACTATCGTGGTGGCCATCACGATCGCGTTTCTGTTGGATCCATTGGTGACGCCCTTCCTGAAATTGCGGATGCCGCGTTCGGTGGCAAGTTTCATCGTCTGTAGCGTCGCACTGCTGGTTTTATATCTGTTGGGGCTGGGACTTTACACGCAGTTCGCCGGCTTTGAGCAAGAGCTGCCCACCTTCAGCCAGCGCATGAACGAGCTGGTGGACAACGTGGCGGCGCAAGTGGACGACGTGGAGAAGCGAACCTACCAGGTGATGATTCCCAAACGCTTCCAGGATGCGCCGCTGCCGCCGGGAGTTCCGCCGCCGGAGACCGGGCGCAGGAAGCGCGGAGCCAAGGTGGTGGAACCGCCGCCTTCGCCGGCACAGATTCCGGAAGTTCGCATCCATACTGAGCCGACGCCGCTGCTGACTTATGTATACGGCTACATGCGGTCGTTCTACGATGTATTGCTGATGGCGAGTTTCGTGCCGTTTCTGGTTTACTTCATGCTCAGCTGGCGCGATCACATGCGGCGCAGCTTCCTGTATCTGTTCAGCGGATCGGAGCGGCAAATTGTGGGGAAGAGCTGGCAGGGAGTGGCCGACATGGTACGGGCCTACGTCATTGGCAATTTTATTCTCGGATTGATTCTGGCCACTATCAGCTGCTCATTCTTTTTTGCGATCCGCCTTCCCTACTGGCCTCTGGTGGGGCCCTTGAGCGGATTCCTCAGCCTGGTGCCGTATGTCGGGCTGCCGCTTGCCATGATGCCGCCGCTGGCGGCCGGATTGATCATTTACAACCAGCCGACGATATACGTCATGATCGCGTTGGTTGTCGCCATGCTGCACCTGATCGCGATGAACCTGCTGTATCCCAAAGTGGTGGGGTCGCGCGTGCATCTGAATCCGCTGGTGGTGACGGTGGCGCTCATGTTCTGGGGCACCATATGGGGCGGAGTCGGCTTGTTGCTGGCTATTCCGATCACGGCGGGAATCAAGGCCGTTTGCGATAATGTCACCAGCCTGCACGGCTACGGCAGATTGCTGGGCGATTAACGCACTGGTTGGTCATGAGCAAACGGATTTTGATCTTTTTTGGCGTTGGTTTGGTAGCCATCGCCATCGCCGTGGTAGTGATTCTGAACGCCAATAAGGGAGCGCATCTTGAGTTACAGGGGAGTATCCTCAAGGTTCGCACGGGAGCGCTCGGGGATGGGAACAGCCTCGCGGTGATGGACTTTCGGGTGACGAATCCATCCGATCTGCCCTTCACGGTGCGGAACGTGGAGATTGCGCTCGAGCAGTCGAATGGCGAAATGCTGGATGGCGTCACGATATCGAAGAGCGATCTGAAGCAGATGTTTCAATACAATCGGTTTCTGGGCGATCAGTACAACGACGGGTTGGGATTACAGGACACCATTGCTCCGCACGGCACGGTAGACCGCATGGTGGCCGCTCATTTCGAGGTGGGTAACGGCGATCTGGAGAAGGCCAAGGCGGTGCACCTGAGTATCCAGGACGTGAATGGTCCCCTATGGGAGACCAGCCACAGCATCCACTGAGCTGCCTTTGCGCCGGCTGATTATTCGACCTGGAGGCATTGGCGATTGCATTTTGTCGCTGCCCGCGATGGAACATCTGCGGGAAGAATACACCGAGGTGTGGGTTCCTTCCGCGCTTGCCCCGCTAATTGGTTTTGCGGAGGCGAGGGGAATTGCGTCGACGGGCCTTGATTTGCTTGGGCTGCCGAACGTAGAGCCGCCGGCGGGGTTGGTGGCGAAGCTCGCGTCCTTCGATTCGATTGTTTCCTGGTATGGCGCGAATCGGGTGGAGTTTCGGGAGCAGGTGCGCGCGCTAGAATTACCGTTTCAATTTCTGGACGCTCTGCCCGAGGCAGGCGCGAAGATTCACGCGGCGGATTTCTTCCTGCAACAGGCGGGCGGCGATGGTGTAGCCGTTCCCAGGATTGAGTGCGAATGCAGAACGCGCGGTGATTTCGCCGTGATCCATCCATTCTCGGGAAGCGCACGGAAGAACTGGCCGCTAGAGCGTTTTCGCGAAGTTGCGGCGCGCCTGCCAATGCCGGTGCGATGGTGTGCGGGGCCGGAAGAGGTTTTCGCCGGCGCAACACGGTTCGAGAATTTGCATGAACTGGGATGCTGGCTGGCCGGAGCGAGTATTTACATCGGCAATGATTCCGGAATCACGCATCTGGCCGCGGCCGTGGGAACTCCGGTAGTAGCGATCTTCGGGCCGACGGACCCGGCGGTGTGGGCGCCCAGGTGCGAGCGCGCGTCGGTGGTCAGCGGGACGTTGGAGCAGATCGGTGTGGACCAGGTAATGCAGGCGGTTGCCGGGCGAGTTCCAAATCCCGGTACGATCTTTTAAAGCTCCGACGGATCCTCTTCGGTTTCGCCCAAGTCGGGTTTGCGGCCTCCAATCTCACTATCCTCTCTCAGGTATTCGGCGGTAAGGTCTTCGATTGGTTCGGGGATGTTGCCGTCGTCTATATCCTGGTCGATTTTCTTGTCGATTGGCTTCATACCTTCAGTTTCCCACCTTTGAGCGCTAGCGGAACCCGACCTCAGTCAGGATGATTCCCAGCTGGCGGCCATCGCCGGGGACTGAAAAACTTCTGTCCACCGTGACGGTGAGTTTGGCGGTGTCGCCGTCGGGCTTCAGTGGAGCGCTGGAGAGCGAATACGCGCCCGGAGCGGCGTAGGTTTGGGAAGCGACCGTGTGATCGTTCAGCGCGAGGATCACCTGGCGCGCCGGCGATGCAACGGGGATAGTGAAGTGAATCGTCAGGGGCGTCGGCTGCTGCGGCGGCTTCAAGAGAATGGTCGCGGACTGGCTCATCCAGCGCCATTGGCCGCCTTCAAGTTGATAGAGGCCGCCGACGATTTGCTGTTCGGCTTGGGGGGCGTTCATGGGCAGATCGGTGAGGGCAGGCTTGCGCTCGATCATCAATTCGGCGCTGAGCAGATCGATTGGTGCGCGGGAAATATCGAACGGACGCAGGCCCTGCATGGTGGTGGAGTAAGCCGCGCGGCCTTCCAGCGCGACGATTCGCAGGGGGATGGGCGATGTGATGGTGCGCTGGGCCACCGGCGCGAGCACTCCACCGCCGCTGGTAAAAGGGATGGGATAGCTGAGCTTGCTGGACACCACCATTTCGTTGGGATGAATCGCCTGGCCCTGATGCAGCGGGAGGCCGCCTTCCGATTCGAAGTAATGCCGGAGCCCCCATTCGCCGTTGATCCAGAGGCGCTTTGCTCCGGCATCGCTCTGCAGGCTGCGCGCGAACTGGCGGTAACCATCCCAATGCTGATAGTTAACCAGGGCGAGCGTGAGGCTGAGGGCGAATCCGCAGGCCAGGCTGATTCCAAGAAGCCTTGAACTGGCGCGCTGAGTGGCGAGAATCGCTATGGGCAAGGCAATGGGTAGCAGATAGCGCGCGGACCCGGCGAAGAAGATG
>DATHNM010000068.1:0-3098 GCA_035486095.1 Bryobacteraceae bacterium
GTAAAGGAATTCGCGCGTGGTATAGGGCCGCGATTGATCCAGCGAGGCCGCGAAGCGCCCGATCCACTGATCGTGCTGGCGAAACTTTTCCTCGTCCGCCAGCACGTCGTACATCCGGTCCACCAGGTTCTCGGCCAGCAGCACATCGTCGGTGGCGGGCGATCCCTGGTAGTGAAAATGGCCCATGGTCTCATGGAAGTCATGGAAAAAATTGGCACCGGTGGAAACCAGGCAATCGATGAGCCGGTGCTCGATCATGCGGACCACCAGGCGACGCATCCCGGCCGGAACCATGGCGCCGGACATTCCCATCATGATGGTGCAGCGGTCACCCAGCATCCGCTTCCATACTTCAAATGCCAGCCCAAGCTGTTTGCCCTGAAAGGCAGTGCCTTGCATGCGCGTCAGGATTTCGCTGGCGCTGGTGGCGCCCACCGGATCGAAGGGGCGCGTGGGAGTGGAGAGCAGGCGGGCCTTGGCGTCTTCGGGATGCAAATGCGCCTCAGGTAAGGACTGGGTTTCGGTATGTTTCATCTCTCTCTAGTGTAAAGGGAAGCGGGCGGGGTGAAAATGAAAAACAGGTTACTGGACGAAGGGCGGCCGGTTCTTTTCGTTCAGGACCAGCTCATCGAAGATGGCCAGAACTTGCTTGCGATATTGGTACACACGCCGCAGGGCGTCGCGGAAACCGGTCTCATAGCGCTGGCGGCTCAGCCATTTCTCGAGCACCGGTTTCGGCACATCGATATCGCGCCGCAAAGTTTCAGCGGAATGGCCGCGCAGGAAAAGACCGTAGAACATGGCTGCCTCACGCTGCGGCGCCAGTGGATCCACATCGTCCCGCGGTATCATACTCAAGTTCATCATCGGCGAAAAAAGCCAGTATAAACAGGGCAGATGGTGGAAGCAAGGGGTTTAATACTCTATCCGCCGCTAGGATGTTACCGGGCTCAAGTTCAATTTTATCAGAGAGAACGTAGTACGCCAAGAACCGAACGCGGGAAAAAACGTAGCGCCGATGAACCGGCCGAGGGTTACTTTTTTCCGGATGCCGGGATGGCGGCCGCAGGTTTTAGCGGAACCGGTGGCGGGGTGGCCGCGGCTTTCGCCATGGACGCGTCCGGTTTCCCGCCCGGCGCGGGAGCGGGCGCATCGCTGGGTGTCCTATACTTCACGACGATGGAAACGCGCCGGTTAGACGCGCTGGTGGGATCTTGGGGCTTGCGCAGCCTTTGATCGGCGAATCCGCGCACGTCATCCACCTGGTCTGTCCGCACGCCGAACTGTTGTATCAGCTTCCGGGCAGCGTTGGCACGATCGGACGACAACTCCCAATTGGAATAACCAGTTGCAGAGATATAGGGATTGGCGTCGGTGTGACCTTCCACGGAAAGCCGGTTGGGAAGTTTCCCGAGTTGAGCGGCCAGCAGCTGCAGCATCTCTTCGCCCGTCGAAGTCGGCTGGGCGTTACCGGCTTCAAAGAACGAGCTAGCAGCGCTTTCGAGCAGCTCTATGCGCAGGCCCTCCCCAGTGACGCTCATCAGAACCTGGTCCTTCAGTTTCCCCACTTCAGGCGCCTGCCGGATAGCGGCTTCCAGCTTGTCTTTGAGCTTTCCCATATCGTCCTTGCCGATGCCGATGTTTTCGCTGGATCCGCTTTGACCCGATCCATTTTGCGCGCTGCGGCCAGTGGGGTCGCGGAAATATCCGCCGACGGCTTTCTTGACTTCGGCACTGGAGCTGAGTAGCCACAGAACAATGAACAGGGCCATCATGGCCGTGACGAAGTCGGCATAGGCCACCTTCCACGCCCCGCCGTGGTGGCCGGCGTGAACGATTTTCTTGACGATGATGATGGGCTGGATAAGGAGCTGATCCGATTTATCTGCCGCCATGGAATTATGCCGCCGCCTTTCCCTTGCAAGCATTTTCCAGCTCCTGAAAGCTGGGGCGCACGTGTCCCGGCACGGCGCGCCGGCCGAACTCCACCGACATGGCCGGCGAGGTGCCCTTGAGGAACGCAATCAGAGCCACCCGAACAACGTGGTAGAAATGACCTTCTTCTTCGGCGGCTTTGCCCATTTTCCCGGCCATGGGACCCAGCAGCCCGTAGCACAGCAGAATTCCGAGGAAGGTGCCCACCAGCGCCGCCGCCACTTTGTGGCCGATCTCTTCCGGCGGGCCGCCGATAGCGCCCATGGTGATCACCACGCCCAGCACCGCAGCCACAATTCCCAAGCCGGGCAGCGAATCGGCCACGGTGTTGAGCGCATTAGCCGGCTGGTGCGCATAGTGGTGGTGAACTTCCATATCCAGCTCCATGACTTGATCCAATTCGAAGGGCGTGGGGCCACCGGTCATCGCCATGCGCAAGGTGTCGCAGACAAAATCGCGCAAGTGGTGATCCCAGGTTTTGAACAGTTCGCTTTGATCGGGCTTTTCTACATCGGCTTCCAACTCGGTCAAGCCTTTCTTGCGCGCCTTCTGCATCACGTCAAACATCTGCTTGAGCGTCGCCTGGTAAAAGCCCTTGTCGAACTTGGAGCTGCCGAATACGGCCGCAAGTCCGCCCAGCAGGGCTTTCAACACGGGCAGTGGATTGGCTGTCAGCAAGGTGCCCAGCCCGGCGCCGCCAATAATGAGCAGTTCGGCCGGCTGCATGAGGACCTTCAGGTTCCCATGCTCCATGAGGTAGCCGCCCACCACGGCTCCAAAAACCAAAACGATTCCGATTATGGCAAACATGGCTTGGCCCCACTTCCGCCCGCCTTATTCCCGATCAGGTGCACCACGGCCGAGCGATCGCCGCCGCTGGCTACACAGCCTGCATAGACTTGTGCGACCCGCTCTTCGAGCGCATCCAGGGTGTCGCCAGGCTCCGCGGTGGCGCCCCCCACCGATACCGTCACACGCAACCGGTCTCCCCACCACTCCAGCGTGGACGCCCTCACCAGCAGCCGCAGGCGCTCGGCGGCCGCTGCCAATCCGGAGCGCGAGCAGCCGCTGATCTCCACGCGGAATTCGGCCGGCTCCCAGCGGGTCAGCACGTCCAGCGATGCCAGATTACGGTCCAGTGTCGCCGCGATCATCTTGACCGC
>DATHNM010000069.1:0-2142 GCA_035486095.1 Bryobacteraceae bacterium
GGTTGTTGTGCTGTCCATCGCGGTGTTGCTGATCAACAGCAGCGGGGGCGGTGGCGGCCATCGCGCGCATGTTCCCGCGCTCGGCTAATATTCTGAAAAGGCTAAGAACCGCTTGCTGACCCCAGCGGCTCAGAATCCACCGTGCCATCGGCGATCGTGATCGGCGGAGGTTTGGCCGGCCTCGCCTCGGCTGCCGCCCTGGGCCAATCCGGATTCCAGGTGGACCTCTTTGAGGCGCGTGGATTCCTGGGTGGCCGCGCTACTTCCTACCCCCTTCCCGGCGATACTTCCGAAGTGATCGACAACTGCCAGCATGTGCTGCTGCGCTGCTGCGTCAATCTGATGGATTTCTACCGGCGCCTGGGCGTGGCCGACCGCATCCAGTTTCACCAGCAGTTTTTCTTTATCGAACCGGGCGGCCGGACTTCGGTTCTGCAGGCCGGGGGGCTGCCCGCTCCGCTGCACTTTACGGGCAGCTTCTTGGATCTGAAGTTCCTGAGCGCGGCCGACAAAGTCGCCATTGCGGCCGCCATGCTGGCCATCCGCCGCGAACATGGACGGCGCCAGGATCTGGACAAAATCACCATGCTCCAGTGGCTGCGGGAAAAACACCAGACCGAGCGCGCCATCAGCCGTTTCTGGAATCAGGTTCTGGTGAGCGCCATAAATGAAGATCTGGATCGCATGGCCGCGAGCCATGGTTTTCAGGTTTTCTGGCTGGGGTTTTTGGCTCGCTCCGATAGTTACGAGATGGGCATTCCAGCCGTGCCGCTGGGAGACTTGTATGGACCGAAAGGTTGGGATAGCATCCCCAACGTCCGCATGCATGCGCGCACGCCGGTGGAACGCGTAATTACAGACCAGGGCGCAATTCGCGGGTTGATGGCGGGGGGCGAACAGCACTCGGCCGATTACTACATCTCCGCCTTGCCCTTCGAACGCCTGCCGGCCGTGATTCCGGAGCTGGATCTGAAGCTGGAAGGCTTCGAGCACTCGCCTATCACCGGCATACACCTGTGGTTCGATCGCCCGATCACCGAACTGCCGCATGCCACCCTGCTGGATCGCACAATACAGTGGATGTTCAACAAATCGGGCGGGCGATATTTGCAGTTGGTGGTCAGCGCGTCGCGCAGCCTGGTGGAGATGCCGCGCGCCGACGTGATCGCACTGGCGCTGCGTGAACTAGGGGAATTTTTCCCCATCGCAAAAGAAGCCACGCTCGAAAAGGCCCACGTGGTGAAGGAAATTCGCGCGACGTTCTCCGCGCGCCCGGGTTTGGAGCAAGCGCGGCCAGGGAGCGCAACCAGGTTCGGGAACCTCTTCCTGGCGGGCGATTTTACCCGGTCCGGCTGGCCCCCCATTATGGAGGGCGCGGTTCGCAGCGGCTATCTGGCAGCCGAAGCAGTCACCCGTGCGGCAGGTGACGAGCAGAAGTTTCTGCTGCCCGATATTGCGTAAGACTTATGATAGTAGCTATGCGCGCACTGATCCTTTCGTTCGCCCTGCTCTTGCCGATTTTGGGCGCGGATATGACTACGCTGACCATCTCGGTGAAAAGCCCGGGCGGCAGGCCGGTGGAAGGCGCTAGCGTGATCGTCAAGTTCGTCAAAGGACACTCGGTGACGAAGCTGGGGAAGAAGATCCGCAAGGAGTGGGAACTGCGCACCAATCAGGAAGGATTGGCAAAGATTCCCCCCATTCCGCAGGGCACCATCCTGGTGCAGATCATCGCGAAGAACTACCAGACGTTCGGACAGAACTTCGACGTGGACGAAGAGCAGAAGACGCTGGATATAATGCTGAATTCGCCGCAGCCGCAATATTCCGCGCACTAGCCCTTTTTCATCGTGGTGCACGCAGGAGTGCGTGCGCAACATCTTAGGCGGCTGCCACCACCGCGGCTATCACATCAATCTCAACGCCGACATCACGCGGCAGTTTGGCCGCTTGTATGGTCGATCGCGCGGGCGGATTCTTCCCCAGGTAGCGCTCATAAACCTGGTTCATCGGCGTGAAATCTTCCATGTCCTTTAGAAACACCGTGGTCTTCAAGACCGAATCGAGCGAAGCGCCGCAAGCCTCCAATACCGCCTTGATGTTTTCCAACACCCGCTCGGTCTGGGCTGAAATCCCGCCTTC
>DATHNM010000070.1:0-4707 GCA_035486095.1 Bryobacteraceae bacterium
AACCCTGCTGGAGGATCGGATTACCGTGAACGATCCCAAGGCGTTGACCAAACAGTGGGAGACAGTGAAAACGTACCGCAAGGCGAAGCCGGGCTCTGGCCAAGACGAATTGCGGGAGTTCGCCTGTCCTGAGGGAATTGCGGACGCGAAGTAAGTCGCATAATCGGGATAGGGGGAAGTCTTGCGACTCCTCCCCTTGGGCGGTCACACCCGAGCTGTCGAACATGCCCGGCACGCAACAAGAAGGCCCCGCGGATGGTTTCCGCGAGGCCGAATCGACACCTATTTAATTAAGTTCTCTTACCAGCGGCGTCCATAACCCCAGCGTCCGCCAAAACCAAAGACGACTGACGGGCCGTAGTAGGGATAGGGATAACCATAAGCATAGGGCGCTGCATAGTAGCCGCCGTAGTAGGGGGCTGGCGGGTATGGGCGATAACCTGGTCCATAGGCCGATCCGTATCCTGGACGCGGTGCCGGTCGACCGCCTGCGTTGTAATCCTGCTGGGCAGCGTATTGGAAAGCCTGCTGCGAATTATCGAGGGTAAGCGGGGTCTCGGTGTTGAAGGTCAACGGCATCTCCGGATAAACCACCGTGGGGCGGCCGCGCGTCAGCATCACGCCGATGGTGGATGCCACCAAACCGGCCGCGGCGCCAACGCCCGCGCCGACTCCGCCATTGACACCCGCGCCGATTGCGGCACCCACCGCCGTGGTGGTTCCAATGGCAGCCGCATCGCGGCCATAAGAAGTGTTGCCCCGGCGATCCATCAATTTCGTTTTCACTTGAACCTGACGCCCGTCAGCCAGCTGAATTCCAGTAATCTCTAAACCCAGGTGCGAAACGCCCGACACGCGGCCGGCCTTCTTAGCTTCAGAGACTATGCCGGTAACAGTGGCGCCGCGGCGCGCGATGAGCAGCCCGTTGGCCACGATGGGTTGCAGTAGCGTTCCCGTAAACGCATCGCCAGTTTGGTTATGGTCACTCGACAGCGGTTCGTTGACACGAACCGTCACCCAGGTGCCAGCCGGCAGCGAAATGGTAGTGGGAGCATAACGGGGCGGGGGACCGCCCTGCGGCGGAAGGCCCTGCTGCTGATCCTGCGGATCGCCGGGGCCGGCTGCTGCATCGGGTGCGGGCGTCGGATCGCCAGGTTGATTCGCGGCCTGATCCTGTGGCTGAAATTTGCGCCACCCACCGGAAGGAGCGGAGGGAGCAGGGGGAGGCGGCGGTGCCTGGTTGACGTCCTGAGCCACACCGGGCAACGTGCCTGCCAGTGAAAGAATAAGTACGGAAGCGGCGGTTAGAGTGAATCGAGGATTTATTTTCATGTTCTTTGTGCCTCTCAAGTCGTCCTAAAGAGCATCTGGATTGCCACTCCTAAGTGGCTGCAATCACGTGATTTGCCACAAGACCCTTTGGCCGAGGGACACCAGGCTGGTGGATTTCGGCCACCGGCGCTAACGGCTAGCATAATAGCCATCACGGGTTTGCACCGATAAGCCCGGACGCTGCGTAGTCAGGTGGATTTTACGATATCCCGCCGCTGTTCCGCTTCTATCTGATGTGTAACCGATACTATATTGATCGCGCAGTTCATCTTCCAGACGCATGTAGATGGCAGAAATCGGCTTGCTGCTGGACACTTCGAAAAAGCTGCCACCGGTTTCAACGGAAATGCGTTGCAGCGCCTTCTTACCGGCCATGCTGGCGTAGACTCCTTCATAGGCGCCGCGATCCGCAAAAAGAATCGAATAGACCAAGGTGTCGGCGCGCTGGGCGGATTCGATAGCTTGCGATAAATCGACCTTGCTTCCGTTGTCTACGCCATCAGTGAGCAGGATGAGCGCTTTTTGGCCCGATCGGGTGCCCTTTCCAATAACTTCCTGCGCGGCCAGCAGAACTGAGTCATAGAGCGCGGTTCCCCCTTCTTCCCGTCCGCGCGGATCTCGCTTGGGAACCGCAAGCTGCGCCAGAGCATCGCCCAGCTTCTCGCGCGAAGATGTGAGATCCTGCAGCAGCTCCACGTCGCGATCAAAGTGCATAATGAACGCGCGATCCTGGTCGGAGCGCAGCACCTGATTGAGAAAGCGAACGCTTGCGGCGCGCTCCTCGCCCAATAAACGCCGCTGGCTGATGCTGGTATCAACCAGCAGGCCGAGGGTCAAGGGCAGGCCGGATTCCTGCGAGAAATAGCGGATGGTCTGCGCGCGGCCATCTTCATCCAGGGTGAAATCCGTCTTGCTGAGGTTGTGAACAATACGGCCTTGATCGTCACGTACAGTGGCGAAGAGATTGACCACCTTGACGTCGGTAGTGAAATCTTGTGAATAGGAAAGTAGGGGAAGAAAAGCTAACAGCAATGGTAGTTTAGCTGGCACCATATCAAGTATTGCTGTACAAGCCTGGCTGCCCTTCGGGCCGAGTTTTCCAACGCCGGTGTATCCAGAGCCATTGGCCGGGATGCTCACGGATCACCTGCTCCAGCACTTTATGTAAGCGCCGGGTGTCCTCATCGGGATCGCCTGAAATCTCAAGTGGCGGATGAAATTTAAGCACGTATTTGCCTTCGATCTCAGACCATACGGCAAAGCCTGGAATGACGGCGGCGCCGGTCTTCCCCGCGATCTTCGCAAAAGCGGTGTTGGCGCAAGCGGGGATGCCAAAGAAGTCGACAAAAACGCCTTCCTGCAACGAAGTGTTCTGATCGATTAGAACACCGACCGCTTCGTTTTGATGCAGGGCGCGCAGGACGGCTCGCGCGCCGTCCCATTTGACGATCAGGCGGTTGCCCGAAAGGCGGCGGCGATCTTCCACCAGACGGTCGATCCCGGGATTATCCAGCGGTCGGATCATGATGTGCATCGGCTCCGTCAGCAGGGCGTGGGCAAAGGCGCTGAGTTCCCAATTCCCGAAATGTGCAGTGGCGAAAAGAATGCCCCGGCCGGCCTTTTTTGCCTCCAGATAATGCTCCAGCCCTTCGTAACGTATCCACTGGGAAATGTTCTGATGATTGATCTTAGGGAAACGCGCGAAAACCCAGATCAGCCGCGCGATGGAGAGGAACACTTCATCGGTGATGGCGCGCCGCTGGGCCGCCGATTTTTCCGGATAGGCCAGTTCCAGGTTGCGCAGCGCGGTGCGGCGCAGGCGTGGGATGGCAAGATCGAGAAGTGCGGTATAGAATCGGGCCAACCCGAGAGGCGCGTGGGCCAGAAACCAGAGGAGAAAAGCCGCTACTCGATCCACCCACCACCCAAAACAAGATCGCCATCGTAGAGAACCGCAGCCTGGCCAGGCGTGACGGCGCGCTGGGGTTCATCGAAGTGGACTTCAATGCGCGCGGCAGCGTCGTTTCCAAGTGGATGGATTGTGGCATCCGCCGCCAGGTGCCGGTTGCGAATCTTGACTTGAGCGCGAATGGGCCCGCAGATGGGCGCGATGGAAATCCAGTTCATGTCCCTGGCCGTGAGTTTGGCTCGCAGTAAATCTTCGTTTCGTCCGACGATCACCCGTTGTGAGGCCGGTTCGGTGGAGATCACGTAAAGCGGCTCGGCGGCCGCCACCCGCAATCCGCGCCTCTGTCCCACGGTGAAATGATGCACACCGCTGTGTTCGCCCAGCACGCGTCCCTCGGTGTCGCGAATCTCGCCCTGGGTTTTCTCCGGCGCGATGCCATGCTCGCGAAAATAGGCATCGATGAAGGCCGCGTAATCGCCATTGGGAACGAAACAAATCTCCTGGCTGTCGGGTTTCGCTGCCACCGGTAAGCCCAGCTCGCGAGCCAGCTCGCGCACCTGCAGCTTGGTGTAGCCGCCCAGCGGAAAATCCGTTCGCGCTAATTGCTCCTGCTTCAGGCCAAAGAGGAAATAGGTTTGATCCTTGGTATGGTCCACGCCGCGGCTCATCTGATGGCGCCCGGTGACGCGGTCAAAGCCGATGCGCGCGTAGTGGCCGGTGGCGATGCGGGATGCGCCCACGCCTTGGGCCATGTCGAGAAACTGATCGAACTTAATGAAGTTGTTGCACAGCGTGCAGGGGATGGGCGTGCGGCCGGACAAATAATCATCGATAAACGGCTTGATCACCTGCTCTTCAAAGCCCGATTCGAAATTGACCACGTAATAAGGAATGCCCAGGTGCTCGGCCACATGGCGCGCGTCGTACACGTCGTCCAGCGAACAGCAGCGCCCGGTGACGCCGCCGGCGGGCGTAAGCTCCGGCAAGCGGCGCTGATTCCACAGCTGCATGGTCAAACCGACGATGGGCCGGCCGCTGCGCTGCAATAGTCCGGCGACAACGGAGCTGTCCACTCCGCCGGACATGGCCACTGCGACAGGGCTTTCGGAAATGATTTGATCAGGCACTGGTATACGTCGGCGAAAGTTTGCGCAACTGGACGGTGGATTGGACTACGGCTTCTATCAAAGCGTCCACCTGCTCTTCATTATTCGAATGGCCGAGCGAGAAGCGCAAGCTGGCGCGCGCACGTTCGGGAGGCAGCCCCATGGCGAGCAGCACGTGGGATGGCTCAACCGCGCCGCTGGAACAGGCCGAGCCGCTGGATACGGCGAAGCCTTTCAGGTCGAGTGAAATCACCAGAGCCTCGCCCTGCAGGCCATCGAAATAGATGCTGCTGGTGTTGGGAGTGCGGTTAGCGCCACGTCCATTGACACCCGTCTCTGGAACACGCGCCAGGATGCCTG